>JANXBA010000028.1 GCA_025062075.1 Aquificaceae bacterium
CTCGTCCAAAAGGTCCATATTTGCCTGTCTGTTAGCAGGATTGTACCTGCCCTTTGTTATAAACTTGTAAACGTATTCAAACCTTTCGTCATCGCCCATGTATATCACAACCCTTCCGTCACCCGCTATTGCGTAAGTAGCTGCCTCGTGTTTAAACCTGCCAAGAGCAGTCCTCTTCTTGGGCACGCTGTTGGGGTTTTGTGGGTCAATTTCCACTACCCAGCCAAACCTAAAGGCCTCGTTAGGCTCACCCGGTAGCTCTCCAGATTGTATATTCTCATTATCTATGAAAAACCTACGGCGACCTTGGTGGACTACATGTCTCATAAAGCCGTAGTAAGGTGCAAAACTCCCCGGCACGCCGTATCTATCATGAATTGACCTTATTAGCCCAGTTTCTGCGTTGTTCTGCGTGCCATCTTGATTACGGATTACTATGTTATTCCTACTACCACCGAAGTAGGAGTGGAAGTTCTCCTCGCAGGTGAGCACCGTTCCCCACGGGGTCTTTCCAGCTGCGCAGTTGTTGAGAGTCCCTAGGACAAAGTGACCGTTTGGGTCGTAGTTGGTTCTCATCAGCCTGTGTCCTCTTGCGGGTCCGGTTATTTCGCACATGGTGGAGCCGGTTATCCTTCTGTTGTAGGGGGAGTTTCTCACATACTCCCAAGAGCCGTCCGCCCTTCTGTTGACCTCTACCACGGAAAGGCCGTGAGCTTCCAACATGAGAAGGGATTCCTCACGAGTAGGTCTGCCTTCTGATGGATTTGTACGGTCTCTTAAGAAGGGCTCTCTGAACATAATCTCTGGGTTGCAGTACTCGTGGTTTACAACCAAAACCCTTCTTGTAGCTCCGGCGGGGTCTCTGAACTCAAGGTAGCCCACAAAGTCGCAGTTGTAGCCGAAGCACCTTCTCTGACGCTCTACGTCCTCTTGGGTGACGCCTTCTTGCCTTATCCTTCTCAGGTTCATGTTCGGACCACTGTCAAGAGCGTCTCCCCACCTTATGACCACGTTGTGGCTAAAGTCCTCCGGCAGAGTTATCCTGTCTTCGCCGTTTGGGTAGATAGTCCTGAAGGACAAGGGTTGAGCGTCTCCGGTGCCTCCGCCCCCGCCACAGGCTGCCAGCATGAGACCAGCGCTACCGAAGAGAGCTCCCTTGAGCACATCCCGCCTGCTCAAGGCCCTTGTCAGCACATCACCAAAGTACTCACCCATAATAGAGCCTCCTTGACAGATTTTGGAACGAATATGTGCCCAGACTGTTAAGAATTTTTTAAGCTTTTGTTAAGAAATGGTTAAGGGGCAGGTTCATATGGCCCTTCCGTCCCTTCTCCAGACTGCTACGACCGAGGGCCTTGGCACTTCGCAGCCGTCGCCGTAGGGCCACCGGGTCCTGCTCCCGCCCTTGCCTCCTTCGCCCGGGTGCTGTACGGCGCAGAAGAAAGTCTTCCAGTCCTCAGAAAACTCGGGACCGCATATTTCACAGCCGGGCACGCCGGAGAGGAACATCTTGAGCTCTCTGGTGAAGGGGTTTAGCACGTAGACGCCGTCCTTCTTGCCAAGCCTTGAGGTGCTCTCGTTGCCGTCGGTGGCTATCCACACGTTGCCGTGTCTGTCAAAGGTCAGGTTGTCAGGGGCGGATATGGGTGGGGTGTTGCCCTTGACGGGTTTGCCGTAGAGAAGAAGTTGTTTTGCAGGGTTCTTTGCTTTGGGAAGACCGCAGAGCAGGGGTATGTGCCAGCGAAAGCTCTTGGCTGAGGGGTCCTGACCCTCTTCTACTATTTCTATCACATGACCCATGCTGTTAAAGGCCCTGGGGTTTGCCCTGTCGGTTTGGAAGCGGGTTCTTCTTTCGTTGAAAGTGAGAGCCAGCCACAGGCTCTTGGTGACGGGGTTCCACTCAAAGTCCTCTGGCCTGTCCATCTTCGTCCCGCCCAAGATATCCGCCGCAGTCCGGGTGTTGATAAAACAAAGGACGGGGTCGCTCTTGAAAGGCTCGGGTAGGTCAGGGTTGGGGATAACTCTGTAGTCGTTGCCTGAGCTCTTCTCGCACCTCGCGATAAGTATCCACCTACCGGTCAGGTCCTCGTCAAATCTGGCCACGTAGAGCTCTCCCTCGTCCAAGAGCTCCATGTTGGCCTCCCTGTTGTTTGGGTTGTAAGTGCCCTTCGTTATAAACTTGTAAACGTACTCAAACCTCTCGTCGTCGCCCATGTAGACTACTACCCTGCGGTCGGGCGCTACCACGCAGGTGGCCGCCTCGTGCTTGAATCTGCCAAGGGCTGTCCTCTTTACGGGCGGTCTTTTGGGGTCGTAGGGGTCTATCTCTACCACCCAGCCGAAGCGTAGGGACTCGGTGGGCTCTTTCTCTACTACAAATCTTTCCTTGTGCCGGTAAAAGCCGTAAGCTCTGGCAAAGTCGCCAGGCACGCCGTACCTGTAGTTAATCTCCCTTATCAGCCCTGCCTGAGGGTGTCTGACCTTTCTGTCATCCCCCCAGAAGTAGGAGTGGAAGTTCTCCTCACAGCTCAGCACCGTTCCCCAGGGGGTTTTGCCTCCCGAGCAGTTGTTTAGAGTGCCGAGCACGTACTCACCCTTTGGGTCGTAGGAGCTCCTCATGAGCGGATGACCTTTGGCAGGGCCGGACAGCTGGCAGGGCGTAGAGCCCGTTATCCGGCGGTTGTAAGAAGACCCTTTCACGTAAGTCCACTCCCCTCTGTGTTTTGACAGCTCCACCATGGAGATGCCGTGGGCTTCTAACATGAGGAGGGCCTCTTCCTTAGTAGGTCTTCTGTCGGAGGGTTCAAAGTCCGCAAACATAAGCTCTGGGTTTGTGTACTCGTGGTTTACCACCAGCAGGGCTCCGCCCTTGGACAGAGGTAGAAAGCCCACGTAGTCGCAGTTGTAGCCAAAGCAGTGCTTTTGAGCTTCCACGTCTTCTTGGGTGGGACCATTCTGGTATATGCGGTTCCAGTCCAGAGGCTTGTCGTTCTTTAGCGGGTCTCCCCAGCGGATGAGCACCTTGTGCTCAAAGCCAGGAGGCACCACTAGCCTGTCCTCCGTGTCTGGCCGTATGCCAGTGAAGTTGACGCTCTTAGAGAAGGCGGAAGTCCAAGGCAGACTCAGGCCTGTGCCTACAAGGACCAGAAAGCCTCTCCTGCTGAGGGCCGCTTGTACCACGTTGCCTATGTATTCCATAGGTTTAAAGATACTCAACTTCAGTTAAGCTTTGGTTAAAAACCTCCTGCTGGAGAAGGACTTCAGAAAGGGGCTGGAAGAGCCCTTCAGGTACTCAAGGGCTATCTGCCCGGTTATGGGGGCGTGCAGGATGCCGTTTCTGTAGTGTCCGGTGGCTATGAGGTAGTTCTCACCCACTTCGAAAATAGGCTTCCCGTCAGGAGTGCTTGGGCGGTAGCCGTAGAGCACCTCTTTGACCAGAGCTCTGGAGAGAAAGGGAGCAACCCTTAGGGCTCCCTCTGAGAGCTTTTTCAAGCCTTCCAAGGTGTTCCCTGGCAGGAAGCCCACGTCTTCGGAGGTCGCCCCCACGTAAAGGTAGCCAGCCCTCGGTATGAGGTAAGAGGCGGAGGAGTAGTGGACCCTGTCAAGGTAGGCATCTCGGAGCTTTATGGCTTGCCCTTTTATGGGACATACGGGCAGGTTGAAGAGTTCTCCCGTCCAAGCTCCCGTGGCAAACAGGTAAAAGTCCCCCCCATAGGTGGAGACAAGACCTCTTAGCTCTAAGACTCTGTCTTCCTGCCTGTGGACCTCCCTTATGCTGTCTATGGTAAACTCCGCACCCAGCCTCTTCAGGGCGGACATCAGGGCTTCCATAAGCTGTTCCACATCCACCCAGGCCTCTTCTTGGTAGTGTAGAATCCACCTGACCTCCTCCGACAGACCTGAGAGCTCCATGGGTTGTAGCACCTCTACCTTATGACCTCTCTCTGCGTAATGCCTACCCACTTCCAAGAGCTCCTCCTCGCCCGCAAGCACCAGTCTGTAGATGCCCCCTCGCCACAGGTCAACCCTTCTGCCGGAGACCTCCTGTAGGAGCTCCACGAACTGTGGGTATGCCTTGAGACTTTCGTAGGAAAAGTCAAAGAGTTCACCTTCCAAACCCTCCGAGAAGGGCGCCAACATCCCTCCCGCCACCCAAGAGGTGGCTTCTTGCGGGTTTCGGGTTATCACCTGCACCTTCTCCCCCTCCAGGGCAAAGTAAAGGGCACAGCTAAGACCGATGACCCCGCTTCCTACTACTACGACCTTCCCCATGGCCTATAATTTTACCTGCGGTGGGTGAGCTTAAAAGAAGAGCTATTACAAATCGTGCCCCTTCTGCGGAAGCTAGCCCCATACCTGACTGCCAGAGCGCTTACTGATGGAGGAGCTAAGGCTTATAAGGGAAGAGATAGACCGCATTGACGAGCAGGTGCTAAGACTTCTCAACCAGAGGGCGAGGCTGGCAAAAAAGGTAGGTGAGGTGAAAAAGGGGCTTGGGCTTGAGGTGCACGTGCCAGAAAGGGAGAGGGAGATAATCAACCGCATGATGAGGCTAAACAGGGAGCTCTACGGGGAGGAGTTTCCTACGGAGGCACTGGTGCACATCTACCGGGAGATTATCTCCGCCTGTCTTGCCTTGGAGAAGGAGCTGAAAGTGTCCTATCTTGGACCGAAGGCGACCTTTACCCATCAGGCGGCGCTGGAGTACTTTGGCTTCTCCGCCCACTATGTGCCGGTGAGCACCATAGGGGACGTCTTCAAGGAGGTGGAGGCAGGCAGGGTTGACTACGGCGTGGTGCCCGTAGAGAACACCACGGAGGGCGTGGTCAACTACACGCTGGACATGTTCTTGGAGTCCGAGCTGAGAATCGTGGGGGAGATAGTGATTCCCATAAGGCTCAACCTTCTGTCCACCTGCGACCGGCTGGAGGAGGTCAAGAGGGTTTACTCTCACAGGCACGCGCTGGCCCAGTGTAAGGAGTGGCTCAGCAAACACATGCCCGATGCGGTGCTCGTAGAGACGGAGAGCACTGCCAAGGCCTGCGAGCTGGTCATGGAGATAGAGCAGGCGGGAGCCATAGCCAGCGAGGTGGCAGCCTACACCTACCACCTGAACCTTTTGGCGGAGAACATACAGGACAACCCTAACAACTACACCCGCTTTCTGGTGGTGGGCAAGAGGAGCATAAAGCCCACGGGCAAGGACAAGACGAGCCTTATATTCGCAGTAAAAGACGAGGCGGGTGCCCTCTTCAGGGCTTTGGAGAGTTTTTACCGATACGGCGTGAACCTCACCAAAATAGTGTCAAGACCCTCAAAGAAAAAGCTCTGGGACTACGTGTTTTTCGTGGACTTGGAGGGTCACGTGGAGGAAGAGCGCGTAGGAAAGGCGATAGAGCTCTTAAAGGAGAGGGCACAGCTGGTTAAGGTGCTCGGCTCTTATCCGAGGGCACTTCTACAGGAGAGCTAACTCGGTGAGCAGGTATCTTTTGTGCTGTGTGCCGGTGGCAGGCTCTATGGTCTTGGTCGGTAGCTTGAGCCCCACAGGATGGCCACGGGCGGTGAGCTTGACCACGAGACAGGCGAGTTTTGAGATACGCTCTTCCAAGGTACCCTCCACGTCCTCCAGCGACAGAAAGAGCGGTGGGGCGGACTCCTCGGTCATGTCCTTCACATAAAGCTCTCCCGTCTTGGCAGAAAGCTTCCAGTGCACCAGCCTTATGGGTTCGTTGGAATACTCCTTTATGCCTTGGAGCTCCTCGTAGCCCCTTTTCCTGCTTTTTGAGCTTGCCTGCTCTCCCTTGCCACCTGTTAGCCGGCGGAGTGCATCCTGACAGGGCAGAAGTCTCGGAAAGACTACGAACTTGAGGGGTACCTCAAGAATGCAAAAGCGCTCGAAAAGACCCACTGGAAAGGAAGAGGTCACCTCCACAAGAAAGCCCTGGTATGCACCCCTTGTGTCAAAGACCACCCTTAGGGTGTCTTCACCCTCCCTGCTTATCACCGCAAAGGTGCCAGCCCCGCCGTTGCACTTTACCTCTACCAAAAAGGCAGGCAGTCTTTTGTGGTTTTTCAGCTTTATGCGGAGGGGCACTTCCGCACCAGCGTAAACCTCCTCCGGCAAAAAGGGCACCACCTCCAGCCCCTTTATGTTGTACAGGGAGAACACGCCCGACAGGAGCATGAAAGAGAGCAGGTAAGAGACCACCAGATAGAGCAGGTTGTTGGCGGTGTTTACCGCCGCAATCCCCAAAAAGACGGAGATGCCGATAAAGATTACGCCCGCCCTGTTAACCCTGACCTTGTACCTTACCTTCACCTAAGAACACTCTAAAGAGCTCTGTGGGTATGGGTATCAGGACCGTGTTGCCGGGTTTGTTAGACACGTTCTGGATGGTCTCCAAGTATCTGAGCTGTATGGCTATAGGCTGGGTGGAGAGTATCTGTGCGGCCTCTGCCAGCTTCTGGGCCGCCTGGTACTCCGCCTCTGCGGTGATAATCTTGGCCCTTCTCTCTCTTTCTGCCTCTGCCTGTCTGGCCATGGCCCTCCGGAGCTCCTCGGGCAGGTCTATGCGTTTTAGCTCCACCGCCACCACCTTGACACCCCAAGGGTCCGTCTGTCTGTCTATGATCTCTTGAAGTTGCATGTTGAGCTTTTCCCTCTCCGAGAGGAGCTCGTCCAGCTCCGCCGCACCACAGACGCTCCTGAGGGTGGTCTGAGCTATCTGGGAGGTGGCATACAGGTAGTTCTCCACCTGCACGATAGCCTTGACGGGCTCTATGACTCTGAAGTAAACCACCGCATCCACGCTCACGGACACGTTGTCGCGGGTTATGATGTCCTGAGTGGGCACGTCCAAGGTGACAGTTCTTAGGTCCACCTTGACCATCTTGTCTATTATGGGAATCAGAATGAACAGACCTGGCCCCTTGGCCCCTATCACCCTACCGAGCCTGAAGATGACCGCCCTTTGGTACTCGGGAATTATCTTCAGGGCAGAGGCCAGAAAAACAATCACCGCAACAATCAGCACCAAAACAGGCGATATACCCATGGCCACACCTCCTATGAGTTTTATCAAGTCTCCCCCAGCTACGCTGGCAAGCACTATACCCAAAAAGAGCACAAAAGGTATCAGGTCAAGGAGGGGTTTCATAGGACATATTATATCACGCCTCCAGCACCGCCCCCTTGGATGCTGAAGAGACAAACCTTACGTACCTTCTGAGCCACGGGCTTTTTATCTCCTTCCGCAGGGGCTTGAAGCTCTCCATTCTCTTGGAGAGCTCCTCCTCAGAGATAAGGAGCTCCAGCCTTCTGTTGGGTATGTCTATGAGTATCTGGTCGCCGTCTTGCACTATGCCTATGGGACCGCCAGCGGAGGCCTCTGGGGCTATGTGACCTACGCAGGCGCCTCTGGTTCCGCCGGAGAACCTGCCGTCGGTGATGAGGGCCACCTTGTCCCCCAGCCCCATGCCCATGATGGCGGAGGTGGGCGAGAGCATCTCTCTCATGCCCGGACCGCCCTTTGGGCCTTCATAGCGTATGACCACCACGTGCCCCGGCCTTACCTTACCGCCAAGTATGCCCTCTATGGCCTCCTCCTCCGAGTTAAAGCATATGGCCTCGCCCTTGAAGACCAACATGCTTGGGTCCACCCCTGCGGTTTTTACCACAGAGCCCTCGGGGGCTAAGTTGCCAAAGAGCACCGCTATACCGCCCTCCGCAGAGTACGGGCTTTCGACCTTTTTTATGACTTCGCCGTCCGCATCGGGTGCTTCCTGCGCTATCTCCCTCAGAGTTTTCAGGCTCACCGTAGGTCTGTCCGGGTGGGGCAGGTAGCCACCTCTTAGGAGCTCTTTGAGCAGTGCCGGAATACCGCCCACGTTATCTAGGTCCTGTATGTGGTAGTGGGAAGCAGGCGAGATTTTGCAGAGAGTGGGCGTCCTTTTGGATATGTGGTTTATCCTCTCAAGGTCGTAGTCCACCCCGGCCTCGCGGGCTATGGCAAGCAGGTGCAGTATGGTGTTAGAAGAGCCGCCCATGGCTATGTCCACCGCAAAGGCGTTGTCAAAGGTCTCTAAGGTGAGCAGGTCTCTGGGTCTTATGTTTCTTCTTAGGAGCTCCATTATCTGCCTTCCCGCCTGCCTTGCCAAGAGCTCCCTGCGCGGGTCCACCGCCGGGACGGTGCCGTTGCCGGGAAGGCCCAGACCCAGAACTTCTGTGATGCAGTTCATGGAGTTGGCGGTAAACATGCCCGAACAGCTCCCGCAGGTAGGGCAGGCCTGCTCTTCTATGAGCTTGAGCTCTCTTTCCGTTATCTTCCCTGCCTTGAGCTGACCTATGCCTTCAAAGACGCTGATGAGGTCCACCTTTTTGCCGTTTGCCTCACCCGCCAGCATGGGCCCCCCGCTGATGAAGATGGTGGGAATGTTCAGCCTTGCGGCGGCCATGAGCATGCCGGGCACTATCTTGTCGCAGTTGGGTATGCAGATAAGAGCGTCAAGCTGATGGGCTTCCACCACCGTCTCTATGGAGTCCGCTATGAGCTCTCTTGAGGGCAGGGAGTAGTGCATGCCGTAGTGCCCCATGGCTATGCCGTCGTCCACCCCTATGACGTTGAACTCTATTGGCACGCCCCCGGCCTTTCTTACCTCTTCCTTTATGGGCTGGACGAACTCTCTGAGGTGCACATGGCCGGGTATGATGTCTATGTAGGAGTTGGCTATGCCTATCAAGGGCTTGTCAAAGTCCTCGTCCGAAAGCCCGCAAGCCCTCAGAAGTGCCCTGTGGGGAGACCTGTCTATTCCTTTTTTGACCTTGTCGCTTCTGAGCATGTAGGAACCTCCTTTTGGCTTTATCTGTATAATATAGTCCTCTACAGATATCGCCTGACCTCTCTTCTGTATACCCAGTAAAAGATTAGAGCTCTGAGGGTAGTCTCAAGGCTCATAAAGACCCAAGGGACTACTGGATGGGAAAACAGCTCCAACACCACCAGAGAGGGCAGGATTCTAAACAGCCAGAAGGAGGAGAGGTTTACCACGAGGATGAGGTGAGTCTTGCCCATGCCCTTGAGAGAGCCGGAGAAGATGCTAGCGTAAGCCATCTGGGGCTGAGACAGAGCTACGATAACCAGGTAGTAAACCGCATAGTTTATCACTTCAGGGTCGCGGGTGAAAACCATAGAAAGGTGGTGGGGAAAGACCATGAGCAGTAGGCCTATAAAGCCCATGGCGAGGGCAGTGGAGTGGGCACACACTTTCACCCCGTAGTCAAGGCCCCTGAAGTTCTTTGCCCCGTAGTTTTGTCCAGACAGGGTGGTGGAGGCTATCATCATCCCGAAGCCTACCATGTAGGAGATGCTCTCCACCCTCAGACCCACCTGATGGGCTGCTAACGCCTTGTCGCCAAACTGGGCCACGAGGCCCACAAAGACATTAAAGGAGAGACTGGTGGTAGCCCTCTCCACTGCGCTGGGCGCACCTATGCGGAGCATCTGCAGGAGAACGCCTCTGTCAAAGGACGGCCTCACCGGGAAAGGTTTCCTATGACGCAGGTAGAGGTAGCAGTAGAGGACAAAGCCCGTCAGTTCTGACAGGGCAACGCCCCAACCGGCCCCTGACACCTCAAGCCTTGGAAAGCCAAACTCGCCGTATATGAGAAGGTATGCACAGCTGATGTGCACCAAGTTCATCAAAAGGGCCACCTTGAAGGGGGTCTTCGTGTCTCCGTATCCGCTGTATCCCGCATACAGGACTTCGGTGAGAAAGCTCACGGTCACTACCAAAAACACAGGTCTGAGATACTCTCGGGCGAGCTCCGCCACGCCGGTGGAGGCCCCAAAGGCGAGCATAAAATAGACCACCAAGTCTTCCCCCCAGAAGGTAAGGGGTAGGGCTATGAGGGTGGCCAGCACCATGCCCCACAGGAGTGCGGGAGAGGGGTCTTTACCTGCGCCCACCCTCTGGGCGACCAGCACTGAGGTGCCCGTATAGGCAATGGCCATGAGGGAATAGATAAACCAGAGCATGCTGGCGGAATACCCCACCGCCGCCACCGCAGTGGCGGAGAGTCCGGACACAAGAAGTAGCGAGAAGGCACTCTCCGCCGAGTAGAGCAGGTTAGACAGTATAATGGGAAGGGCTAACTTAAAGACCCGGCCTGCCACCTTCAGCCTGCTCTCAGAAGGGTCTATGAGCACTCGGTTATCGGGCATAGGGCTTCATGAGGCTTATGGTCTTTTCGTAGCCAAGTCTGTATATCTCCTCTACTCTCAGAAGGCTCAGAGACGTGTATCCCTGCAGGTCTGGCTCTATGACCACATGACAGAGTTCCCTTCTCTTGTCCACGTTGGACCTCACCGAGAGGAGAAAGCTTCTCATGAGTATCTGAAATATATTCCCCACCTTTTCCAAAGGTGTGTTTGGGTTTACGTCTACGCCCACCAAGAGACCCTCCTCGCCCAGTAGGGGCTCCACGGGCAGGTTGTTGGTTATACCGCCGTCCACCAGCAGGTAGTGCTTGTACTTTATCGGCTCAAAGATACCCGGCAGGGCACAGCTCCCCAAGAGGGGCAGTAGAAGATAACCCCTGTCAAAGAATAGGGTGCTTCCGCTCTTTATGTCCACCGCCCCTACGGTGAGCTTTTTGGGGAGCTCTTCAAAGTTCTCTGCGGACAGCATCTTTCTCAGGTACTTCTCCGCCCCTTCAAGGGATATGAGGCCTAACCTCGGCACCACCGGCTTGAGGTAGCGAAGCCAGTCTCTTGACTTGACCACCTTTAGCATCTCCTGAGGAGTGTAGCCGTCGCAGTAAAAGGCTCCCACCAGCGCCCCTGCGCTCACCCCGCTAACCTTTGCAACCTGTAGCCCGAGCTCTTCAAGGGCCTTTATGACCCCTATGTGGGCGACACCTCTGACCGCACCTCCGGAAAGGGCAAGGTTAACCTTCATGAACCAGCAAAAGAGTGCATAGGCAGGCCAGACCTTCCTCCTGACAGAATCCTTCCCTTCTCTTTCCCTTTACTGAGATGCACTCCACCGGGAGCTCTAGGAGCTCGGACAGGCTCTTTCTTATGGAGTCCTTGTAGGGTGCAATCTTGGGCTGGTCTGCGAGGATTACGCAGTCAAGGTTGAGGAGGCGATAGCCCTTTTCCCGCACCCTTCGCAGGGCTTCTTTCAAGAAAAGAACAGAGTCCACATCCTTCCAGCGTGGGTCCGTGTCGGGGAAGAGCTCTCCTATGTCCGGCTCTCCCACCGCACCCAGCAAGGCGTCAGCTACGGCGTGCAGAAGAGCGTCGCCGTCAGAGTGCCCTTTCAGGCCCATGGGAAAGTCTATGAGAATTCCTCCTAACTTCAGAGGTTTGCCCTTTTCAAAGGGGTGTGAGTCAAAGCCTAAACCTACCCTGAGCTTCATGAGAGGGCATGAGTATATTATAGCCCTCACGTGCTCCGCCTCACTTTCTTAAAGCGTAGAAAAGCGCAGGTAAACGGTTTGGTCAAGACCTCCAAATAGTTCAGGTAGGGGCTTAACTTTTCTAGTAAAACCACGAGGAGGTGTAGGCCATGTTAAGGGCGCTGTTCTACAAGAAGCTAATTCTTGGGACCGCAGTTCTGTCCTTTGCTGCCGGGCTTGCTGTGGCCAGCATGCAAGAAAAGGGCGGGCAGAAGGCAGGAGCAGGACAGAGCAGGCCTAACATAGTACAAACCGCCCAGCAGGCAGGACAGTTCAAGACCCTGCTAACCGCACTCAAGGAGGCAGGCCTGGAAGACACCCTCGCCAACAAGTGCTGTTTTACCGTCTTTGCACCCACAGACGACGCCTTCAAGAAGATTCCCAAAGAGAGGCTGGACGCCCTTCTGAAGGACAAGGAGGCACTCAAAAGAGTGCTTCTCTACCACGTGGTGGACGGAAAGGTCTATTCCAAGGACCTCAAAGAAGGCCAGAAGGTGAAAACCCTGCAGGGACAGGAGGCCACCATCAGCCTAAGGGGCGGTGCTAAGATAGACAACGCAAACATCGTCAGGACAGACATTGACGCTTCCAACGGCGTCATACACGTGATAGACACGGTCATAATGCCCAAGTAAAGGCTCTGCCCCCGCCTTGGGGGCACGGCTCTACTAGCCCTCTTGCAAGCTAAGTAGTAGCTCCCCGGCCCGAACAATCTGACTGTTGGGAACCACCATGTCCGCCCCCATCTGGACAGCCTTTTGGACGAGCTCTGAATTCTTATGTCCGCAGTAGGCTACGACCTTCGCCCCTGCCTTTTTCAGAAGTTTTACGAGCTCTGGAGAGAACTGCTCTAAGTTAATTAGCACCACCTCTTCACCCTGATAGTCTTTGCCCACCCTCACCTCGTGACCGCTCAGGGAGCTCTTTATCCTGCTTAGCAAAATCAGGTTGTTTTCCATCAGAAGCACTCTCATGCTGGAGAACCTCCAAAGATTTTAGAAAGTCTCTTTTGAACTCTTCCTTGAACTTGTGAGACCAGAAGGCTACCTTGAGGGTAGCCCCCTCCAGCTTAGCCCAGACTTTTCTGTGGACCGTGTAGAAGGCAAGGAACATGCCACCTACCACCATGGCGGAGCCCAGCCATACAATGGGCGTGCCGGGCTGTCGGGAGACCTGAAAACCGCTGAAAAACTGCGGTTCAAAATCCACCAGAAAGAAGCTATAGGGAAAGTCTGAAAGGTCAGCCAGCTGAGACTGGGCAAAGACGGTCAACTCTGGCGAGTAGACCACGGGCACGTCGTAGGCCTTGCCCTCTCTTAGCACCTTTACCACGAGGGCAGGCTTTAGCTCCCCTTCAAAGCCCTTCTGCTCGTCCTCCACGTTCAGCGTGGACCTGTCTATGGCCAGAAGCATGTCCCTGAACTCGGAGACCTTTCCCGCCTGGAGCTCCACATGACCTATAAAGGCACTCTGCGGGTCCTTGGGAGCGAGCTTTTTGTCAAATACCGCCAGCCTCACCCTACCTGCTTGGCCCGTCAGGCCGTATGTGGCCTGAAAAATCCTGTAAGTGCCGAAGTCAAAGGGGGAGTTTACCGCAGTCGTGCCCTCTGAGACCACCTTGCCCTTCTGGATTATCCTTATGTCGCTCTCAAAGCTGGCTATGGCCTGCGCAAAAGGCGTCTCTTTCTGCTTTCCCCTTCTCTCAAACTCTTCCTGATAGCTCACTATTCTAAAGTCTTTGAGCTCCACCTGAAAGGGGAGTTTTAGCGCCTTTTCCTTGGCAGGTATGAGCAACGTGTCTCCCTTCGCACCTTCTTGCACTACCAGGGAGCCCCTCACGCCCAGCAGGGCGTCCACCAGCGCACCTGCCATAATCACCAACAGACCTACATGCACCACGTAGACGCCCAGACGGGCGTATCTACCCTTCTCCGCATAGAAGTAGGTTCTATCGCCCTCCTCCTCCTTGTAGACTCTAAAGCCTTGCCTTCTCAAGAGTTTGACGAACTTCTCTCCGGAGGAGTCCACCTTCAGGACAATGGGCTTGAGATGCTCTTCCAGACGGTTGTCCAACTTCTGAAACCTCTCCTTGGTGAAGCTCTGAACCCAGACGCGGGGCAGTCTCTTGAAAGAGCAGGCGGTCAGGTTTATTGCAAGCAGCACGATAAAGCCTATGTAGTACCAAGAACGGAAAACGTCGGTTATCCAGAGCCTCCACAGCCAGTAGCCAAGGTCCGCACCAAAGCGGTCCAGATAGAACTCTATGGGCTGGCCTTGCTGGACGTAGGTAGAGCCCAGCATGGAGAGAATGCCCAGCACCACCATCAGGAAAAGGGCAAGCCTCAGGTCCGCCAAAAAGTCAAAGAGAAAAGAGAAAAAACTTTTCCTCTTTGCGTACTCCTGCCTCAGGTAGGACAGGACGCTAAGGGCGTAAGAGAGCAGGGAAAAGCTAAACAGCGCTAGCGTGCCTCCCAAAAGGGCAAAGTAGAGCACGCCTCTGTGCTCTAGGTGAAAAAGGCCCACTATGAGCACTGCGGTGAATACTATAAGAGAGCCCACCAGAAGGGCGTAGCCCTTGGAGGTTTGCTGAGCTTGTTCCATTCCAAAATGTAGAATATAGGCTTCCCCGTCGGTTTGTAAACGCTTCAAAGAAGATGCTCCTATAGGTTAACTTCTTTCCTCCTGAGCTCTCCCTGACTGTATTCAAACCTTGCCATTACCCGTTTTTGGGCTTCCTCGTCGTACTTGTTCACAGACAGCAGGGTGGTCTCCACTCTGTCCGGACTGAGCTTTATCAGGCTGTAGCCCCAGGTTCTCATGTTGAGGTACTTTATCCAGGGGTTCTGGGAGGTCTCCGCACGCTCGTAGTCCTCCAGCGTGGCATACTGAGGCCAGCTACGCTTCCACCACCCTCCTTCCAAGGCGTTTATGGAGGAGAGGGCAGGCGTGAGGAACTCCGCACCCAGCACCCGAGAAGGCCTGTCGTAGCTGTCGGGCACCTCCGCCACCATGGCTGCGTGCCTGTCCCCGCTGAGAAGGAGCAGGTTTTTCCTTCCGCCTTTGCTGATTAGGTCAAGGATGGCCTGTCTCTCTCCTGCGTAGCCCTCCCAGGCATCCAAAGAGCCGAACTTTCCGTCCACCAAAGAGCGGGAGAACTGCACGCTGTTTGCCACCACCTTCCAGCCGTGCTCTCCCTCCAACAGCTTGTCTTTAAACCACCGAAACTGCTCCTTTCCCAGCATGCTGGTCTTGTGCTGTTCGGGACAGCCTTCCACCCCAAACCTGCCCTGACAGGGTGGTCTCTCTCTGTAGGAGCGCTCGTCTAACACTATGAGGTGAGCCAACCCGCCGAGGTCAAAGTCCCTGTAGAGCCTTATCCACCTCAGAGGGTCTGGGTCTTTTGGGTTAAGCTGGACGCGGGCGGGAACGTATTCGACCCACGCCCTTATGGCGTCCTGCCTGAGCTGAAGTATCCTCTGCCGGTCGTTGCCCACAGGGTGAGCTTCCACGAAGTAGCCCCACACGCCCCTCTGGTGGTCGTAGTAGCAGTCGTTCAAAAATTCGTGGTCGTCCCAGGTGTGGACGAAGGGATGCAGAGCTCTGGCAAGCTTCAAGTTCGGATCAGACAGGTAAACTTTGTACAGATGTCTGTAGTCTTCTATGTTTATGCAGACTCTCTCGCCGGAGGGGAGCCCTACAGCCCTGCCCGGCACGCGTGGCGGTCCGTATATCTTCTCGTAGATAAAGTCCCCCAGATGGACCACCAGATGGAGCTCCTCTTGGGCCAAGTGTTTGTAAGCGGTGTAGTAGCCGTCGGAGTAGTTCTGACACACCACGAAACCAAGGGTGAGCTCCCGAGCTCTCTGGGGCAGTGTGCTAAACCTACCTACGATGGACTTCACGCCTGCGTAGACGAACCTGTAGTAGTAGACGGTGCCCGGACTTAGTCTGCCCTGCAGGTCTATCCGCACAGTGTAGTCTCTGTGTGGACCGATGGAGGAGGCAGGCACCCTAAAGGTGGAAAACTTCCTAAAGCTTGGGTCTTCTGAGAGCTGAAGGAGGAGGTCCTTTCTCTTTCTGGCGTGCACCTTTGGGTTGACTCTGGTCCACAAAACCACGCCCCGCTGGCTTGGGTCTCCGCTGGCCACTCCTTGGGGAAAGACCTCCTCCGCATCTTGACCCAAGGCAAGCTGGTTCAGGTAGAGTAGCAAAAGGGTCGCACTTCCTACCTTAATCAGCTCCCTTCGGGTGAGCACTTCCACCTCCTAGTAGTTAAGTTTATATTAAAGCACCTGCCCTCGTGCTAAACTGGTAAGATGGCAAAGCATTCTGGAGAGTACACGGTGGCCTACAACAAGGAGGCCAAGGCGGAGTACGAAATCGTGGAGACCTACGAGGCAGGCATAGTTCTTGAAGGGCCCGAGGTCAAGGCTCTAAGGAGCAGGCAAACCGTCTCCTTCAAAGACAGCTTTGTGAGAATTCAGGAGGGAGAGGCCTTTCTTTACAACCTCTACATCGCACCCTACCGCTACGCCACCATAAAGCCCCCAGACCCACTTAGGAGCAGGAAACTACTCCTGCACAAGAGGGAAATCCTACGCCTTATGGGAAAGGCAAAGGAAAAAGGTTACACCATAATCCCGCTCAGAGTTTACTTCAAAAACGGTAGGGTGAAGGTCGAGATAGCTCTGGCAAAGGGCAAGAGAGTCCACGACAGAAGAGAAGAACTAAGGCAAAGAGACCTGGAGAGACAGCTAAGAAAGGAGTTGAAGGAGGGGAAGATAAAGCTATAATAATCCCTCTGCTGGAGGGGTGGCCGAGCGGTCGAAGGCGGGTGATTTGAAATCACCAGTGGGTTCACAGCCCACCGGGGGTTCGAATCCCTCCCCCTCCGCCAAGCGCAAGTTCGAGCACGCTCAAGAGCTCCGGCGTATTCAGACCGAGCCTGCTTGCAAGCTGGTAGTACTCTCCTCTGAGCTCTTCTATCTTGTCCAAGAGCCTGTCCCCATAAACTTGGTAAAAACCGTCCTTGTCCGCCAGGTCGTCAACCATCTGAAAGAGCAGGCCAAACTTCAGACCAAGAGTTTCCAGCTCTTGGAGTATGTCCTGCCTTCTTGCCACTACGCCACCAGCCAGAAAGCAGAAGACAAAAAGCTGAGCGGTTTTTTTCAGGCTAATCTCCTCTCGGCCTGCTAAACCTCTCACGTCTAAGGCCTGCCCCCCTACCATACCCATGGGGCCGGACCTGAAGGCGAGCTCTCTCACGAGAAACAGGAGCTCCTTCTCTCCCAGGCTTTTGTAGTGCTCTGGTCTTGAGAGGACTTCAAAGGCATAAGTCAGAAGGGCATCACCCGCAAGGAGGGCCATGTCTTCGCCGAAGACTACGTGACAGGTGGGTTTTCCTCTTCTCAGCACATCGTTGTCAAGGGCCGGGAGGTCGTCGTGCACCAAGGAGTAGTTGTGAAGGAGTTCCACCGCACAGCCCACAGTAACCGCATCCTCTAAGTCTCCACCGAGGGCATGGGTAACTCCGCAGACTATAAGCGGTCTTATGCGTTTACCACCGAGAAGGGGATAGTAGCTCATAGCCTCGTAGAGAGGGATAGGCTCAAAAGGTTTCAGGAGAGCTCTAAGCTTTTCCTCTATTCTCTTTTTCCACAGGGCAAGTTTTTCCAAGCTAATCTACCTCTTTCCACTATCTCGCCCTTGACCACCACCGAGGCTCTTTATGGGACTTTGGCTGCACAATCTCATGATTTGCTATTTTAACGAAAACAAAACACCGCCCGCTCTATGTATAATAGTCTTACGGCAGGAGGGAAAAGTGAGGCTCTCTTGCAAGATAAGGCTTGAAGGGGGCGTGGAGATATGCAAGAACTTCCGCCAGGGGGTTCTCTATCTCATAAAAGAGGCGTTTATTAAAAGCGGAGAAGACGGGGAGCTTTTCTACAGAAGGTGGTATTCCTTCAACAAGAGTAAACCTTTTACCTTTTCTGTCTATTTTCCTTTGAGGTCAGAAGGAGACAGGAAGGTGCTTGAGGGGGAATACTTTAAACTCCTATTTTCTACAAATAGCGAGGAGTTTTTAATAAGAGTTTACAACGGATTGAAAGAACTGTCTCAAGAGGACTTCAGACTTTTTGGCTCTACCGCTAAAATTGAGGGCTTCAATCTCTTACCTGAGAGGAAATTCGTTTCTGAAAAAGTCAAATTCAAAACTCTCTCACCCTTCCTGATAAGGGACTGGAAGAACGGAGACTACTACATATATCCAATTGACGGACCCTTCATAGGCAAGGAAAGACCTGACAGATTTAAATACTGGGTTGGGGTAGACCTTAGCGAATTTAAACAGAGGTTAAGAGAAAACATGGTAAGGATTACGGGAAAAGAGGTAAGGCTTTTGGACCTTCAGGTAGTTGGCGTAGTGCCAGTGGTGTGTGGCTCTAACAACGCCTCTCACAGGTTTGTGGCCACATACCCCGGCATAAAAGCATATCTTGAGTTGCAGGCTAGCCATGAAGCTCTTAAGATTATGTACGACATAGGCATAGGTGCAAGGAGGAGCGAGGGCTTTGGAATGTTGGAGATAGTCGAGGGATGAAAAATGAGTAAGCAAGTAATAGAGCTGTATCCGGGCAACTGGCTATACAATGCGGGGGTGGTGGGATTGTTGCGAGTGTTATCAAAACACGAAAAAACTGATGAGGTATTTAGCTTGGAAGATGAATGTGTGAGAATGAAAACGGAAATGTTTGAGAAAATTAGGAAGGATAAGGATACCTCACGCATTAAATTAGTGCCATTCTGGCACTATTGGTATGTTTTGGAAAGCTGGTCGGCAATTGGAGATAGAGCTAAAAGGAAATGGAAAGCAAAAGAGAAAGAGAAAGAGAAAACATCGAAGATAACAATTTCAGAAGAGATATCTTATGAATTCAAAAAAAACGAAGAATATAAAAATAAAATTATGGAAGTGATAGAGAAAAATTTAGGAAAACCTACAAGAGAGTTTGTAGAAAGCTTCATAGATGTATATGGGTATCTATTCTTTAAATTATACAGAAATTATAGCCCTACGGGTGAATATAACATAGATGAATTCATAAAGAAAGTAGGAAACATTGAAAAAATTAAAAGTGGATCCCCCACACCAACAAATAATCACTTTTGTAGTTTCTGCAATTCAAGTGAATACAAGCTAGAACCTATAAGCGTTAAATACATGAATCTCCTTATGCCAAGTTACAATGAGTTTCCCAATTCTCATTGGAATTGTTCTGCAGATGGCATAGATATGATATGTAGCCTGTGCCAGTTTATAATAATCCACCACCACTTAGCTTTTACAAAAATTCACGATGGTTCGGAAATATTCATAAATGCTCCATCATTTAAACTTATGTACGAACTAAATAAATTAGTTAAAGAGATATACAGTAGCAAGGGAAAATCTAAAAGCGTAAGGAAAATATTA
>JANXBA010000002.1 GCA_025062075.1 Aquificaceae bacterium
ATGCTCTACTCTTTGCTTTTTGTCATGGGCTACGATATAGGCTTGGAAGACCTCAAAAGCTTCAGACAGCTCCACAGCATAACCCCGGGGCATCCCGAGAACTTCCTCACCCCAGGCGTGGAAGCCACCACTGGACCCTTAGGTCAAGGCATAGGAAATGCGGTAGGTATGGCTTTGGCGGAAAAGTATCTTTCCAGCTACTTTAACCGTGATGGTTTTCCTATCATAGACCACTACACTTTTGCCCTTGTGAGCGATGGGGACCTAATGGAAGGCGTCTCGTGCGAAGTAGGACAGCTGGCAGGACACTGGAAGTTAAACAAGCTCATAGTAATCTGGGACAACAACAGAGTTTCCATAGACGGTCCTACATCTCTCTCATGGTCCGAGGATGTTTGCAAGAGGTTCGAAGCCTTTGGCTGGTTTGTCCAACACATAGAGGATGGCTATAACCTTCAGAAAATAGAAGAAGCCATAAGAAAAGCCATAGAACAAAAGGAAAAGCCATCTCTTATCTCCGTGAGAACTCACATAGGCTATGGCTCTCCCAAGCAGGACGATGCCAGCGTTCACGGTGCACCCTTGGGCAGAGAAAATGCCCTGCAGACCAAGAGAAACCTCGGCTGGACAGAGGAAGACTTTTACGTGCCAGAGGAGGTCTATGCATACAGAGAGCAAAAGAGAAGAAAAGGTCAAGAGCTCCAAAAAGAGTGGGAAAGGCTTTTTGATGCTTACAAAGAAAAGTATCCAGAGCTTGCACAGCTTCTTCTAAATTCCTTTAAGAGAGAATGGGGAGAGGAGTATAAAAAGCACATACCCGTCTTTACCGAGCCTATGGCTACTCGTCAGGCGAGCGGTAAGGTGCTAAACGCCATAGCTCCTCATATGCCCCTTCTCTTCGGTGGCTCTGCGGACCTCTCTGAGTCCAACAACACCTACCTACACGGTATGGGCGACTTTTCCTCCGAAAATCCCTTGGGTAGAAACATACACTTCGGCGTAAGAGAACACGGCATGGGAACAATCCTGAACGGCATGGCTTACCACGGTGGCGTGCTTCCCTACGGGGGGACTTTTCTCGTCTTTTCTGACTACATGAGGCCTACCATAAGGCTTGCCAGCATGGCCGGACTTCAGGTAATTTATGTCTTCACCCACGACTCTATAGGTCTTGGGGAGGACGGTCCTACCCACCAGCCGGTGGAACAGCTGAGCTCCCTAAGGCTCATTCCAAACCTCTGGGTTATAAGGCCGGCGGATGCCAACGAGACCGCGGTGGCCTGGGAAATAGCCATAGAGAGGAAGGAAGGGCCCACGGCGCTGGTGCTCACCAGGCAGAAGTTGCCCCTCATCGACCGCTCTAAGTATCCGCCTGCGCAGAGCATACGCCGGGGGGCTTACGTTCTTCTGGACTGCGACGGGCTTCCGGACCTAATACTGCTGGCCAGCGGTTCAGAGGTTCACCCCACCCTGAAGGTGGGCCACTTGCTCGCAGAGCAAGGCCTAAAGGTAAGGGTCATAAATGTGGCCAGTTTTGAGCTCTTTCAGGAGCAAGAAGAGAGCTACCAGACTCAGCTTTTACCTCCGCAGGTGAGGAGGAGGGTAGCCGTAGAAGCGGGCAGGGGCATGTGCTGGCACAGGTACGTGGGCCCGGAGGGGCTTATCATCAGCCTAGAGACCTACGGCAAGTCCGCACCCGGGGAGGAGCTCATGGAGCACTTCGGCTTCAGCGCGGAGCGGGTAGAGAGGAGAGTCAGAGAGTTCTACCAACTCTAAAGAGGGTTGACTGGAGGACGCTACCTGTGTATCTTCTATATACGAGTGCGGACGAAAGCCGCCTGCTGGGGATGTTCGCACCTTAAAAAGGCGGGATACAAATACCCCAGCCCGGCCCTGACCTCGTAGGGTCTGGAAAAGGAAAGCAACCATGGGATACGCGGTAAGGAGCGTTATACTGCTTGGAGTCCTAACGGGTCTGTTTCTCTTCGTGGGTAACCTGATAGCAGGCAAGGTTGGTATGACCATAGCCCTTCTGCTGGCGGGCATCATGAACTTCCTAGCCTACTGGTTCTCCGACAAAATCGTCTTGGCCATGTACGGTGCTCGGGAGATACCCTACGAAGAGGCGCCTTGGCTTCACAGGATGGTGGAAGAGCTGGCAAATCGGGCAAACATACCCAAGCCCAGAATCTATCTGGTGCCCATGGAACAGCCTAACGCCTTTGCCACGGGCAGAGGTCCTTCCAACGGGGCGGTGGCAGTCACTTCAGGTATCCTGCACCTCCTCAACGAGCGTGAGCTGAGGGGCGTGCTTGCCCACGAGATAGGTCATATAAAGAACAGGGACGTGCTGGTGGCCACCATGGCAGCCACCATAGCCGGGGCCATCTCCTACCTGGTGAACATGCTCCAGTTTTCCATGCTCTTCGGCAACAAAGAGGAAGAGAACAACAACAATCCCCTGTCTCTCGTAGCCAGCATAGCCATGATAATCATCACGCCCATCGTGGCCACCATCATACAGATGGCCATATCCCGCTCCAGGGAGTACATGGCGGACGAGACAGGTGCAAGAATCAGCGGAGACCCCGAGGCCCTTGCCAGCGCCTTGGAAAAGATACACAACTATGTTTACGAGATACCTACGCAGGTCAACCAGGGCACCGCTCACCTGTTTATAGAGAACCCTCTCTCTGGCCACGGCATATGGGAGCTCTTTTCTACACACCCCTCCACGGAGAAGAGAATACAAAGGCTCAGAGAACTGGCCAGAAGCATGGGCACTTATGCCTACTGAGACAAGACGTGCCTGTCTGGAACCACGCAGAGGAACTCCCCCTCTGCTATCCTCTCCCCGTCTCTTTTCACTTCCACCACCACCCAGCGCTTTTTTCCTTCCGCCCTCGTAAGCCTGCCCTCCGCCCAGAGCTCTTGTCCTACTACCACGGGCTTGAGAAACCTTACACTCGCCTGGGCAAGCACCACCGTAGGCTCGTTTACTACAGCCATGGCGCAGAAGTCCGCCAGTGAGAAGATGAAACCCCCGTGAACCAACCCTTCCTCGTCCGCACGCATGCACTCAAGAGTTTTTAGTCTTAGTTTTGCGTAGCCCTGAGAGAGCTCTACCACCTGACCGCACAGAGAGGTATCAATCCTCTGGTGAGTCCTTAACAGCACGGACGAACTCCTCCATCTTTCTGTGGTCCTTTATGCCAGGGCTCTGTTCTATTCCTGAGGACACGTCCACGCAGTAGGGCCTTACGCGTAGGAGAGCTTCTTTCACGTTGCTCGGGTTCAGGCCTCCTGCCAGAAACACTCTGAAGCCCTCTTCTACCAGCGCCTTAGCCCTGTACCAGTCCGCCCGTTTGCCACTTCCACCGTAGAGCTCCGAGCACGCATCCAGAAGAAGCCCGTGGACCCTTTTCCAGCATGCGGGAATCTCCAAGTGAGGGCAGGTTCTAAAGGCTTTTATCACTCTTTCAAGGTCCACCTTCTGCGCCAATGAGCAGTCTTCGTCGCCGTGGAGCTGGACCAGGTCAAAGCCCAGCTCAAAGGCCTCTTCAACCTCTCCCGGGCTGGGGTTTACCATCACTGCCACCTTCTTGACCTTCCCACCTACTTTTAGGAGTTCCTCTAGCCCCTTCTTGGGCACGTACCTAGGGCTTTTATGGTATAGCACTATGCCCACGTAGTCAACTCCTAGCTCCACCGCCCTTTGAACGTCCTCGCCTCTAGTAAAACCGCACAGCTTGACGCGGACCATGAAGGGACTCCTACTGATATAATACGTAAGATGAAGGTAAAAGTGCTCATAATGCCCAGAAAGGGCCTGCTGGACCCTGAAGGTAGGGCGGTCAAGGAGATGCTCTTAGAGGAAGGGTTTCCAGTCAGAGAAGTAAAGGTGGGCAAGGTGGTGGAGCTGGAAGTGGAAGAGACGGCAGACGTAAAGACCATAGCGGAGAAGTATCTTGTCAACCCCCTGGTGGAAGAGTATCAGATAGAATGAAGTTTGCGGTCTGCGTCTTCCCGGGCTCTAACTGCGACTACGACACTTACTACGTGCTGAGAGACTTGCTTGGGCAGGAGGTGAGCTTTGTGGACTACCAGAGGCGCTCCTTGCAAGGCTTTGACTGCGTGGTCATACCTGGGGGCTTCTCCTTTGGAGACTACCTGAGAGCCGGCGTGCTGGCCAGTAAGACCCCGCTCGGTCAGGCTCTTGTGGACTTTGCCCAAAAGGGCGGGCTAATTCTCGGCATATGCAACGGCTTTCAAGTGCTTACCGAGCTCCATCTGCTACCGGGAGCTCTGTTAAAGAACAGGGACCTTAACTTCCTCTGCACGGACGTGTACCTGAGAGTGGAGAACAACTCCTTGCCTTTTACCAGAAGTTTTGAGAAGGGGGAGGTCATAAGGTTGCCAATCGCCCACGGAGAGGGAAGGTATTACGTCCCAGAAGAGGAACTCCGAAGAATGGAAGAGAGGGGTCAGGTGGTCCTGCGCTACTGCAGTCAGGAAGGCAAGGTAGAGGAGGCTTTCAACCCCAACGGTTCTGTGGGCAACGTGGCAGGGGTGTGCAACCGGGAGGGAAACGTCTTTGGTCTGATGCCTCACCCTGAGAGGGCCTGCGAAGACCTTCTCGGCTACAGGGACGGCATACTCCTGTGGCATTCTCTCATCACGTAGGACTATAATTTAGCTATGAAACTCTCTAACGAGTTCAAGGTTGGTCTTCTCGTTTTGCTGTTCTCTCTCGGTTTTGCCTTTCTCGTCCTTACCTTTGGGGAAGTTCCCTTCTTAGGCCCCAAGGGGAAGACCTACAGAGTATTCTTTGATGACGTGGCGGGGCTTGGGGTGGGTGCGGAGGTAAGGGTGGCGGGCATAAGGAGCGGTAGAGTTAAGTCCGTCTCCCTCAAGGAGGGAAAGGTAGAAGTGGTCTTTGAGCTGGAAAAAGATGCGGTCCTGTACCGGGATGCGGTGGCGGAGATAGGGACCTTGGGGCTTATGGGAGACAAGTACTTAAACCTCCACCCGGGCACGCCTGCCTCGGGCGTTTTGGAGGAGGGGGGCACAGTCCAGAGGTCTTTGGGCTATGCGGACACGGACAGGCTGGTGAAGGAAATAACGCAGGCCTCGGAGAGAGTTAGGCTTCTGGCAGAGACCCTTCAGATAATTCTCTCAGAAAACAGGGAAGACATAAGGATGCTGGTGAAGAACCTCCAGGAGCTCAGCTACACGCTTAACTTGATAGCTCAAGAAAACAGAGAATCTCTCAAAGGGGCGGTGCACAACGTAAACCTGCTGGCCTACAACTTAAACAGAAGCCTGCCCAAGACTATAGAGAGCATAGACAGGCTGGCAAGGAGTTTGGAGCAGGTGACCTCAGAAAACAGACAGGAGCTCAAGGAAACTGTGACCAACTTAAGAGACCTGAGCAGGGAACTCAAGACTACTCTTCCGGAGCTCTCTCGCAATCTCAACGCCATACTAACAGAAAACAGGCAGGACATAAGGACGACCACCAGCAACCTCTCGGAGTTGAGCAGGTCCTTAAGAGACAGCTCAGAGAGGCTCAACCGCATCTTGGCCCACGTAGAGCGGGGAGAGGGTACCATAGGCAAGCTCATAAAAGAGGAGGACCTCTACAGGAATCTCTCCACGGGGCTGGGCGTTTTGGCCAAGGCAGGGCAGGTGGCGGAGAGGACCAACCTTTACGTAAGCTTTAGGGGAGAGCTCTACAGGGCAGGAGATTCCAAGGGCATTCTGTCCGTCAAACTCCAACCAGACGGGGAGAAATACTACCTCCTGGAAGTGGTAGGAGACTCAAGGGGAAGGGTCTACAGAGAGGAGTTTCTGCCTAACCAGTACCTCGTAAGAAAGGAATTCAAGCCTGAGCTTACCTTGCAGTACGCTCGTACGTTTCCCGTGCCCGGCGGTAAGGAGCTCACCTTCAGGGGCGGGCTGAAGGAGTCCACCGGCGGGGTGGGCACGGACCTTGTCCTTTCTGACAGGCTCTACCTCTACTCGGACCTGTGGGACTTTGGCAGACGGGACAGACCTCAGGACAAAGACCTAAAGCCCAACCTTCAGGTAGGCGTGCACTACAGGGTAAGGGGCCCTCTTTACGTAAGGGTGGGGGGAGACGACTTGCTTAACGCCAAGCTCAGAGGAGCCTTCGGCGGGGTAGGTCTGATGTTTACCGACAACGACCTTAAGTACCTTATCGGCAGTCTTAGAGTTCCCTTGCGTTGAGATGAGCGGACATAAATTTATGTTAAACCATGTATGAGGCGCACATCTACAGACTCTACAGGGTAAACTTAAACTTGGGCAAAGAAGAGAGCCTTCTTGTTTTCACCGATACTGAGAAGGACTACTTGGCGGAGCTCTTGGAGGAGTTCGTGGCGGTAGGAGAAGGCGTGGCAGGAAGGGTAAAGCACATTCTGTATACCTCCTTGGGTGCCCACGGCAAGGAACCTCCGGAGGAGGTCTGGAGGCTCACCTTCGGGGACGAGGCGGTAGACAAGCTGGCGCAGACGGGTCTTTTAGAAAAAGTCCTGCTCAAAGAGGACTACTCGGAGGCGGAAGTCCTTGAAATGTTGCTCAAGCACGGCAGGGAGGTGCCTCAGGTAGTGGTGGCCTTTCCCTACTACTCTACCACCCACACCTTTTTTAGGAAGGCGTTGACCCAGGGCTTTGGCTGTAGATACGCCAGCATGCCCCTATTTGAACCAGAAATGTTTACCGGTCCTATGGAGGTGGACTGGAACTCCGTAGCCACCGTAAGTCAAGATGTGGCGGACATACTCTCAGAGGCCCAGTGGGCCCACATAAGGGCGGAGGGGACTGACCTGGAGTTTTCCTTGGAAAACAGGCAGGCGGTGGCGGACACGGGGATTTTTCACCACAGAGGGCAATACGGAAACCTCCCTGCGGGAGAGGCCTTTATTGCACCCCTTGAAGACTCCGCCTTCGGACGGCTTACCATCACCTACGCTCCGGACAGACCGCTTCGCCAGCCCATAACTCTGCGCTTTAAGGACGGCTCAGTGGAAGAGTTGGAAGGCTTTGAACCCTACAGAGATTATCTGGAAGAGGTCTTTCAAAGACACGAAGGGGCGCGCAGGGTGGCAGAGTTCGGCGTGGGGACAAACCCCAAGGCCAGAAGGCCGGACAACCTGCTGGAGGCGGAGAAGATACTCGGCACGGTCCATGTGGCCATAGGCGACAATCACACCTTTGGTGGTACGAACAGGGTACCCTTTCACACCGATTACGTGATATTTGAACCTGAAGTAACGGTAGGAGGTAAGGGATGGCAAAAGAGGCTTTTAGAGAAAGGCAAGCTCAGGACCTAAAGCTGGAGATGCTCAGAAAGGTTCACCTCTTTGAGGACCTCTCTGAGGAGGAACTCAAGGACGCCCTAAAGTACATGCAGGTAGGGGAGTTTAAGAGGAACCAGTACCTCTTTTTTGAGGAGGAGGCAGAGCCTGGCGTGCACATACTCGTGGAGGGGCTGGTCAAGCTCCTCAAGGAGACCCACGACGCCCGCATAGTAATCGTCAGGCTCGTGTATCCAAGAGACATCTTTGGCTGGATAGAGTGGGGGAAAAAAGTCTCCAGAAACACCTACACTGCCAAGGCCATACTGGACAGCAAGACCCTATACATATCCAACAAAGACTTTATAAACCTTTCCATAAAGCACCCCGCAATAGCGGTAAAGATGACCTGTGAGGCTACCGCCATCTTGCTCCACAGCTACGAGACCCTGAAGAGCATCGCAGGGGGCAAGGTGGAGGAGCGCATAGCCCGAGCCCTTCTAGAGATAGCGGACCGAATAGGCAAGCAGTACGACGACATGATTGTGATAGATGCGCCCCTTACCAGACTGGACATTGCGGAGATGACGGGCACCACGGTGGAGACCACCATAAGGGTGATGAGCAAGTGGAAAAAGCAGGGCATAATAAACGCAGAGAGGGGCCACATTGAGATACTGAGGAGAAGGGACTTAGAAAGACTTGCCATATGAGCCGGGCGGGAATCGAACCCGCGACCCACGGATTAAAAGTCCGTTGCTCTGCCGACTGAGCTACCGGCTCTGAGACTTTTTATTATACCTACGTGCAAAGGCTCAGTCAAGGAGCTTTTCTCTACCCTTGTCCTTGATAATTCTCAGCTTGGGTCTGGTTATTACCAAGTCCCCGTCCGGCACATCCTTGGTTATCACCGAACCGCCCGCCACGAAAGAGTAGCTTCCTATTTTTATCGGGGCTACCAGAAGGGAGTTGCTCCCGATGAAGGCACCTTTACCCACGGAGCTCTGGTGTTTTCTCTTGCCGTCAAAGTTGGCAAAGACTACGCCTGCTCCCACGTTTACCTCGTCCTCTATGGAGGCGTCTCCTATGTAGCTCAGATGCTTTGCCTTCACGTCTTTGCCGAGGGAGGACTTCTTTACTTCCACGAAGTTGCCCACGTGACTGTTCTTGCCTACGATGCTACCCTCCCGCACGTGGGCAAAGGGGCCCACCACCGCCCCTGCTTTTATGAAGGAGTTTTTCACCACCGAGTAGGGCTCTATTATAGCACCATCTTCCACCGTGCCGTTTTCCACTATGCTCCCCTTACCTACCACCACACCTCTGCCAAGGCGCGTGCTCCCTCTTAGCATGGCGTTGGAAAACACCTCCACTTCACCTTCTAATACCACCTCTGGTTCAATCCACACGCTCTCCGGCTGGTGGATGGTGTTGCCCTTCTCCGCCCACTCCTGCAGTATTCTCAGTCTTATAAGGTTTTCCACCACCGCCATGTCCCAGCGCGTGTTGACGCCCAGTATCTCCGAAGAGTCTTCCGCCACGAAGCTTCTGACCTTGTAGCCTGTTTGGTGCATGAGCTGGAAGACCTCCGTCAGGTAAACCTCCCCCGTTTTTGGACTGGGCTTTACCTTGAAGAGGGCCTCCAGAAGGTGGGGGCAGTAGAAGAGGTATAGACCGCCGTTGACCTCTTTTATGAGCTTCTCCTCGGGTGTTGCCTCTTTTTCTTCTACCACTTTTACCACGTTGCCCTCTTGGTCCTTTACTATCCTGCCGTAGCCGGTGGGGTCAGGGAGCTGGGCGGAGAGCAAGAGGGCACTGAGCTTTATGCCTTCGTGCTCCTGCACCAAGTGAAGGTACTTTTGCATGTTTCTTATGGTGTGGGGCTTTATCAGGGGTGAGTCGCCGTTTACTACGAGCAGGTAATCTTGGTAGTCCCTCCAGAACTCTATGGCGGAAAGCACCGCATCGCCCGTCCCCCCCTTGGGATTGGACTGGTGAAAGTAGAGGTAGGCCTGACCGAAATAGTCCTTTATCTCCTCCGCCCTGTAGCCCACCACCAAGGCAGTCTCTAAAAAGTTTACCTCCTTCAGAGCTCTCAGCACATACCAGAGCATGGGCTTGCCCAGTATGGGGTACATCACCTTGGACCTCTCGCTCCTGAAGCGCGTGCCCATACCCGCAGAAAGAACGAGAGCTCTCATGAGTATATTTTAGCATATGTCAGGTGAGAAACTCAGAGTAGGGGGAGTCCTGCAGTAAAAAGCCTTCCATATGAACCTAGAGATTCAGGTAGCTCCTTCAGTCTTCTCTAGTCATGACAAGGTGCGACAAAAACGCACTCGGAGAGCTCAGGACTCAGAGATTAACCTGAAGCTTTTAAGAAGCCTACGGCTAAGTGGACTGGGAAAGCCTTTTGGAAGGGATTGAGGACATGGCAAGGTCAGACCTCAAGGCATGCATCAGCTACCTTGCGGTAAATCTACATAAGCACGTAGAAAAGAACAAGAGATAGCAATGCTTTTATGTCTGTATGCTCGTATGAACTAAAGGCATGGTCTAATTGCCAAAGTAGGAACCCAGCCCTTATTCAGTTGCCGAGATGACTAAGACACCGGCATTTTAACCTACGTGGGCATCCCTTGTCAAGGGGTTGGCCAGCCACATCTGACCAAGGTAAAGAATCACTTAAAACCACCGAGGGACTCGTCCAACCTCCTCCAGCCTTCTGTTTTCAAGAGCTCTTGAAGTTTACTGCCTTCCTTCACCCCGCCTAATATTACGTCACCGAAGACCGGCTCTCTCCAAAATTCCCCTGTCCTCCAAGACTCTTTGTAAACTCTGAAAACTTCGCCCGTTGAGGGGTCTCTTACGTAGGTCTGGTCGCTGAGCAAGTTTGCCCAGCTGTTTGCCATCCAGCTGTTGTATTCTCTGTTTTCCTTCTGTATTTTTGCAATCATACGGTTGAGCTCTCTGTTTTCTCTCTGGGATTCTTGCACCACTCTGAGGACCCACTCTGGATTCACCTCTTCCCCGGCGTATACTCCGTTTCCTATCTTCAGGAGCTCTTTCAGACTTTCCGCACTGTCGCTCGTGGAGCTCAGAAGCTTTACGCTAAACTGACAAAACTCGCTCCTGTCCATCCAGCTACCGCTCACGCCGTAGCCACCTACTAAGTCGTAGAGCACCAGTCTGTGTGTCCCGTCGTCCGCCTTCAGCACGAGGGCACCGTGAAAGCTCAAAGGAGTGTAGTCTGGTACGGGAGGGATGCCAAACATGGAGGCCACTCTCCACGCATCCTTTTCCCTGTGTTCTCTCTCCACCACTCTCCAGCTCTGTCCAAAAGCTGCTCTGAAGACGGACAGGAGAAAGTTTTCTAATGCGTTCGGCGACTTTGCGCAGATGTAGTTAGGCTGTTGACTTGAAGCTCCGTTAACGGTCAGCAAAGACATCTGACTTAAACTCCCCATTATGTTGGATATGGTGGCCTGCACGCTAAGCGTGTCTTTTCTGATTGAGTTCTTCCCGCTGGTGATGTTGTACACGTAGTCCCGGAGTGTGCCCTCTTTTACGGTCCCTGCGGTTATGCTGTAGCCTTCTGGAACTGGGATTCTGCTCGCAGGCAGTCCCAAGGCTTGGTCGTATATCTGAACGTACTTCCAGTTTACTCTGCGGTTTGCAGGCAAAAATTCAATGCTCTGCAAGACTGAGCTGAGCTCTTTCTTCTCCTGCGGTTTTATGTCCTCTGGTATGAAGACAGACACGTCAAGCACCACCCTCTTGCCCGGCAGAAGAAGGCTAAGCCTGCTGTATCTTAGATTGGAAAACTCTGGTCTGACAAAGTTTAACTGCAAAACCTCGTACGGGTACCTCAACCCTTCTGAGTAGAAAACGTAGTAGTTAGGGTACTTTTTGTAGGAGTGATTGGTTTGACCAAGCGAGAGCCTTCTTGCCTCTTCCATCAACAGCCTTGCTCCCTTTGCTACGTCTGTAGTAGGCAAGCCTCTTACAACTATGTGCACTCTTGCGTTGGATATTACCACACCGCCAGAGAGCCTTTTGTGAGACCATCCCTCCTGGTACTTGTAAGCCACTCCGTTGAGCCTGTCTTCTACCTGCTCTGGAAAGAGAATGCGTGCATAAGCCCACGCCGAGAGCAACACAAGAAAACACCACACGAGCGCATATCTACGCATCATGGCTAAATCCTCCTCTAATGTAGGTATTCTACTCTAGCTTGTAGGCCACCGGCAACTTTACCACCACTTCTACTGGAGGTTTTGGAAAAAGCCCTGCAACTCTTTTCACCGTTTCTACCGCATTCCTGTCTAAGAGCTCGTAGCCTGAACTCTCCGCTATCTTGACCTCTTTCAGAGTTCCGTCTTCCTTTATGTGGATGCTCAGCACGACCCTACCTTCCCATCCCATCCTGCGAGCAAGGGGTGGGTAGCTTATGCTCCTCTGGACTATGTGGGATATGACGGAGAGCTTCTCCCTTAAATAGGTCTCCCGCTGGAGCTCTGGGGAGGCCACCGGTGGTCTTTCTTCTGAAGCTCCCTCTCTAGGAGCTTGGGGCTCTGTAGCCCTTGTCCAGTTGTCTGGTCTCTCATCGTCTCCCGAGGACTGAAAGGGCGCACTTTGGATGCCCGGAGGAGAAGAGGGCAGAGGCCGGTTCTCCTCCGTTTCCCCTTCGTCGTAGAATGCTGTTTGTCCCTCTTTTGCCTGCACTCTCTGTCCTCCTTCTGACGGCGGAGCCTTCTGTGAGTCTTGTCCGACTTTTCTGTTAGGTGGTCTTGTATGCTCTTGTGAGTAGGTTTTCTGGATTTGGACGAAGCTCAGGTCCACTTCCACAGGTCTTGTATCGGACTCTTCTTGGAGTAAAGACAGGAGGAGAAGGGCCGTGGCGTGAAGCACAAGAGAGAGAAAGTAGGCCTTGATGAAGCGGTTCACCTTTTTACCTCAAACCTTTCAAGGCCCTGCCTTTTGAACAGGTCCAGAGAGTCTGCGGTCGTGAGCACGACGACGCTTATGGAGCTAAAGCCTCTCTCTTCCACCTCTTCCTCCTAAATTTAAATTTAGCACCACTCCTCGTGTAGCTCTTTCAGGGCTTCTGCGAAGGTCTCCAGAGACTGCAATGCCCTGCGGTCAAGCCCGTAGTCAAGGCAGGAGGTAAAGTACTCCTTGAGAAAGGGCTCTGGGTAGTCCCCCGCTCTTACTCTGCCCTCTTGCAGGTCTTCAAAAAAGGCCTTCTTTGACCTCTGGCACTGCTCGGAGATAAAGACCTCCAAGCCTTCCGGAGCATCCCTTCTAACCAAGAAGAGGGCAAAAACAAAAGGAAGGCCGTGCAGGCTGTGCCAGAGTTCTCCAAGGTCGTAGACGAAGGGCCATCTGGCCGAGAACTTCTCTCTTAGAGCCTCATCTCCTATGAGTAGCACGCCCTCCGCAAGGTCTCTGTCCTCTACTGTTTTTGGCTTGGAGTTGTAGAGCTTCCTGAACAGGTACAGGGCGAGCGCTCTTGAAGTGAGAGAGGCAGGGGTCAGGTAGAGGGTGCTGACTTGCCTCATGGGTTTGCGGGAGAAGATAAGCACGGAGCAGGCCTTTTTTAGACAGGACACGGAGACGCCCGGCGTCAGTCTGTAGCTCTGCGGGTTTTGGAGGTATTCCACCGACGAGACTATACCTGCCTGTATGGCTCCCTCCCTGAGCTGTTGGACCAGCTGGGCAGGGTGGCCCTCTACCAGCTCTACTTCGGTGGTGTCCCAGCGGTAAAAGAGGGGCACGGTGTTCAAATAGCTAACCTTGCCTATTCTTAGCATTAAACCTTGTGGGAGAGCTCCACGAACAGCTGGAGCTTCTGGTAAGCCTTGCCTGAGCGGATGGACTCCTCCGCCGCCTCCAAGGCGGTCTTCCTGTCCTGAGTGAGCCCAGCGACCATAACGCCGAACATGGCGTTCAGCAAAACTGTGTAGTAGGCGGGGGAAACCTCACCCTTCAACACGGACAGCACCATTCTTGCGCTCTCCTCTACGGAGGACACCTTTATGGATTCTGCGGGGTAGATTTCGTAGCCCACCTCTCCAGGGTGGAAGTCGTAGAGCAGGACTTCGCCCTCTCTGAGCTCCCCAATACGCGTAGGGGCACTTATGGAGACCTCGTCCATGCCGTCCTTGCCGTGCACCACAAAGGCCCTTTTTATGCCCAAGCCCTTCAGGGCAAAGGCCACCTTGTCCACCAAACTCTCCGAGAAGACGCCCAAGAGCTGTCTTTTGGCGTCCGCAGGGTTGGAGAGAGGACCCACCAGATTGAAAAGAGAGCGAAGCCCTACTTCCCTTCTTGGACCTATGACCCGTTTCATGGCGGGATGGAAGAGGGGTGCGAACATAAAGCCTATGCCCACCTCCTCTATCATCCTGCCCACTTCCTGCGGGCCTAGGTCAATCTTTGCCCCCAGATGCTCCAAAAGGTCCGCACTACCGCTCTTGGAGGACACGGACCTGTTGCCGTGCTTTGCCACTTTTATGCCTGCCCCTGCTAGCACGAAGGCCACAGTAGTAGAGATGTTGAAAGTCCCAGACATGTCTCCGCCGGTGCCACACGTGTCCACCAGATTTTCTCTGTCTTCCACCTCCACGCGGGTTGCCTTCTCCCTGAAAAAGCTTGCGGCACCCTCTATCTCCTCGGGCGTTTCTCCCTTCATCTTGGTGCCCATGATAAAGGCACCTATCTGGGCCTCTGTGGCCCTGCCTTCCGCTATCTCTTCAAGAGCTTGGCGCACCTCCTGCCGGGAGAGGTTTTTAAACTCGGAGATTTTCCTCAAAAGCTCTCTCATGGCGAACATTTTAAACTGGCTTTGCCTATCATATAGGCTATGGAGCTTCTTAAGTTTGTTAGGGCCTCGGGCTGAGCCAGCAAGCTGGGTCCGGGCGACCTAGAAAAGCTTGTGCAGGGGCTTGACTTGTACACGGACGGAAACACCCTGCTGGGTGTGGGAGACGATGCGGGCGTCTACCTTTACGGGGGAGAGGTCTTCGTCCACACGGTGGACTTTATAACTCCGGTCGTTAACGACCCTTACCTTTGGGGTGGTATTGCCGCCGTCAACTCGCTCAGCGACGTCTACGCCATGGGTTGCACGCCCCTTAGTGCCCTTGCGGTGGTAGGTTTTAACCAGTGCGACCTGGGTCTGGAGGTCTTCAGAGAGGTTATGCGAGGGTGTGCGGACAAGCTCAGGGAGGCCAAGGTGGTCCTGCTGGGAGGGCACACGGTGGAGGACAAGGAGCCCAAGTTCGGGCTTGCGGTCACGGGCGTGTGTCCACAGGGCAAGTATCTTACTCAGCAAGGTGCAAGGCCGGGAGAGCTCCTGGCCCTTACCAAACCAGTGGGCGTGGGCATACTCACCAAGGCCCTGAAAGAGGGAAAAATATCAGACCAGGACATGGGCAAGAGCGTGGAGTTCATGCTCAGGCTCAACGACGGGGCAAGCCAGCTCGCCCGAGAGTTTGCCAGTGCCTGCACGGACGTGACGGGCTTTGGACTGCTGGGACACGCCTACAACATAGCCCGCAAGTCCGGGGTGATGCTCTCCATAGAGTTCTCCCGGGTGCCTGCCTATCCACTGTCAGTCTCTCTGGTAAAAGAGGGCATATACCCAAAAGGTGCGGTAGACAACTACAACTACCTAAAGGAGGAGCTCCAGAGCGAGGGCTTGGAGTGGTGGCAACTCCTCCTCCTTTCGGACCCGGTCACCTCTGGCGGTCTTCTCTTCACCTTCCCGCAGGAGAGAGCTCCTCTCTTGCAAAGGAGAGCCCAAGAGCTGGGAGTGGAGGTGTGGATAGTGGGGCAAGTAGAAGAAGGGCGCGGGCTTCGGGTCTATTAGACCGTCCCTTCTTGCCGTAGGCTCTCTCTGGAGAGAATGTAGCTCTTGCGCAGGAGAGCTCTGTTCAGAGCGTCCACAAAGCCCCTTACGCTTGCCTTTATCACGTCCACGTCCACGCCTCTACCGCTCGCCCTTACCCCTTCCAGCTCTATCACCAGTCTGGACTCCGCCTGGGCGTCCGTGTTAGGCGTCAAGGCCTTGATGGAAAAGTCCAAGAGCTTGGGCTCTAAGCCCAGGGCCTTCTGCAGAGCTCTTATGACTGCATCCACTGGGCCGTTGCCCGTGGCGGTGGCGGTCCTCTCCTGCCCTCTGAAGTTCAGCACTACGGTGGCGGTAGGCAGGAGCTTGTCCCCCGTCTGCACCTGGTAGTGCAGGACCTTTATGGGCTCTTCCTGCTCCTGTCTGATGAAGTCCTCGTAGATGAGGGCCTCTATGTCCTCCTCGTAGACCTCCTTCTTCTTGTCCGCCAGAGCCTTGAACTTTTCAAAGAGCCTGTCCATGTCCTCTTCTCTGAACTCAAAGCCCATCTCCTTTAGCTTGTTCTTGAGGGCGTGTCTGCCCGAGTGCTTGCCTAACACTATTCTGGTGGAGGGAAAGCCTACGTCCTCTGGAGACATAATCTCGTAAGTGAGAGGGTTGGCCAACACGCCGTGCTGGTGTATGCCAGACTCGTGGGCAAAGGCGTTGTCTCCTACCACCGCCTTGTTGGGCTGGACGAAGCTCCCAGTTATCCTACAGAGAAGCCTGCTGGTGCGGTAGAGTTCCCGAGTGTTCACCCCCGTGTGAAGACCTCCGAAAAAGTCCTTCCGAACCTTGAGTGCCATGACAATCTCCTCCAGCGCCGCGTTGCCTGCCCTCTCCCCTATGCCGTTTATGGTGCACTCCACTTGTCTGGCCCCGTGCTTTACCGCTGCGAGGGAGTTTGCCACCGCCATGCCCATATCGTCGTGGCAGTGGACGCTTATTATGGCCTTGTCTATGTTGGGCACGCTGTTTTTTATGCCCTCTATCAGCTCTGCGAACTCCTCCGGCACTGCGTAGCCTACTGTGTCAGGGATGTTTATGACGGTAGCCCCTGCCTTTATGGCCTCTTCTATCACCTTGTAGAGGAAGTCCCTCTGACTGCGGGTGGCGTCCTCGCAGGAGAACTCCACCTCATCCGCAAACCTTTTAGCATATTCTACTGCCTTCTTTGCCCTTTCCAGCACCTCCTCCGGGGACATGCGGAGCTTGTACTTCATGTGTATCTCCGAGGTGGCTATGAAGGTGTGGATTCTCTTGCGCTCTGCGGGGGCGATTGCTTGCCCTGCCATCTGTATGTCCTTCTCCAGAGCTCTGGCCAAGGAGCATATCACGGGACCCTTCACTTCTGAGGCTATGAGGCTGACCGCCTCAAAGTCCCCCTTGGAGGCCGCCGCAAAGCCCGCCTCTATCACGTCCACCCCCAACTTTGCCAGCTGAAGAGCCATCTGTAGTTTTTCCTCTGCGGTCATGGAAAAGCCAGGTGCCTGTTCTCCGTCCCTCAGCGTAGTGTCAAAAATGTACACTCTGTCCATTCAAAAACCTCCTGTAAATGATAATAATTCTCATTAAGTAGGCTGTCAAGCCCTAAGGCACTCGGGACTGCCCACCACGATGGTTCCGTCTCTGCCGGAGAAAAGGGTGGCCTTACCCGCCAAATAGCAAAGGCCCGACAGCCAACAGGCGACCGCATCCAACTCGTCCTGGAGAAAGTCTCTGTTTTCTAACTCCAGTCCCAGCTCTCGGTAAAGTCTTAAGATAGCTCCTCTGTCCTTTCTGCTGACCCCGAAGGCGTCGTAGAGAGCTCCCGGAAAGGTTTCAAAAACCTCAATGCCTAACTTTCTTAGGTGCTCCGCCATTTCCATGCCCCGTTGGGTTAGCTTTCTCATGGGTCCCAAGCTCACAGGAAAAAAGCGATGTCCTCGCTGACGCAGGAGCAAATCACACTCTCGCAGGTGAGGTCCTACATCCTCCAAACTTTTCCTGCCTGCAGGAATAGAGAGAGGCGCATCTACGAAGATGTAGGGAAAGGTCCGTGCAAGCTCTCTTATGTCCTTTTCCTCGTACAGCACGCCCACCCTTAGCTTGCCTCCTCTACTGTAGGCGTAGCCTGTAGGTCTGCGCGGACTCCCTGCCAGGTCAAGCCCCAAGAGCAGTTCGCCACTTTTACTCTTCTGCCACCACACGGTTTTTGCCCTGCTCCTTTGCCCTGTAAAGGGCCCGGTCTGCCCTCTCCAGCAGGGTTTCAAAAGTGTCCCCTTTTCTGTAGGTGGCCACCCCTATGCTTACGCTGACGGAGGGAAGGCCCGGGTGAGAGGACCCTTCTACCCTGCTCCTGAGACGCTCCGCCGTAGCCAGGGCGCTTCCGAGCCCGTCCCCAGACAGCAGGACGAGAAACTCCTCACCTCCCCACCTTGCCAGCAGGTCGTAGTCTCTCAAGGAGCTCTTCAGCGTCTGGGCAAGAGCCTTCAGGACCTGGTCGCCCACTGCGTGTCCGTAGGCGTCGTTTACCGCCTTGAAATCGTCCACGTCAATCAGAAGCAGGCTCAGGGCCGAGCCCTGTCTCCTTGCCTGGGCTATCTCCTTCCTGCAAAAATCCTCTGCGTACCAGCGGTTAAAAAGGCCCGTCAGCAAGTCGTGAGAAGCCCTGTAGTAAAGGTCCTTTTCTCTTTCTTTACGCTCCGTTATGTCATGGAAAGAGAGCACCACCCCCTCCGTGAAGTGGGCCACCTTTATGGGATTCACGGTCAATTCCACCTGTAGGGTTTCTCCGTCCTTTCTCACCAGGGATGCCTCTCCCCTGTAGGACGTGTCTAAAAGAGGTGGTAGCTCGTCGCGACTGACCATCGTATGAAAAACCTTTCCCGAGAGCTCTTCCGGAGCGTATCCCAGCATCTCCAGGGCAGGGGTGTTGAAAAGCTTTATCCTGCCCAAGCTGTCCAGCACCACCACACCTGCGTTGGTAAGAGAGAGCACTGCTTGGAGCTCCTTGTAACTGAGTTCAAGCCTGTACACTCCTCTTACATAGAAAAAGGTGTAGAGGGCTACTACGAAGGCCAGACCAGAAAAAACGAGCTTGTAAGTGTGGTAGGAGCGAAATATGTTGCGTATGTCCTGCCCAGAAGGCATACTTACCAGCACTGTATCTTCTTTCCCCATCTTGAACACTATAGCCTTGTAGTAAGACCCTCCGCTGTTGAAGACTGTGGTGTGGTTGCCCGGCGCAGACAGAGCCCTTAAAAAGTCCTCCCTCAAGAGGAGACTGTTCAGGAGCTCCTGCTCCTTCTGCGGTAGGGCTCCGTTAGGATTCTCCACGAGCCAGCCCTTTAGCCCCTGCACTTGTCGGTAGTAGACTTTTTGCTCGGGCGGGAGCTCTTTCAATACGCTCTCTCTTATCAGGAACAGGTAGCTGACCGGGTTTATCTCTTGGAGAGATTCCTTTATGGCTCGCAAAGAGGTGTAAAAGACTACCAAGCCTAACTTTTCGCCCGCCCCGTTTTCCAGCGGATAGACGTGCACGTAACCAACCAGAAAGCGGTCGGTACCAAGACCCTTTTGAGGAGACCACTCTCTTAGAGCTCCTGCCACCACGGGGTTGACTTCCCTTAGGTTATCTCCGTACAGGTGAGGCGTGTGTAGGCGGAGGAGCACCCTGCCGTCTGGTAGCACCAAATGCATGTCTTTTACCATCGCTCTTTCTTTTAGCTGTTGGTAAGGCTGCCAGAGCCTCGTGTAGAGCTCTTCCCTAACTTGAGACTCCTCCCCCTCAAGGGCCCTTTTCATGAGCTCTTGCACCTCTTGCCCGCCGAGGTGAAACCTCACGTAGTCCCTCAGACTCTTCTCTTGGGAGAGCAAGACTGCTGCTATATACTTCTCCGTAGCGGTCTTGCACTTTTCAAGCACGCTCTCTACGGACTTTTTCTCCAGGTAGTTCATAAAGCTCAAAAAGGGCAAAGTGAGGGATAAAAACACCAAGAAGGACAAGAGCAGAGCTCTGCTCTGATACGTGAGCCTCATTAAATATTTTATTATCCTAAAATTTTTGTTCTTGGCACGTCCTCTCCGAGACTTCCCAAGTAGTCCGCTATACCCTCCTCTAAGGAGTACTGCGGGCTGTAGCCTAGCTCCTTCTGGGCCTTACTTATGTCCGCCTGCGTATGCTTCTGGTAAAAGTCGTAGGGGCAGTCAAAGTACTCCACCTGACAGCTCACGCCCAAGTACTCTTTCAGCAAGGAGACCACCTCGTTGAAGCTCCTGGCCACGCCGGTGGCTATGTTAAAGATGCCCGAGACTTCTCTCTCTAAAGCCAGCAGGTTTGCCCTCACCGCATCTTCTACGTAGACGAAGTCTCGCCTCTGCTCTCCCCACTTGAAGAGCCTGGGTCTTTGACCCTGCTTTATCTGTCTGTAGAGTTGGTAAACCATGCTGGCGGTCTTTCCCTTGTGGGCTTCTCCCGGCCCGTAGACGTTAAAGTACCTAAGACCTACAACCCTTATCTCCGCATGTTCCTGAAGGAAGTTCGTGGCTATCCTGTCCATAGCAAGCTTGGAAAAGCCGTATATGTTCTCTGGCACAAGCCCGCTCTCTTCTCTCATGGGCACAGGGCTGTTGCCGTAGACGCCCGCAGAGGAGGCGTATATGAGCTTGGCTTTCCAGTGCAGGCAGGCCTCTAAGATGTAGCGCAGGCTGTCCGCGTTTACCTTCATCATCCTGCTCTGGTCCGTTACCGTGGTGTCCGTGATGGCTCCTTGGTGAAAGACCGCATCGAAGCTGAACTTGCTCTTGAGCCACTCCCAGAGCTCCCTGTGGGAGAGGTCTGCGGTTATCACCTCGCACTCAAGGTGCAGAAGGTTCTTAAAGTGTCCGGAGGAAAAGTCGTCTAACACATAAACCTTGGACTTTGGGTAGTGGGCCTTCAGAGCTCTGACCAAGTTAGAGCCTATGAAGCCCGCACCGCCGGTGACGAGAAACCTCATTTTTTACCTTTCTTGCGCTCTTTTTGAGGAGAGCTCTTTTGGGTGAGCTTTTTAATCAGGTAAGTCTGACCGAGGTTGAAGATGTTGTTAAGAGTCCAGTAGAGCACCAGCCCTGCTGGAAAGTTGGCAAACAGAAGGGTAAAGACCACGGAGGTTATTATCATGATGTAGTTTTGGGACTTGTCCGGGCTTGGACTAATAAACTGCTGGGCCACCATGGTAAGGCCCATAAGCACGGGCAGGACGTAGTAGGGGTCTTTTAGTGCCAAGCTCTCCACCCACAAAAAGCGTGCCAGCTGTAGGTCTGCGGTTATGGTCAGCACCTTGTAGAGGGCAAAGAAGATAGGTATCTGCAGGAGAAGGGGCAGACAGCCGGACATGGGGTTAAAGCCCACCTCCTGGTAGAGCTTCATCATCTCCTCCTGAAACTTGGCCGGGTTATTCTTGTACTTTTCCTTCAGCTCCTGCATGCGAGGTGCCAGCTCTGCCATCTTACTCATGGCTACCGTGCTCTTGTAGGTGAGGGGAAACACGAGGATGCGCACCAGAAAGGTAAGAGCCAGAATGGAGAAAAACCAAGAGTTGAGATGCTCGTATATCCAGTACATGAACACAAAAAGGGGTTTAACTATGAGACGAAGGCTACCAAAGTCTATGGTGTCCGAAAGCCCCAGAGCTCTAAGGCGGGCATACTCCTTTGCTCCTGCGTAGAAAACCACCTCCCCCACGGGTTTTACCAAGCTAAGGGTGTGCTTGTCCTCTACTTTGTAGACTACCACCGCAGAAATCCTGCCCGAGAAGCCCTTAAAGTAGTACCTGCTCTCCTCACCTGCGAACTTTATGTCGCCCGTGACCAGCTCCCTGCCCTTTTTGACCTCAAGCCTCTGAAGGTCGTCGCCCACCTTCAGGACGGGCCCCGAGTGGGTGAAAAACTCCTCCTCCTGAACCCGCAGACCCGTGGAAACGAAAGGGGTAGGCAGACTCTCCGTCTCCACCTTCAGCCTGAAGTGGTCTCCCATGTATTCCAAGGTTTTGACCACGCTAAAGCCCTCGCCTGAGAGCTTGGCCACCACTTTGTTTCCCCTCTGTTCTATCTCGTAGGGAGAGAAGTTTAGGGCAAGGTCCTTCTCTGGGTCGCCGGTGAAGAGCTCTAAGGGGTATATGCCCAGCCTTTTCTCCTCTTCGGTTATGAGCTCTTTTGCGTACTTTTTGTCCACCAGACTGACTACTCGGGCACCTTCCTCCGAGAGCGTCAAGGTGAACTTCTCAAAGTCAAAGGTTCTGAGCCTTTGCGGTTTTCTCTCTTCTCGGGTCGTGCCCAGTAGCAAGGAAGGGACGTCTTGAGGCTTCTCTTCTACTTTTTCCTGAGGAGCTTGCCTCTGGGGCGTAAAAAACAGGAGATAAGCCTGATAGACAAAGAGCAAAAAGGTAATAGCCACAAACAGGATAAAAATAGCCCTCAGGTCTGGGTCTTTCCTTTCCATTAGGGATAGTCCACACCGCCCTTGGAGAAGGGATGGCAACGCAGAAGGCGCCACAGGGCCTTCAGTGTGCCCTTGACCACTCCATACTTTTCCACCGCCAGAATGGCGTACTGGGAGCAAGAGGGATAGTACCTACAGGAAGGAGGGTAAAGGGGCGAGATAAAAACCTGCCAGAACTTCAAAAAGGACAAGACCAAGCTCTTCAAGGCGTCAACCTTTTCCTTCCCTTTTGCCTTCTTCTTTTGATGATAGCTCTTCCGCTCTTCGTGGACATACGAGCCAGAAACCCGCTCTTGCGCTTACGCTTTAAGTTTGAAATTCGGGTCACATTTCTCTGCGTGGCCATTTAGAACCTCCTTAGGAAGGGAGGGGTGCAAGCCCCCCACTATTTTACGAAGAGCATTATTATGGCAATCAGCAGGGCGTACAGGGCGAGAGTTTCTATAAAGGCGAGCCCGATGAACATCAAGGTCTGGAGCCTTCCACCTATGGTTGGGTTTCTCGCCACTCCTTCCTGCGTCCCCTTTATGGCATACCCCATGCCCACTCCCGTTCCCAGAGCGGCAAGACCTATGGCAAGGCCCGCACCCAGAAACATAAGACCCTGCTTGAGGCTTTCTCCCTGCCCGGGCTCAGCGGCCAGAGCTACCGCAGGCAACAGCACGGCAAGAAGCGTCGTAAGTCTGGCTTTCATAGTGCTACCTCCTTGGTTTATTTTTAGTGTTCTTCATGGGATACCGCACCCGCAAGGTAAACCACCGACAGTATCATGAAAATGTAAGCCTGTATAAAGACTGCCAGAAACTTGATGGCAATCACGAATATGAGAAACACAGGAGACAAGGCCATGGTAAAGGGGTTCTGCACCACCATGCCTACCAGCACCGAGAGCAAGAGAGCCCCACCCTTCATGTTGGCAAAGAGCCTCAGGGTCAGGGTTATGGGTCTGGCCAAGTGGGAGACGACCTCCACGATAAAGAACACAGGTGCGAGGTATGGGTTAGGACCCATAAAGTGCTTGAGGTAGCTCAATCCGTGAACTCTAAAGCCCTCTGCGTTGTAGGTAAAAAACACGATAAGAGCTATGGCTAAGTTCGTGTTTACGTTAGAAGTGGGGGCTTTAAGGCCCGGCACCATACCCAAAAGGTTGGAGAAGAGCACGAACAGCCCTATGCTGGCAACAAGGGGCACGTACCTCAAGCCCTGCGGGCCCATGTTCTCTATCACCATGCCTCTAACGAAACGCATGTAGCCTTCCCACAGGGCTTGCAGTTTGGTAGGTCTGATAGAAGGCTTGCCGGCCAACGCCACCGCACTCAGGGACAAGGCCATGGCAATCAGGCCGTAATAGATGTGGCTGTAGCTTACTTCTTGCATAACGCCCATATTATACCATAAAACCGCCCTACTCTTGGTATAATCTTGCCCATGAAAACGGGGATAGTCTACAAAGACGTCTATCTCAAACACAACGAAAAGGGGCATCCCGAGAACAAGGACAGACTCATTGCCATAATGCAGGAGTTGGAGGGAAAAGGCTTACTGAAAGAGCTGACTCACATAGAGCCCAGGCGGGCCAGGGCTCAGGAGGTTTCTCTCAACCACGACCCGGCCTACGTGCAGGAAGTGGCAGACTTTTGCTCTGCGGGCGGAGGCCATCTGGACGTGGACACTTACGCGGGGGTAGACTCTTACGAGGTGGCCCTTTACGCAGTAGGTGGCGTGCTGGAAGGAATAGACAGGCTTCTCGAAGGGGAGGTGGAGGCGGTCTTCTGTGCGGTGAGACCTCCAGGGCATCACGCAGAGTACGCCACAGCCATGGGCTTTTGCCTTTTCAACAACGTGGCGGTGGGTGCGCACTATCTCCTTCAGAAGGGCTTTGAAAGGGTTTTCATAGTTGACTTTGACGCCCATCACGGGAACGGCACCCAGAGGAGCTTCTACGAGGAGGACAGGGTCTTTTACTTCTCCTCCCACCAGTATCCCTTCTACCCGGGCACAGGCTCAAGGGAGGAAAAGGGCGCAGGCAAAGGTTACGGCTATAACCACAACGAACCCCTGCCCGCAGGTGCTGGCGACCGGGAGTTTGAAAGAGTCTACGGAGAAGTTTTTCCAAAACTCTTCTTTGAGTACTCACCGCAGTTTCTGCTGGTGTCTGCAGGCTACGACGCCCACGCAGACGACCCGCTCACTTACCTTAACCTCTCCACGCAGGGAATGACCAGAGTGGTGCATCACCTTCTGGAGAGTGCAAAAAAACTGTCCGTGCCGGTGCTCTTTGCTCTTGAGGGTGGTTACAACTTGCGGGCCCTGGCCCAGTGCGTCCGCATAACCGTGGAAAAGATGTTGGAGATGTAGATGATAGGGAAGATAAAGCACTACCTTTTTCAAACGCTCTCCTTGGGGTTTGCGGTTTACGGCTTTTACCTGCTCTTTCTATTTCTGTTGGATACGCTCACAAGAGTAAGCCGACCTCTGGCCTATCCAGTCTCTTTTGGCATAACGCTCCTTTTGGCCATTTTGACCCTTTTGTACTGGATAAAGAAGAAGCGTTTACCCTTTTAGGCTTTTACCCTTTATCTCCTCCAGCAGGGTCAGCACCTTGTGCACCACCTGCTCTATGCTCATATGGGTGGTGTCTATGAGGACCGCATCCTCTGCGGGCCTGAAAGGGTACAGGGGACGGTTGGCGTCTCTGTGGTCTCTCTCCAGTATAGCCTTCAGCACCTCCTCGTAGTCCGCCTGCAGGCCTTCCCGCTTTAGCTGTTGCCACCTTCTTTTGGCCCTTTCCTCTGCAGAGGCGGTGAGGAAAATCTTGAGCTCCGCACGGGGGAAGATGTGGGTGCCTGCGTCCCTGCCCTCCACCACCGCCTCTCCTTCGCCCAAGAGCTCCCTGAAAAACCTGTTTATCCTCTCCCTAAAGCCTGGGAGGGTAGCAATCTGGGAAGCTCTCCTGCCCACCTCCTCCGAATGGAGTCTGTCCTGTATGTCCTCCCCTTCGTACACCACCTGCGTCTGGGCCACCTGCGGTACTATCTGAATGGGCCTTTCAAAGACTTCAAACACGTCCTGGAGACCGTCTTTCATGCTCACGTAGGCAAAGGCCCGGTAAGCCAAACCCGTGTTCAGGTATGGAATACCTAACCTTTTAGAGACCTCTTTTGCTACGCTACTCTTACCACTGCCCGCAGGGCCGTCGATGGTTATCTTCACGAGAAGAATCCTCCGCCTCCTGAGGCTACCCCTTTGAGCCTGAGCTCCAAGTCCGTAGGTCTGCTAGCGTAAAGGAGGGCAGTCTCGTAGTCTATAAGTCTCTTCCTGTAGAGCTCCTCTAAGTGCTGGTCAAAGAGTTGGGTGCCGTAGGCGGCTTTACCTTTGGCGATAAGTTGGGGTATCTCTTCAAACCTGTTGGGGTCTACGATGGCCTCTTTTATGGAGGCGGTGTTGATGAGCACTTCCACCGCAGGAACCACGCCCGAGCGGTCCGCCTTTGGCAACAATCTCTGGGAGAAGACTGCCACCAGCGTGCTCGCCAGCAACATCCTTATCTGCTCTCTCGCTTCCAAGCTGAACATACCTATGAACCTGTTTATAGTCTCTTTGGCGTCAAGGGTGTGCAAAGTGGACATGACCAAGTGTCCCGTCTCCGCCGCCTGCAGGGCTATCTGGGCGGTCTCTGGGTCCCTTATCTCCCCTACCAGTATCACGTCCGGGTCCTCCCTTAAGGCGGCACGCAGACCTCTGGCGAAGGAGGAGGTGTCCAGTCCCACCTCCCTCTGGACGATAAAGCACTTGTTGTCCCTGAAAATGTACTCGATGGGGTCCTCTATGGTGACAATCACGTTGTCCCGCGTGGAGTTTATGAAGTTTATGAGAGAAGCAAGCGTGGTGGACTTGCCAGAGCCCGTAGGTCCGGTCACCAGTATGAGACCCTTGGTGTGCTCCATGACCACCTTCCTCATCACCTCTGGAAGACCCAGACTTTCAAAGGGCGGTATGGTAAAAGGTATGACCCTGAAGGCAAGGCCCACGTTGTTTCTCTGCTTGTAGACGTTGACCCTAAAGCGTGCCACGCCCGGCAGGGAGTAGGAGGTGTCCGCCTCACCCATCTCCTCAAACTCCGCCATTTTGCGCCTGTTTCTCTCCAGCACTTCTCTGACGATGAGCTCCATTAACTTATCGTCCGGGGCGGGAAACTCGTCAAGCTTTACAAGACCCTTCTTCTTTATCCTCAGGTAGGGCACGCTCCCCGTTTTTATGTGGATGTCGGAGGCTCCTAATTCTATAGCTCTTTTAAGTATTAGCTGAAGCAAGGCCGCTTACCTCCCTTACTTTTTTTTCTATCTCCTGGGCCAGCTCAGGGTTTTCTTGAAGAAGTTTCTTCGCCTGCTCCTTGCCCTGTCCCAGTCTCACCTCTCCGTAGCTGTACCAGGCACCGCTCTTTGTTATGATTTTGAGCTCGCTGGCGACGTCTATCAGGTCGCAGAGCTTGCATATACCTTCACCGTAGAGTACGTCAAACTCTGCCTCTTGGAAGGGAGGTGCCAGCTTGTTTTTCACCACCCTAACTCTCACCCTGTTTCCTGACTTCTCGCCTCCCTCTTTAAGCTCGCCTACGCGTCTCACGTCCAGCCTCATGTCCGCAAAAAACTTGAGAGCTCTTCCTCCGGGTGTGGTCTCGGGGTTTCCGAACATGACGCCTATCTTCTCCCTGAGCTGGTTTATGAAAATTATAGCGGTGTTTGCCCTGTGTGCCATTCCTTTCAGTTTGCGTAGGGCTTGGGACATAAGCCTTGCCTGTTTGCCCACGTGGGCCTCGCCTATCTCTCCCTCCAGCTCGTCCCTGGGCACCAGGGCCGCCACCGAGTCTACCACTATCAGGTCTACCGCGTTGCTGGCTATTAGGCTCTCCGCTATTTCTAAGGCTTGCTCTCCGTAGTCGGGTTGGGATATATAGAGGTTCTCCGTGTCCACTCCTATTTTCTCCGCGTACTTTGGGTCCAAGGCGTGCTCTGCGTCGATAAAGACCGCAATCCCGCCCCTTCTCTGGGCCTCCGCTATGATGTGCAAGGCAAGGGTGGTCTTACCGGAGGACTCCGGCCCGAAAATCTCTATAACTCTACCCCTCGGTATGCCTCCTACGCCCGTGGCTATGTCCAGGGCGAGCGAGCCTGTGGGTATGACCTCCACCTTTATCTTCTCTGCCTTCTTCAGGGGCATGATAGAGCCCTTGCCAAACTTTTTCTCTATGCTGACCAGGGCGTTCTCCAGGGCCTTTCTTTTTTCCAGAGCCTCTTTCTGGACTTCTTCCGTCATCCTTATTATTCTACCACCCTTGGCACTACAAAGAAAGGGCCCTCACTCTGGGGGGCGTGTTTGAGCAGGTTTGTCGGGTCAAAGTCTCTGACAGGTTCGTCCTCTCTCAGAGGCGTCTCTTCAAAGGCTGGCAGGAGGGGCTCTACATGCTCCGTGTTCACCTCTTGAAGTTGCTGGACAAACTCCAGGATGCTTTCCAGCTGTTTTGTCAGGTGGCCTTTTTCTTCCTCTGTCAGGCTCAACCTTGCCAGATGGGCTACCTTTTCCAGATTCATGAGAATAGAATATAGCGGAGGCCTATGTTTTTCCAGCCTTTTCAAAGGAGCTCTTGAGGAGAAAAAGTGCTATTGCAAGGCTTATGCTGGCGTCTGCCAAGTTAAAGGCAGGCCAAGAAAGACCGCCGTAGGATAGGTATACAAAGTCTCTCACCTCCCCCAGGAGAGCACGGTCGTGAAGGTTGCCTAGGGCTCCTCCGCCCACCATGCCCATGAGCGCTGCGGTTAAAAAACTCCCAGACCTCAGGGCGTAGAAAAGGGTCAGAAAGAGGGCTACCACCGGGGTGAGCAGGAGTAGGGGAAGTCTCACCCAGTCAGGGGCCTGCGCCAGCAGACCAAAGGCCATGCCCTTGTTGTAGACCAGCACCAGATGGAGGAAGGGCAAAAGGCTCACGTCTCTTTCCTTTAGGTAGAACTCCGCAAGGCTCTTGGTGGTCAGGTCAAGAGAGAGGACCGTTAAGGTAGTCAGACCGTAGACTAGAGCAAGCCTCTTAGCGGACTTTCCCATAGCTCTTGGAGCTCCGCCACACTACTCTCAAATAGGGTCTCGCCGTTGTTGGTCAGGGTAAACAGACCCTCTTCCCTTACCCTTCCTATCAGAAGCCAGTCAACTCCCCAGGCTTGCGCCCTCTCCCTGAGGGCTTGGGCTCTTTCTTTGTCGGTGCTCACCACCACCTGGGTAGGGCTTTCAGAAAAGAGGAAAAAGTCCAACCTGTCCTCCACGAAGAAGTTGAGCTCCAGCCCCAGGTCCGTGTCAAAAAGGCTCTCTAGCAGGCACAACAGCAGACCCCCCACCGAAACATCGTGCGCAGACTTTATCAGCCTCTGCTCTATGAGCTCCAGCAGGAGTCCGTGAAGCCTTTTCTCTTTTTCTAAGTCTACGGCGGGAACATCTCCCAACACCTTCCCGTGTATGACCTTCAGATATTCGCTACCGGCCACGGAGCGCTCCCTCTTCAGGTCGCCCAGCAGAAAGACCATGTCCCCCCTTTCCTTAAACTGGTGGTCCATGGGGCTTTTGCCCGTCAGGACGCCTACCGCCACCACCACGGGCGTAGGATAGATGTTTCTCAACTCTTGCCTCTCCACCGTCTCGTTGTAGAGCGACACATTTCCGCTCACCACCGGCACTTGGAAAAACTCGCAGGCGTGGGCTATGCCCTCTATGGCCTTTACCAGTTGCCACATAACCTCGGGCCTGTCAGGGTTGCCAAAGTTTAGGCAGTCGGTAATGCCCAAGGGCTTGGCACCTACGCAGGCCAGATTCCGCAGGGCTTCTGCCACTATGTACTTCCCACCCTCGTAAGGGTTGAGGAAGACCATCCTACCGTTGCCCTCGCAGGTAAGTGCGATGAGCTTGTCGCTTCTGAGCTCGGGCTTTACCACCCACTTGACCCGAAGGACCGCCGCATCTCCTCCAGGCTTTAGCACCGTGTTGGTTCCCACCTGATGGTCGTACTGGCGGTATATCCACCTCTTGGAGGCCACGTTAGGAGAGGCAAGAAGCTTGTGAATGCTCTCCCGCAGGTCTTTCTCCGGTAGAGCCCTCTGGTCAAAGTCTCTCAGGGTCTTTATGTATTCGGGTTCTGCGTAGGGTTTTTCGTAAACTGGAGCTTCCTGCACTATGAGGCTTACGGGGAGCTCTGCCACCAGCTCCTCCCCCATGTAAGCCCTAAAGGTGTCTCCCTCCGTGAGCATCCCCACCACCTGTCCTTCCAAGTGGTAGTATCGGGCGAGCTCTTTGAGCCTTTCCACTTTGTCCTCTTGGAGGATAAGTAGCATCCTCTCTTGGCTTTCAGACAGGAGAATCTCGAAAGGTTCCATCCCTTGCTCTCTGAGTGCCACCCTGTGGAGCCAGAGCTCTACGCCACAGCCCGACTTGCTGGCCACCTCCGAGGCAGAGCCCGCCAGGCCTGCTGCCCCCAGGTCCTGAAGGCCTTCCACCAGACCCTCTTCCACCGCCTGCAGGACCGCCTCTATGAGCTTTTTGCCAAAGTAAGGGTCTCCCACCTGCACGTTGGGGAGCTTCTCCTGACGGTCTTCCCCAAACTCCGCCGAGGCCATCACCGCACCGTGTATGCCGTCCCTTCCCGTAGCAGAACCCAAGAGAAACAGCAGGTTTCCCGGCTTTCCTCTGGCCCTGAGCATTCTACCCGCAGGCAGGATTCCCAGGCAGAAGGCGTTAACCAAGGGATTTGTCCTGTAGCACTCCTCAAAGTAGGTCTCCCCTGCCACCGTAGGAATGCCTACGCAGTTGCCGTAGTGGGATATGCCCCGCACTACGCCCCGCAGAATCCTTAAGTCCGGGGGTAGTCCAAAGCGCAGAGAGTCCACCAGAGCTATGGGCCTTGCCCCCATGGAGAGCACGTCCCTTATTATTCCCCCTACGCCAGTGGCAGAACCATGAAAGGGCTCTACATAGGAGGGGTGGTTGTGGCTTTCCACCTTAAAGGCCAGCCACACCTGCTGGTCCAGCTCCACCACGCCAGCGTTCTCCCCCGGCCCCTGGACTACCCAGCTGGCCTTCGTAGGAAGCTTTCTCAGGTGCACCCGCGAAGACTTGTAAGAGCAGTGCTCCGACCAAAGAGCTCCCAAGATGCCGAGCTCTACAAGGTTTGGCTCTCTCTGGAGCCTTTGCGCTATTTTCTCGTACTCTTCGCTTTTTAGTCCGTAGAGCTCGTAAGCCCTTTCCATGAATACCATATTTTAGCCCAAGTATAATAGGAGTCCGTGGCAGGCTGGCTTCTGCTCCTGTTTGGTCTGGGCCTTTCCTTTGCGTTGGACGTAGTTGGCCTGAGTGCGCAGTCTTATGCCCGCATCGAACACATGAAAAGAGTAGAGCACTTCCCACCCGTAGTGGAAGGGGCAAAGGTAAGGAGCTGGATTACCGAAGACCAGCCACCGAAGGGAGAGCTCTTCATAGATGGAGAAAGGCTAAAAGAGAGCGACCTGCGCAAGCTGAGGGAAGAGGCCAACCTCGAAGCCATAGGAGAGGTCGTCTCTGTGAGTTACGGCTGGACGCTCAGGCGGACCAACATGCGCCTTTATCCTTCTGACGCAACCATCCACAAGGGAAACCCGCGCATCGACTACAACCAGTACACTCTGGTAGAGCCTTTCACGCCCTTGGCGGTTCTCCATACCTCTCGAAGCGGTAAGTGGCTCTACGTGCAAGCCCCATATATGCGCGGTTGGCTAAAGAGAGAGGATGTTTACTTGGCAAGCAGGGAGAAACTCCTCGAAAACTTAAGCCTTCCCTTTTTAGTGGTAGCCAAGGGGAGGGTGGAGGTGGGTGGCTTCGTCTTCGGGCTGGGTGCGCGCATACCCTACTTGGAAAAAAAGAGGGACGCATACAGACTTCTCCTGCCGGACCTCTCCAGCCTCTGGGTAAAAAGACAAGAGGGACTGGTGGAAGGTTATCTGCCCTTCAGCGAAGACAGGGCTAGGTATATACTGGAAGAGCTCTTGGGGACGCCCTACGACTGGGGAGGTAAGGAAGGCAGGTGGGACTGCTCTTCGTTGGTGCAGAGCCTTTTCTGGGTCTTTGGTGCGGAGCTCCCGAGAAACTCCGCCCAGCAGGCAAGAGTGGGCAGGGTGGTGGCCACAAACTTCTCCTCTTACGAGGAGCTCCGAAGCCTTTTGGAGAAACTCCCCCCTTTTAGGACTCTCCTTTTCATGAGGGGGCATGTGATGATTTACGGCGGTATAGAGGGAGGGGATGTGGTAGTCTATCACTCGGTGCATCGCATGACCCGGGAGGACCGCACCCAGTGGCACATAAACGCAGTGGCAAAGAACTACTTGGAAAGGGACAGACTCAGAAACCTACACAGGGCCATAGTGAGCGTGAACCTGCTGGAGTAGAGCTTCAGGCCAGCGTCTCCATGTAGAGTTTTGCAACCCTTTGGGCGAGAGTGTTCATCCTCCTTATGTACCTTGCCCTCTCCTGTACGGAGAGGACGCCCCGGGCGTCTAAGAGGTTAAAAGTGTGAGAGCACTTGAGCAGGTAGTCGTAGGCAGGTAGAACCAGCCCCTCTTCCAAGAGCCTCTTGGTCTCCTCCTCGTAAAGCTCGTAGAGTTTGAAGAGCTTGTCGGGCTCGGACTTTTCAAAGTTGTACAGGCTCCACTGGTACTCGGAGACCTTAAAAACCTCACCGTAGGTGAGCCACTCGTTCCACTTTATGTCAAAGACGCTGTCCACGTCCTGCAGGTACATGGCTATACGCTCAAGCCCGTAGGTTATCTCCACCGAAATCTCCTCCAAGTCCATACCGCCCGCCTGCTGAAAGTAGGTAAACTGCGTTATCTCCATCCCGTCCAGCCAGACCTCCCAGCCTAAGCCCCAGGCACCCAGCGTAGGAGACTCCCAGTCGTCCTCCACGAACCTGATGTCGTGCTCCTCAGGCTTTATACCCAGAGCTCTCAGGCTCTCCAAGTAGAGCTCCTGGGAGTCAGAAGGGGCGGGCTTTAGAATCACCTGAAACTGGAAGTAGTGCTGAAGGCGGTTTGGATTCTCTCCGTACCTGCCGTCCTTGGGTCTTCGGGAGGGCTCCACGTAGGCCACGTTCCAAGGCCTTTTGCCGAGGACCTTCAGGAAGGTGGCAGGGTTCATCGTCCCGGCGCCCGTCTCTATGTCGTAGGGTTGCCAAAGGGCACAGCCCCTGTCCGCCCAGAACCTCTGCAGGGTCATGATAATGTCCTGAAAGTACATAACACTTTTATAACACCGCAAAGTGCCACAGGTCAAGCTGTGCCTGTATACTATAAGCATGAGACACCTGAAGCTCTTTCTTTTGTTGGTGTTTCTCTCCTTTGCCCTCTCTCCTGAGATGAGGCTAAGGAGGGTGCAAAAAGACGTCTATATGGTCCGAGGAATAGACAGTATGCCCTCGGTGGAAAACAGGGGGTTTACCTCCAACGCCTTCGGCGTGCTCACTTCTGAAGGTTGGGTGGTGGTGGACGCCCTGTCCACGCCAGAGCTCTCCCGAGAGTTCGTGAAAAATCTCATGAGAGTAAAAAGAGCTCCTGTAAAGTACGCCCTTATAACCCACTACCACCTCGACCACTGGTACGGTGCAAAAACCTACAAGGAGCTCGGTGCGAAGGTGGTTGCCCACAGAAACCTGCTGGAAGTCTACCGGTCCGGCGAAGCCCATAGGATTTTAGAAGTCAACAGACAAAGGTTTGGAACTCTCCTTAAAAGCGTGGAGTTAGTGCCTCCAGACCTCGTGGTGGACGAGCGTATGCTCCTGCAGGTAGGCGACAAAAGGTTTGAAATAATAGCCCTTCCTCCCGCCCACACGGACAACGACCTTCTTGTCTACATGCCCAAGGAGGGCATAGTTTTCGTAGGAGACTTGGTGATGAAAGACCGCATACCCTTCATGGGCGACCAGGGTGCGAGCTCTAAAGGACTCCTGCAGGCACTTCAGAAAGTAAAGGAGCTCAGACCGAGAGTAATACTGGGAGGTCATAACGAACCTATGGACCTGTCTGCGGTGGACTTCACCGTCGGCTACGTGCAGTTTCTGAGAGAGAACATAAGGAAGCTGAAAGAGCAGGGCAAAAGCATAGAGGAGATAAAGGGAGCTCTAAAAACCAACCCGTACAGCAAGTATGTGATGTACGAGACCTTTCACAATATCAACGTTTTCAGAGTGGATGCGGAGTTAGAGATGGAGGAGTAGATGAAGGTAGGCGTCATAAGCTTGGGCTGTGCCAAGAACTTGGTGGACACAGAACGCCTGCTGGGTAGGTTAAAGGCAGGCGGGGCTAAGCTGGTAAAAGACCCAAAAAAGGCGGACATAATCGTGATAAACACCTGCGGTTTCATAGAGCCTGCCAAGGTGGAGGCTATACAGACCATCTTAGAGTTTGCGGAGAAGAAAAAGGTCATAGTCATGGGCTGTCTGGTTCAAAGGTACAAGGAGGAGCTCCAGAGGGAGGTGCCCGAGGTTATGGCTTACTTTGGTACGGAGAGCTGGGAGCAGGTGGCGGACTTCCTCGGCCTGAAAAAAGTAGAAAGCGTCCAGAGAGTTCTCACCACCCCAAAGTCCTACACATACCTGAAGATTTCCGAGGGCTGTAACAGGCTTTGCTCTTTCTGTGCCATTCCCCTCATGAGGGGCAAGCACCGCTCCAGACCCGTGGAAGAGATACTCCAGGAGGCCCAGTACTTGGCAGGTCAAGGCGTAAAGGAGCTCTGTCTGGTCTCCCAAGACACCACCTACTACGGCAGAGACCTTTACGGTAAGGGCTATCTGGTCAAGCTCCTCCAACAGCTTGAGAAGATAGAGGGCGTAAGGTGGATAAGACTTCTCTACCTCTACCCTACGGAGGTGGGGCAGGAACTCTTGGACCACATCGCCAGCTCAGAAAAGACCCTTCCCTACTTTGACGTGCCGTTACAGCACGTGTCTTCAAAGGTTTTAAAGAGCATGAGAAGGGGCTACGACGAGACCTTTGTGAGAAAGCTTGTAGAGCACATCAGAAAAACCCTACCCTATGCGGTCCTGCGCACCACCTTTATAGTGGGCTACCCTGAGGAGGGAGAGGAAGACTACAAAAGGCTGAAAGACTTCGTGCTTGAAGGGCACTTCCACTGGCTTGGGGTGTTCTGCTACTCTCAGGAAGAGGGCACGCACGCCTACAGCCTTGGTGACCCGATAGGAAAGGAAGAGAAAGAAACAAGAAGGGAAGAGCTCCTCAGTGTCCAGGAGGAGATAACGAAGAAGAAAAACGAAGAGCTCTTGGGTAAAGAGCTCGACCTTCTCGTGGACGGCTTTGACGAGGAGTTTGGATACGTGCCGGTGGGCAGGATATACGCACAGGCACCGGAGGTGGACGGTGTTACGTACGTAGAAACGGAGAAGGGCCTAGAACCCGGCGACATGATAAAGGTAAGAATAAATCAGGTGGGAGGATATGACCTGGGGTGCACAGACATTACCCTTTGAGCTTTGGGCGGTCTTACTCGCTTTGATAGCGTTCCTGGTTGCCTATAGCTTATACGAACACATAAGACAAAGGCTTGACTTCTACCGGGCTCTTGGTGCAAAGATAGTGGGCTATCACCAGCTCATAAACCCGAAGGCGGAGGTTTACTTGGCGGGGCGGAGGTTTGAAATCTTTACCTCCGGTCCGAAGGGTTTGCACAGTCTAAAAATAAAAACCCAAGTAGAGCCTCTGGGCTACCTGAGCCTCAGAAAGAGGGACTTCTTGGACAGGCTCACCTTTCAGAAGGACTACGAGGGTCTGTCTTTGGAGTGCGAGGACGAGGAGTGGGCTTATAAACTCTTAGGGCAGGGAGAGTTTAAGAGCTTGATGGCGAGACTTTTCTCAGAGGCGGGGGCTGACTTTCTTGAGATAAGAGGTAGGGAGGTCTTGGCGGGTTGGTACATAAAGGGGTCTCCAAGGGGTGTGGGCGAAGACAGAGTTGCGGAGGGCTTGGAAGTTCTAAAGCGCATGTCAGAAACTCTGAAAGGTTTTCCCTCCGCGCAGATATACAAGGCAAACCTCAGAGACTGGATGAGCTTTAGACTACCTTTGATTGTTGGAGCTCTGGGAACCGCCTCTGGCGTGGCCGGGGGTTTCTACAGGTACAAGCCCCTATGCCTTGCTGAGATGCTTTTGGTGGGCCTTCTCGTGCTTTCACCCTTTGTTTTTCTTTACCTGACCCTTTCCCTGCTTTTGGCGGGACACGGGACGACAAAGCAGGGGCTTGCGCTGAAGACTTTATTTTTCTGCCTTGTGTCTTCCTTTTTTCTGTCTTTGTTTTTCCTTCCCTACGTAAACGGCAGGTTTGACAGCTCCGAGCCTGTTCAAAAGTTAGACAGGGTCGCATCAAAACAGCGTGGCTTCAGGCACGGACCGAGGGTTGTTTTAGAAGATTTTCACAGACGAAGATGGTTGTGCGAGGGTTTTACAGTGTCCGAGGAGTTTTACAGGAAGGTTTACAAGGGTGCTGAGGTAGAATACTGGACGAAGAGAGGTCTCCTTGGCGTGGAGTGGCTCTACAGAGGTCTAAGGCTTGCGGAGTAGATAGATGAAGAAGGTGGGCAACTACCTACTCTACACGGCCCCTGAGCCAGAGGAGGGGCTCGGCAGGTTCTTCAAAAGTCTGTTAAGGGTGTTTTTAAAAAGGGAGAGAGTTTGCCACGTTGCCCTGGCAGGCGGGAGGACTCCTGTAGAGTTCTACCGCAGGCTCTCCGGCGAGAGACTCCCTTGGGACAAGCTCAGGTTTTATCTGAGCGACGAGCGGTATGTCCCCCTGCACTCAGAACTCAGCAACTACAGGATGCTAAGGGAGTCTTTGGGCAACAAGGCGAAGATTGTCTTTTTTAAGACGGAGATGCCACCGGAGGAGTGTGCCATGGACTACAGCCTGCAACTCCCAGAGAGGTTGCACATAGCCCTCTTAGGCGTAGGTGCGGACGGACACACCGCCTCCCTGTTTCCCGGCGTAGAGTGTCAGGAAGTGACAGAAAAGGTCTGTCTGAGCAGTTCTCCGGACGGTCTTTTAAGACTGTCCTTGACGCAGAGCTACCTAAACCTTTCCTGCGTAGTTCTATTCTTCCTAAAGGGCGAGGAAAAGAGGGGCGTTCTTGAGGCCATGCTCCGAGGAGAACCCTTGCCCGCCACAAGGGTGAGAGGACAGCTCCGCACCTACCTCTTTACCGACCTTCTATAATCTTATCTATGGAGACCCACATCCTGCTGGTGGAGGACGAAAAGTCTATAAGGGACACTCTCAGAAGCCTTCTGCAGGAGGAGGGCTACAGGGTCTCCACCGCGGATTCTATAAAGGCTATGAAGCAGATGGTGGAGAGAGACCACTTTCACTGCGTTCTCCTTGACCTTTGGCTTCCTGACGGCAACGGCCTGGAGTACATACCTTACCTAAGGGAAAACCTACCGGGCTCCGCCATAGTGGTCATAACCGGCCACGGCAGGACGGAGCAGGCGGTGAGAGCCATAAAGGAGGGAGCCTACGACTTTATAGAAAAACCCTTCTCCATAGACCGCCTACTCACCACCGTGGAGAAGTCCCTAAAGGACACCATAAGAAGCAAAAAGACCTCTCAGGAAGACCCCATATTGGGAATTAGCAAACAGATAAGCCAGCTAAAGGAACTCCTTCAAAAAGTGGCCAAGACGCAGGTGAGCGTGCTCTTTACTGGGGAGAGTGGCACCGGCAAAGAGCTCTTTGCCAGAAGACTGCACGAGCTCTCAGACCGCTCTCACGGCCCTTTTGTGGACATAAACTGTGCAGGTCTTCCCGAGGAGCTGGTGGAGGCGGAGCTCTTCGGCTACGAGAAGGGGGCTTTCCCCTCCGCCACCCAGAGAAAGCTGGGCAAGTTGGAGCTGGCTCACGGTGGCACTCTCTTCCTGGACGAGGTCTCCGAACTCAGCCCAAAGGCTCAGGCAAAACTGCTCAGGGTCATAGAGACCAGAGAGTTTACCAGACTTGGTGGCGTGCAGAACATAAGGTCTGACTTTAGGCTGGTGTGCGCCTCTAACAAGGACCTAAAGGCGGAGGTAGAAAAGGGCAGGTTCAGGGAGGACCTCTACCACCGCATCTCCGCCCTCGTCATACATATACCACCGCTCAGAGAACGCAGGGAGGACATCCTTTACCTTGCGGAGCACTTCTTAGACCTGTTTTTGAAAAAGCACGGCAAGCCTCCCAAGTACATGACGGAGGAGGCAAAAAAGCTCCTGCTTACCTACCAGTGGAAGGGAAACGTGCGCGAGCTTAAAAATCTCATGGAGAGGTTGGCAATGCTACACGAGGGGGTCCAGATAGGGGAGAAGGACCTGAGGCACCTGCTGGGCTTTAGCCACGAGCCTACGGACGTTCTCTCCCTCTTGGAGGAGAAAAGTCTCAAGCAGGCAAAGCAAAACTTTGAGAAGCTGTTCATAGAGAGAAAGCTCAGGGAGAACGGCTACGACCTGAAAAGAACCGCAGAGGTCATAGGCATAGACCTTTCCAACCTTTACAGAAAGATAAGACACTACGAGATAGAAGTGCCCTGAGGCGAGAGTTCTTATAATTTAAGTCATGCTAAAAGACCAGACCCGTATGGAAGTGTTGGAGGGCTACACCTTTGACGACCTTCTGCTCCTGCCCCAGTATTCGGAGGTGCTACCCCACGAGGTGGACGTGTCTACTCAGCTCACCAAAGGCATAAGGCTCAACATACCTATAGTGTCCGCAGCCATGGACACGGTCACCGAGTCCCAGCTGGCAATAGCCCTGGCACGGGAGGGGGGCATAGGAATAATACACAGAAACCTCTCCATTGAGGAGCAGGCGGGCGAGGTGGAAAAGGTCAAGAAGTCCGAAAGCGGTATGATACTCCAGCCGGTGACGGTAAAGCCCGACACTACGGTGGGCGAGGTCCTGCGGATAATGGAGAGATACAAAATATCCGGAGTGCCCGTGGTGGACGAGGACAACAAGCTGGTAGGCATTCTCACCAACAGGGACCTCAGGTTCATAAAGCCTACCGACCACTACAAGCCCGTGTCCCTGTACATGACCTCCAAGAACTTGGTGGTAGCTCAGGAGAGGGTGACCTTAGAAGAAGCCACCGAAATCCTCCAACGGCACAAGGTGGAGAAGCTCCCCATCGTGGACAAAGAAGGAAGGCTCGTAGGTCTCATAACCATCAAAGACATAATCAAGAAGAGAAAGTACCCCAACGCCTGCAAAGACCATCTCGGCAGGCTCAGGGTGGGTGCGGCAGTAGGCACGGGCCCCGACACCATGGACAGGGTCTGTGCCCTCGTGTCCGTAGGCGTGGACGTGGTGGCAGTGGACACAGCCCACGGACACTCCAAGAGGGTTTTGGAAACTGTGGAAAGGATAAAGTCCGCCTACCCGCACTTGGAAGTTATAGCAGGCAACGTGGCCACGGCGGAAGGTACCCTTGACCTCATAAAGGCTGGGGCGGACGCGGTAAAGGTAGGCGTAGGTCCTGGCTCCATATGCACCACGCGGATAGTGGCAGGCGTAGGAGTGCCACAGCTCACCGCCGTAAGGTGGGCCTACGAGGTAGCAAAGGAGTACGGAGTGCCCGTGATAGCGGACGGAGGAATAAAGTACTCAGGAGACATCGTAAAGGCCCTTGCCATGGGTGCCAGCTCCGTGATGTTAGGAAACCTGCTGGCGGGCACGGAGGAGTCCCCCGGTGAGACGGTTTACTACCAAGGTAGAGCCTACAAGGTTTACAGGGGTATGGGCTCCTTGGGTGCGATGATGAGCAGGAGAAGTGCGGACCGCTACGGACAGGAGAGTTTGGAGAAGTTCGTCCCCGAGGGCATAGAGGGCAGAGTGCCCTACAGGGGCAAGCTGAGCGACGTGGTCTACCAGCTGGTGGGAGGCCTTCGCGCAGGGATGGGCTACGTGGGTGCCAGCAATGTAGAGGAGCTCCGGCTAAAGGCAAAGTTTGTAAAGATAAGCTGGGCGGGGTACCGGGAGTCCCACGTCCACGACGTGCAGATAACCAAGGAAGCCCCCAACTACTGGGTGGAGTAGAACTCTAACCCTGGAGATACTTGGCCACCTCCTGCTTAAGGGCCGGGTTTATGCCCAACCTTTTGAGCTGGTCGTCCTCCGCCTTGAGAAACTCGTAGAGGTTCTCAAAGTTTCTGTATATGAGCGTCTTCTTCGCCTCGCCTACGCCTTTTATCCGGTCTAACACCTCTTGCAACCCTTCCTTCAGCCTGAGCTTTCTGTTGTAGGTCAGGGCAAAGCGGTGAGCCTCGTCCCTGATGAGACCAAAGACCCTGTAGAGCAGTGGGTGCTCTTTGAGCCTAAGCTCTTTACCCTCTTCTGTGAAGAGTATCTCCTCCGCCTTTGCCAAGGAGAAAACCCTTACGGGTAGGGAGAACCTGTCCCGAACCCTGACCGCCACGCTGAGCTGTCCAAGCCCCCCGTCTATAAGCCACAGGTCTGGCATCTCCTCCTCTCCCCTCTCTAGCCTTCTTGCCCTGCGGGAGAGCACCTCCTCCAAGGCACGGTAGTCATCCACGCCCTGAAAGCTCTTTATCCTGTACCTTCTGTAGTCTCTTTTTTCCATCCTGCCCAGCACCCAAACTACGCAGGAGCCCACCGTGTACTCACCGTAGAAGTGAGATATGTCAAAGCCCTCTATCCTTTTAGGGGCGGGTATGCCGAGCACCCTCTTGAACTCCTCCGCCAGGAGCTCGGGCGGTAGCCCCTCCGCCATGTTTTCCCTTAACAGCTGCTCCAACTCCGGCCCTATCTCCGTGGAGAGGTGGAAGCTCTTTCTCTGGGTTAGCCACCACAGGAGCTCCTCAGAGAGCTGGAAGTTCACCAAAAGGGTCTCCGGAAGGGGGTTTTTGTAGTAAAAGCCTATTAAAAACTCCTCCAAGTCCTCTTCCCTGCCCAGGGCCACTACCTGCTTGTCCACCAGCTTGCCAGAGCGTATGAGGAAGACCCCCACCAGCCTTCCCATGAGGTAGATAAGGTCCGCATGCCTGTGCCGGAGGCCGGAGACTTTCTGTCCCCTTGAGAGGTTTTCCAAGGCCTGTATCTGGTCCCTGAGCATGGCGCACCTTTCAAAGTTTAGCCTCTGCATCTCCCTCTCCATCCTCGCGTAGAGCTCCTCCAGCACGCCACTTACCTCGCCCGAGAGAAGGGCTACCGCTGACTTGGCGGAGAGGGAGTAGCTATCTGGGTCCACCATGTTACAGCAGGGTGCGGAGCAAAGACCAAGGTGGTAGTCCATGCAAGGCTCTTTCCTGCTGGGTAGTGGGTCGCAGGTACGGAGCTTAAAAAGTCTGTGAAGAAGCCTTTTTACCCTTTTGGCTTTCGAGGTGCTAAAGAAAGGACCAAAGAGCGAGCCCTCGTGCTCCGTGCCCCTGACCACCTTCACCGTGGGCCAAGGGTCGGAGGTCAGGAGGATCAGGGGGTAACCTCCCCCGTACTTGTGGAGGACGTTGTACCTGGGCTTGTGGACCTGTATGAGGTCCACCTCAAGGGTGAGGGCCTCAAAGGTGTTGCGCGTTACAATCCACTCCACGCTCGTGGCGTTACTCACTATGGCACTCTCTTTTTCCTCCTTCTCCGCCAGCCGGTAGTGTTGCACGAGTCTGTCTCTTAAGTTTTTCGCCTTCCCGATGTATATGGGTTTGTTGCCCATCTTAAAGAGGTAAACGCCGGGCTTTTCAGGTGCCCTCTGGAGCTCCTTCAAGGAAACCATCGAGTATAATTTACTCCCGTGGACAAGCTCTACGCCACGCTGACCGCCCTACGCGAGATAGGCTTTGAGCACATCTACTTAGAGGAGAAAACTGCACCAACGCCACCCCAACCGCAGGAAGACAGGAAAAAGCTCCTTGAGGAGCTCTACCGCAGAATGGAGCAGGAAAGAACATGCGTGCTCTACGAGGGGGCAAGTGGTTACGTCTTTGGGGAGGGAAACCCCTACTCACCCGTGGTCTTTGTGGGAGAGGCGCCCGGCGAGGAGGAAGACCAGCTAAAAAGACCCTTCGTGGGTAGGGCGGGAAGGTACTTAGACCAGAAGCTGCAGGAGGTAGGTCTGTCGCGAGAACAGGTTTACATCACCAACGTGGTCAAGTCTCGACCGCCCGGCAACAGAAAGCCCACCCCGAAGGAGATGCGAAGCTGTGTTTCCTATCTCAAGAAAGAGATAGAAGTTATAAAGCCTAAGCTTATTGTCTGTCTTGGCTCTACCGCCCTTGAGGGAGTGCTGGGTAAAAACCTTCAGGTAACCCGCTACAGAGGTCAACTTTTTCCCTACCCCTTCAACCGCCACATAAAGGTCTTCCTCACCTACCACCCCGCCTACATCTTAAGAAACCCCCACATGGATAGAGAGTTCTTAGAAGACCTGAAGAAGGTGAAGGAGTTCTTGACCAAGGGCTAACCGCCAGATATGGCGTTGACCACTCTTACCTCTTCACCTTCGCTTACGTAATCCTTTTCACTCAGGATTTCCTGGCCTCTCACTACGAAGGCGTACTCTCCAGAAAGACCGAGAGCCCTCAACACCTCCTGAGCCCTGACCTTTTCCCCCTTAAAGTGCAGTTCTTTGACCTGCCCTCTGTAGAGCACTCTTACCTTCATGCCCTTATGGCGGTTTTTATGCCCTGGTAGACCATGAGAGTTGCCTTTGACTTGTTCAGGGTGTAGAAGTGAAGACCAGGAGCTCCCCCTTCCATCAGGTCAAGACACTGCTGGATGGCAAAGTCCACGCCTATGCGTAGAGTGTCCTCAGGGCTCTCTGCGTAGGGTTCAAGCTTGTCTATGAGACTCTGAGGTATGGTAGCACCGCACATGCTGGCGAACTTCTGCACCTGCCGGAAGTTGGTTATGGGCATGATGCCCGGTATGATGGGTATGTCTACGCCTGCCTTCTGGCAGAGCTCCACAAAGCGGAAGTAAAAGTCATTGTCAAAAAACATCTGAGTTATGGAGAAGTCCGCCCCCGCCTCCACCTTCTTCTTAAAAAACCTTATCTCCCACTCCAAGTTGGGCGACTCGGGGTGTCCTTCAGGGTAGGAGGCCGCGCCTACGGAAAAGTGGTCTCCGAAGCGGTCTCTAATAAGCTGCACCAGCTCAGAGCCGTGCCTGCAGGACCCCTCCGGAGGTCTGAAGTCCCCCGCAGGTCTGTCACCTCTTAGGGCTAGTATGTTTTCTACGCCCATGTCCCTGTACTCTTGGAGTATCTGCAGGAGCTCTTCCCTGCTGTGGGCGATGCAGGTAAGGTGTGCCATGGTGGTCAGTCCCGTCTCTTCGTGTATTCTCTTTACCACCCTTCTGGTCCTGTCTCTGGTGCTACCGCCCGCTCCGTAGGTGACAGACACGAAGGTGGGCTCGAGCTCTTGAAGACTGCTTATGGTCAGGAAGAGCTCTTCCTCCCCTTCTGGGGTCTTGGGTGGAAAAAACTCAAAAGATATGCTAAAGCGCCCCTGCCTGAGATACTCTCCTATCTTCAAGGAAGGCCTCCGCAAAGTAAATTAGTCTTATTTTACAAGGTGCGGGCGACTTTACGAAAAGGCTCAGAAGACCAATGAGCCTCTCCACCTCCTCCGGATGCTCTTTCACGAACCTATGCATAGACTCGAGGGATTCCTCTATCTCAAAGCTGAGCTCCTTGCTCTGCCTTACCTCCTGCAGGGTTTTTCCTTCCCGGAAGGCCCTAAGGGCCTTTATGCTTCTGCTTACCAGGTCGTCTCTGGTCTTTGCCCACCGCAGGTCTGTGTGGCGGGTGGTTATTTCAAAAAAGGCCCTGAGGGTAGGGAGCATTTCAGCTTAGCTCTTTCAGGTCCTTTATGAGCTGTTCTACCTCTATGGCAGGCATGGTAAGGGTCCTTATGGTACCCCTTGAGCCGAGCTCTACGGCCATTTTTACGATGGTGTCATTGTCAGGAGCCTCCAGAATGTTGACAAAGTCGTAAGGGCCCATCACCGCATACTGGGCGATAATCTTGACCCCGAAGCGTTCCATCACCTCCCTGTCCACTTCCTTTATTCTTTCAGGCTTTTGCTTGAGAGTTTCCATCCCCTCGTCGGTCAGCGTGGTAAGCATAACATACACTGGCATGGCAACTACCTCCTTTTTTTAATAAAAAATATATCACTCCAACAAGGAAAGGAATACAAGCCTTTAGGCCAATGCCCGTATAGGTTCTCACTGCAAAGAGGCTGATTGGGGACAAGGGTCACCTGCGCTGACCCTGAGGCTTGTCTCTGAGAAAAATCATGTTATATTATATTAGTGTTAAGTTAAGGTCAAAATTAAAAAGGAGGTCAAGACATGGAACTCGTAGGCTTTTATCCCATGTGGTATGTGCCTACCATAGGTAGTGCCACTGTCATAGCAATCATAGCTTCCATTCACGTGCTCGCCTCTCACACTTCGGTGGGAGCCTCAATACTGCTGGCATACCTTGCCACCAAAGCCTACAGGGAGAACATCCCGCAGATATACGACTACATCAAAAAGTACCTTCTGGCACTGTTGGTCTTTTCCTACGTTTCTGGCTCTATAACAGGTCCTGGCATATGGTTTTCCGCAACCGTTGCAAACCCTAGGGGCATATCCGCACTCATTCATAACTTTGTTTGGGTGTGGGCGGCAGAATGGATATGGTTTGTGGCGGAGGTGACGCTGGTTTACATCCTCTACTACACTCTTGGCAGGATTGACCAGAAAAGCTGGTTAAGGCTTGCGTGGATCTTCGCCATAGGCTCTTGGGCAACCATGTACATAATCGTGGGTATACTCTCCTTTATGTTATCTCCGGGACACGAAAAGTGGTTCACCACTGGAAACATCCTTGACGCCTTCTACAACAAAAACTACTTCCCACACCTTCTTATGAGAAGTGCCTACATGTTTGCCATAGCAGGCACCATAGGCATCGTCATAGCAAGCCTAATGAAGAA
>JANXBA010000004.1 GCA_025062075.1 Aquificaceae bacterium
TCAAAGGGGGAGGCATGCCTGTGCTGTAAGAGGTACTTTATGAGCCTTACGTCTCTTTCCTTGTCCACCTGCTCGTCTTTGCCAAAAGACACTCTGGCGCACCTGACTATTCGCTGGTCTGAGCCCATGACAAGGACTTTCATATCATCTTCAGGAGTTCCTGGACTCCCTTGGTGGCTGGCTCTCTTATACACAAATCCGCCAAGGGAGAAAGTTTTGTCTCTTTAGGATTTATCTCCACCACCTGCGCGCCTGCTTCTTTTGCCACGTAGGGCAGATGGGCGGCAGGGTATACTTCGCCTGAGGTGCCTATGCATACAAAAAGGTCGCAGTTCTGGGCCCACCGGTAGGCAGTCTCTAAAGCATCTGCAGGCAGGGGCTCTCCAAACCACACCACTGCCGGCCGAATGAGACCTCCGCACTCCCTGCACCTTGGGGGTAGTTGAGCTGATTCGGTGCTGTAGTCCTCGTAGGAAGCGTCGCAGGAGAGGCACTTGACCTTCCATATGTTGCCGTGGAGCTCTACAAGCCTTCTAGAGCCTGCACGCTGATGTAGGCCATCCACGTTCTGGGTTATGAGGAAAAAGTTCTCTCCAAGCTCTTGTTCTAACTCAACCAGACCCAAGTGGCCAGCGTTGGGCTTTGCCTTGGCTATGATGGACCTTCTCTGTAGATACCATTCCCACACCAGTGCAGGGTTTCTCTCGAAGGCCGTGGGGGTTGCCAAAACCTTGGGGTCAAGGTTCTTCCATAGGCCTCCTTCGTCCCTGAAGGTAGGTATACCGCTCTCTGCGGATATGCCCGCCCCCGTCAGGACAGCCACCCTCATGAGATAATAATAACATGAGAGGCCCCTTCAAAAAAGTCCCTCCAGAACTCTGGCGCAGTTATCAGTGGCAGATTCAAAACAGGATAAAGACCAAGGAAGAGCTCAGCAGATACATAAGGCTCACACCGGAAGAGGAGCAGGGCATAGAAAGGACTGCCGGCCTGTATCCTATGGCCATTACCCCCTACTACCTTTCCCTGATGAACTTGGAAGACCCTGAGGACCCCATCAGACTTCAGGCGGTGCCAAGGAAAGTGGAGGTGGAAGAGGACGTCCAATCCTTAGGAGAGCCAGACCCCTTTAGAGAAGAGGGTCCCATCCCCGGCCTTACCCACCGCTACCCTGACCGCGTGCTCTTTACTGTGACTACCTTCTGCGCAGTTTACTGCAGACACTGCATGAGAAAGAGAATCTTTCAGGAAGGCGAAAGGTCCCGCAGTAAGGAGGAGATAGACCGCTTTGTAGCCTACCTCAAGGAAGAGGAAGAGGTAAGAGAGGTGCTCCTCTCCGGAGGCGAACCGCTTTCTCTGGGCAATGAAAAGCTCCGCTACCTGCTTTCACGCATAAGAGAGGTAAGACATGTGGAAATAATAAGGATAGGGACGCGCTTACCCGTGCTTGCACCCCAGAGGTTCTTTGAAGAGGAGCTCCTGGAGATTCTTGAAGAGCACTCGCCTGTGTGGATAAACACCCACTTCAACCACCCTGCGGAGATAACAGAGGAGTCCGCAGAGGCGGTGGACAGGCTACTACGCCACGGCATTCCCGTCAACAACCAGACGGTGCTCTTGAGGGGCGTAAACGACGACCCGCAGGTAATGCTCCGGCTGATGAGAGAGCTCCTGAAGATAAAGGTGAGACCTGTTTACCTTTTTCACTGCGACCCTGTGAAGGGTGCTATCCACTTCAGGACGAGCATAGAGAAGGGTTTGGAAATTATGGATTACCTGCGCGGGCGGATTGCGGGTATGGGCGTCCCTACCTACGCGGTGGACCTGCCCGGAGGTAAGGGCAAAGTGCCACTCTTGCCAGAGTATCTGGTTGGTAAGTCAGGAAGCACCTATACTTTTAGGAGTCCTCTCGGTGGGTTGGTGGAATACACCCTTGAAGTATCTTGAACTCATACTCTTGTCCGTGGCAGACATCTTTAGACAGGGCATAGGTTACCACAGTGCTTCGCTCACCTACCAGTTTCTGACCGTGGTGGGGTCCGTGTTTATGCTTATGGGCTTTTTATCCCTCTACATGCCTTTTCTTGAGCCACTAAAGGTTTACGAGCAGGTGAGAAGCTTTTTGCCCTACTATGCGGATGCAGTCCTGTCCAAGCTGATTCCCGTGTACGAAAAGAAGGCGGTAGGTTCCCTGCTGTCTCTTCTGCTGGCTTACTACTTCTCTGTCTCCTTTGCTAAAACTCTGAACACTGCCTTTGGATACGTCTACGGGGAAAAGCCCGTGCGTAGGGAACTCTTCTTCTGGACGCTTTCACCTCTTTTACTCATACTTTACCTAATAGTGCTGTCTCTGACGGTAACTCTGTTTACTCTCGGTAAGTCTCCTCTGGGACATTTGTACGGCGAACTGCTGAGCTTTTTACTCCTATGTCTGACAGTTGTCACGCTGTACGGGTCCTACTTTGGGCTTAGGGTCTCCGTGTTTGTGGCCTCAGGACTGGGAGCTCTTTTGCTACTACCACTTAACAAGTTTTTCTCCCTCCTGGTGGTCAAGCTGTTGAGTTTAAACCCTCTCTACAGCCTTCTTGGCACGCCCCTTCTGTTTCTTGTGTGGCTTTACTACTCCTTTTTCTGTCTTCTGACGGGAATATGCTTTCTACGCAGGTTAGACCAGTCTCTCTAAGAGGTTGTTGGCCCCGTTTAGTTTCTGGTAAGCGCTGGAGAGCACGTAGTATATCTGCTCGCCTTCCGCTATAGACAGGTCGTAAAGGGTAATGCTCAGGTCCTTCAGCACGTGGTAAAGGGTGGTGTAAAGGCTCTCCTCCAGCTTTTTCTCAGGCTTGGGTATTTCCCTGTAGGTCTGCATTATGTAGTCGCACATGCCCTTTATGCTTTTGGCTATGTTGAGCACTTCAGGGTCGTGGGTGTACATCTGCAGGACCTCCCTGTATCTCTCCTCTATCTCTTGGGCAGTGCTTCTAAAGAGCATGTCCTCGAGGAAAAACACTTCTTGTCCCATGGGTTCTGCCCCTTCTATAAATATGGTCTTCTGAGACGCATTTTCAACAGATGTTTTTCTCCAAAAAGTCCAGCAGTTCCTCTAAGGTCTGGACTTGCTTGAGCCCTTCCACTTGATGAGTTCTGTAGCCTACTGTGGGTTTTCCCAGGATGTGGGCGTAGGCTATCTCTGAGAGGGTTCCCCAGTTGCCTCCTATAGCCACTACCACATCACCGCTGGCCACCACTATAGGGTTTCTGTTCCAGCTCATACCTGTGCGCACCTTTATGTCCACGTAAGGGTTTGCCTCCTCCCCCGTGTAAGAAGGTAGTATCCCCACGGTGAGTCCCCCTTGCTCTTTTGCCCCCTTGCAGACTGCCTCCATCACACCACCCCGGCCACCGCAGACCACCACCCAGCCACGCTTTGCTATCTCCTTTCCCAGCTCGTAGGCCACTTTATACTCTTCCTCTTCAGGTGTTGCTTTTGAAGAGCCTATCACCGCTACCTGTCTCATCGGAGTGCGTGCCCTCTTCTCAGGACTTTTTTAAGATACTGGCCCGTGTAGGACTGGTGGACCTCCGCCACCTGCTCGGGCGTGCCACAGGCCACGAGGTAGCCTCCTCTGTCTCCTCCTTCCGGTCCTAAGTCTATGACCCAGTCCGCGCACTTTATCACCTCCAAGTTGTGCTCTATGACCACCACCGTGTTGCCCCTGTCCACCAACTTCTGGAGTATGTCTATGAGTCTTCTCACGTCCTCCATGTGAAGGCCTGTGGTGGGCTCGTCCAGAAGGTACAGGGTCTTCCCTGCTTCCTTCTTGGAGAGCTCTCTGGAGAGCTTTATCCTCTGAGCTTCGCCTCCGGAGAGGGTGGTGGCAGGCTGACCCAGCTTTATGTAGCCCAGGCCTATGTCCATGAGAAGCTGGAGCTTTCTCCTTATGGAGGGCAGGTGTTGGAAAAACTCGTAGGCCTCTTCCACCGTCATGTCCAGCACGTCCGCTATGCTCTTGCCCTTGTAAAGGATGTCCAAGGTCTCGCGGTTGTACCTCTTTCCCTTGCAAACATCGCAGGGCACGTAAACGGGGGGCAAGAAGTGCATCTCCACCTTTATGACTCCTTCGCCTTGGCAGGCCTCGCACCTACCGCCTTTGAGGTTGAAAGAGAACCTGCTGGCGGTGTAGCCCCTCGCCTTGGCCTCGGGCGTCTGGGCAAAGAGCTCTCTTATGAGGTCAAAGAGCTTGGTGTAGGTGGCAGGGTTGGAGCGGGGCGTCCTACCTATGGGAGACTGGTCTATGTTGATGACCCTTTCAAAGTGCTCCAGTCCCTCTATTCTTTCAAAGCCCTCCCGCTCGCCTACAGCCCCGTAGAATAGGCCCCGGGCATACTCCCACAGCAGGTCGTATATGAGGGTGGACTTACCGCTTCCCGAGACGCCCGTAACGCATACAAACAGCCCCACCGGTATGTCCACGGTTATGTTCTTCAGGTTGTGCTTTTTTGCCCCTACTATTCTGAGCCACTTGCCTGTGAGTTCTCTTCTCTTTTCTGGCTCTTTTATGGACAGCCTACCCGACAGGTAAGCACCTGTCAGAGAAGTCTTGCTCCTCAGGAGCTCCTCCACCGTGCCTTGAAACACCACCTCTCCGCCCTTCTTGCCTGCGCCGGGGCCCATGTCCACCACCCAGTCCGCGTTCAGTATGGTCTCAGGGTCGTGCTCCACCACTATGACCGTGTTGCCCAGGTCTCTCAGGTCTTTCAGCGTGTTTATGAGCTTGTCAGTGTCTCTGGGATGGAGTCCTATAGAGGGCTCGTCCAGCACATAAAGGACACCAGTGAGCTTGGAGCCTATCTGGGTGGCAAGCCTTATTCTTTGCATCTCTCCCCCCGATAGGGTGGTGGCACTGCGGGCAAGGTCCAGGTAGTCCAGCCCCACGTTAACTAAAAAGCCCAGCCTGTCCGAAATCTCCTTTATGAGTCTGTCTGCCACCAGCAGGTCTTTGCCTGAAAGTTTGCGCAGTAGCTGGTCAAAAAAGTCCTTTGCTTCCCTTACTGGCATGCGGGCCACTTCCCATACGCTCTTGCCTTCTATCAGCACGGAGAGGGCCTCGGGCCTGAGACGGGCACCACCGCACTCAGGGCAGGGCTTTTCTCTTATGAACTCCGCTATCTCCTCCCTTAGCTTCTCCGACTCCTCTTCCATGAACCTTCTCTCTAAGTGCTTGACCACACCCTCAAAGTGACCTCCTTCCAAAGAACCGCCGTAGAGCAGGAAGTTTCTCACGCTAACCGGCAGGTCTCTCCAAGGTGTGCGCGGGTCGTAGCCCAACTTGCGCAGGAGGTTCATGATGGGATACCTCAAGTAGTCAAAAAAGGAGGAGTCGGTGATGCGCAGGGCGTCTACCGCGGACTCTTTCTCGTCCACCAACAGTCTTATGTCCACCTCCCACTTGACGCCAAGACCTTTGCAGGCAGGGCAGGCACCGTAAGGCGAGTTGAAAGAAAAAAGCCTGGGAGAGAGCTCCGGAATGGAAAAGCCGTGGTCTGGGCAGGTGAGCTTCTCGCTGAAGACCTCTTCCCTGTGGGTTTCTACGTCCTCTACCTTGAGTAGCCCCTTGGAGACCTCAAGGGCCTTCTCTATGGCACTCAGGGCGCGGGCTCTTTCCTCTTCCTCCAAAGTGAGCCTGTCCACCACCAGGTCTATGTGGTGCTTTTTGTTCTTGTCCAAGGGAGGTACCTCCGGTATGCGCCTGTACTCTCCGTCCACCTTCACTCTGGAAAAGCCCATACGCTCTAACTCTTTAAAGAGCTCCTTGAACTCGCCCTTTTTTGCCCTGACTAAGGGAGAGAGCAAAGCTATGCGCCTGCCCCTGTACCTTTCCCAGACCTTTTCCAGAATCTCGTGGGCGGACAGGCCCTCCAGGAGCCTTCCGCACTCGGGGCAGTGGGGCCTTCCCAAGTTTGCCCAGAGCACCCTCATGTAGTCGTATATCTCCGTGACGGTTCCCACGGTAGAGCGTGGGTTTTTGGAGGTGGTCTTCTGGTCTATGGCTATGGCGGGAGAAAGACCCTCTATTATGTCTACCTCCGGCTTTTCCATAACTCCTAAAAACTGCCTTGCGTAAGAGGACAGGGATTCCACGTATCTTCTTTGGCCCTCCGCGTATATGGTGTCAAAGGCCAGAGAAGACTTTCCTGAGCCCGAAGGACCTGTTATGACCACTAAAGCGTTTTTAGGTATGTCTAAGTCTATGTTCTTTAAGTTGTGCTGGCGAGCACCTCTTATGACGATTCTGTCTAAATAGCTCATAGTAGGTTGTTTTGCTTGGTAGAAATTATATCCTCCCTTTCCGCCCTCTTGTAAGGTGATATTTGATAGGGAATGTCGGGTCTTTTACCACTTAAGAGCTCCTCAACGGTCACAACTTGCTGTTATACCACACTTGTAAAAGCCCGCCCTGCTGGCCTCTTCCAGCATCTGCCTCGTGGGCTCTTCAAGGCTTATGAAGATGCCCATCTGGGCCTTTTCCCTTTCCACTACGCTCAAGAGCTCTCTTATGTCCTTTACAGAGACCTTACCGCTCTTTACCTGCACTATGGCTCTTCCAAGCTTGTCCCTGTCTATGTAGAAGTATATGACTCCGTCTATGCCCCTGTCCGCACCCTTCTTTTTATCCGCATATGGTCTGGCATCCACCAGAGACAAAGCCCACCACTGAAACTGAAACCTATCTTGAGAAGCCAGCTCCCTTGCACCAGAAAGGTCCACTGGCTCACCTATAACTTTGTAGTCCTTTCCTGCGGACAGGTTAAAGGTGGTTTTTAGCCTCCACTTTATCAGGTTTATGGCGAGGTGGGT
>JANXBA010000043.1 GCA_025062075.1 Aquificaceae bacterium
TCTACGAGTTTGACCCCAAAAGGGGCACCCGAAGGGTCTATTCGGATTTGGTCAAAGCCCTTCAGACGCCGGGGGCTGTGGTCTACTTTGACGAGATAAACACCCTGCCCGCAGGCATGGTTAAACTCTTTAACCCCCTCTTTGACTACAGGCGGTACCTTGCCTTGCCTACGGGCGAGCTGGTAAGGGCACACCCAGAGGTGGTCCTCGTGGGAGGAATGAACCCACAGAACTACTTAGGCGTATCTGAGCTCCCGCAGGACATAAAGTCCAGAGCGGACGTACTTCTCGTGGACTACCCTCCCTTTGAAGAGCAGGGCGGGCTCTACAGCCCAGACGAGGCCCTTATCCTAAAAGACTTCGTGCAGGAGCTCTCCACGCTAAGCCTTGAAGAGTTCGTCTACCTGTGGCACAAGGTCGTCAACGGACTGCAGGTAAAGGCGGAAGGGCAAGAAAGGCTGGAGAGCTCCGTGTGGAAGCTTTTTGAGCTTATCAAGATAGCGAACGCGGTGAGAAAGGCCTACAGAGCCTATCAAACTCAGCAGTCGGAGGAGCCGGTGGACTTTGTCTTCTCCATAAGGGACACCATAAGGTGTGCCCGGAGGCTCGGTAGGTACGCCAGCGTGAAGGAGCTGGTGCTGGACACCATACTGCCAAAGGTGAGCTCGCCCCTGGAAAGGGAAATATTAAAAAGCATAGTAGAGAGAGCATGAGTGCGCCCTCTTGGGCTTTTACTTGTTGCCAAAGTGCCTACCTTCGCTATCTTTATCTAAGAGAGGTGTAGGCGATGTTTGAAAAGTTTACGGAGAAAGCCAGACAGGTCATCCTACAGGCAAGAGAAGAAGCCATGGAACTCGGACACACCTACCTGGGCAGTGAGCACATTCTGCTGTCCCTTATAAGGGAGGAAGACCTCCCCTCTTTAGTGCTTTCTCGCTTCGGTCTCACTCAGGAGAAAGTGCGCAAGGCCATCATGGGCCAGATAACTCGTGGTAGCCACTCGGGCGAGATACTCTTTGCCCCAGACGCAAAGAGGGTGCTGGAGTTTGCGGTGGAAGAGGCCAGAATACTTCACCACCAGTTCGTCGGTCCTGAGCACCTGCTCATAGGCGTGGTGAGGGAAAAGACGGGGTTGGGTGGTAGGATACTCAGAGGTTTCGGGCTGGATGAGTATTCGGTAAGGAGAGAGGTGCTCCAGATACTGGGAGAGCTCCCACCTCAGGAGACCACCAAACATGCACCCACGCCCAACTTGGACCGCTTTTCCCGCGACCTTACCCAGATGGCCAAGGAGGGAAAGCTGGACCCAGTCATAGGCAGGGAAAAAGAGATAGAGAGGGTCATCCAGATACTGGTCCGTCGCAGAAAAAACAACCCCGTCCTGCTGGGAGACCCCGGCGTGGGCAAAACTGCCATAGTGGAAGGTCTGGCCCAGAGGATAGCAAACAGGCAGGTACCCGACCCCCTTCTGGGCAAGAGAGTGGTAGCCCTTGACCTGGCGGCGCTGGTGGCAGGGACCAAGTACAGAGGTCAGTTTGAGGAGAGGCTCAAAAACATACTCAAGGAGTTAGAAAAAGCTCCCAACGTGATTCTCTTCATCGACGAGATACACACGCTGGTAGGCGCTGGCTCTGCGGAGGGGTCAATAGATGCCAGCAACATGCTCAAGCCTGCGCTGGCAAGGGGCGAGATACAGGTCATAGGTGCCACCACTCTGGACGAGTACAGGAAATACATAGAAAAGGACGGAGCCCTAGAGCGCAGGTTCCAGCCGGTGATGGTGGACCAGCCTTCTCAAGAAGACACCATAAAGATACTCTACGGGCTCAAGTCCAAGTTTGAAGAGTTCCACAACGTGGAGTACCTGCCGGAGGCGGTGGAAAAGGCGGTAATCCTCTCCGAGCGCTACATCACCGAGAGAAACCTGCCAGACAAGGCCATAGATGTGATAGACGAGGCAGGTTCTCTGGTCAAACTGAGAGCCTATCAGCCACCCCCGGAGCTCAAGGAGCTGGAAGAGAGGATAAGAGAGATAGAGAGCAAGAAGGAGGGGGCCGCCAACGAGCAGGACTACGAGAAGGCGGCCAGGCTCAGAGACGAAGAGCTCAGGCTCAGGGCTAGGTTGGAAAACCTCAAGGCCAAGTGGAAGCAGGAAATGGCCACTAACAGGCCAAAGGTCACGGGAGAAGACGTGGCGGAGGTGGTGGCCCGCTGGACGGGCATACCGGTGAGAAGAATCCACGAGAGCGACATGGAAAAACTCCTGCACATAGAGGAGGAGCTCCACAAGAGAGTGGTAGGTCAGGCGGAGGCCATAAAGTCAATAGCCAGAGCCATAAGGAGGTCCAGGGTAGGGCTCAAAGGCAAGCACCGTCCCATAGGAGTCTTTCTCTTCTTGGGACCTACGGGCGTGGGCAAGACCGAGACTGCGAAAGCCCTAGCCGAGTACCTCTTCGGCTCGGAGGAGGCCCTGGTCAGGTTTGACATGTCCGAGTACATGGAAAAGCACACAGTCTCCAGACTGGTGGGAGCCCCTCCTGGGTACGTGGGATACGAAGAGGGCGGTCAACTCACGGAGAAGGTGCGCAGAAGACCCTACTCGGTCCTACTCTTTGACGAGATAGAGAAAGCCCATCCGGACGTGTTTAACATCTTCCTGCAGATTTTTGACGACGGAAGGCTCACCGACGCCACGGGCAGGACGGTGGATTTCTCCAACACCATTATTATCATGACCTCCAACTTGGGTGCGAGGCTCATGGCCCACGGCTCCCAGATGGGTTTTGAGAAGAAGTTCGGCATGATAGACTACGAGCAGATGAAGAAAAACGTCATGGACCAGGTGAAGAAAACTTTCAGCCCCGAGTTTCTCAACAGGTTGGACGAGGTGATTGTCTACAAACCCCTGGAGAAGGAGGATGTGGCTCAGATACTTGACCTTCAGCTACAGCAGATAAACAAGAACCTGGAAGAGTGGGGCATAAAAGTGAAGCTACACAAGAGCTTCGTGGACTGGATAATAGAGAAGGAGTACAAGCCCGAATACGGTGCCAGAAGCCTCAAGCGTGCCCTACAGCACCATGTGGAAGACCTGCTGGCGGAGGAGCTCCTGAGAGGAACCCTCGCAAACACGGAGGTGGTAGAGGTCAAAGTCAAGGACGACAAGCCCTACATAAAGGCGATTAAGAAAAAGGAAAAGCTGGAGGTTGTCTTCAATCAGGGCTGAGCAGGGCGGTTGGGTTTTTCACGGTGAACACGTGGGAGAGTCCGCCCCTCCCGCTTACCGCCACTACCTTGTCCGCAAAGCTGGCAAGCACCTCTCTCAGAGTGACCACGATAAACTGAGCCCTTCGGGAGCGCTCTTTTATGAGCTCCCCTACACGCCTTGCGTTGGCCTCGTCTAAGTGGGCGTCCACCTCGTCAAAGTAGTAGAAGGGCGAAGGTCTGTAGTCCTGAATGGCAAAGATGAGGGACAGGGCCGCAAGGGTCTTCTCCCCGCCGGAGATGGCCTCCAGATACTGCACCTCCTTTCCTCTGGGTTTTACCACCAGGTTTGTGCCTCCCGACAGAGGTTCGTCTTCCCTCTCTAGCACCATATAGGCCTTACCGCCCGGGGAGAGCTGGGAGAAGATGTTTTTTAGGTTTTTGTTGATCGCCCGAAAGGTTTCCATGAAGGACCTCAGTTTTTTGCTCTCTATCTCCTCTATGAGCTCTTTTATGGACTCCTTCTCCTCCTTTAGCTTCTTGTGGCGTTCTGCGCAGTCTCTGTAGCGCTCCTCGTAGTGTAGATACTCCTCCTCCGCCTTGAAGTTGACCTTTCCAAGCTTTGACAGCTCCGTGAGAATCACAGAGAGCTCTTCTTTAAGCTTGCTGGGGCTCTCTTTTACTTCTGAATGCTCTCCTGCGTAGCCAAGCTCCTGAAGTTTTTGGAGCAGTTCGAGCTCCTTCTCCTCTACTCTGGTCTTTTCAAGGTTCAGACGGTGTAGGTCTTCCTTTAGGTCTTCCTCTTTAAGTCTTTGCCTGCCCAACTCCGATTGGAGTTTCCTTTGCTCCTCTTCCAGCTGGTCTTTTCTCTTGTAGAGCTCGTAGGCCTGAAGGTTTACTCTCTGGAGCTCTTTTTCCAGCTCTTCTTGCCTTTTTTTGAGGGCTTCCATTTCTGCCACAAGAGCCTCCTGTTCCTGCGTGGCACTCTCTACGAAGGCAAGCTTTCGCCCTATCTCCTTGCGCAAGTCTTCCTTTTCCAGCCGTAGTTCCTTTAGCCGGAGCTGTCCTCTGCGAAGGGACTCTCTCAGCTCTTCCACCTTTTGGCGGAGCCTTTCGTGCTCCTCTCTCAGGTCTTCCACTCCTGACTCTCTGTAGTGAAAAAGGGCGGACTGCCTTTTCAGGCTCAAGTTCTCCCGCTTCTCCTCCAGATACTGGCTCTCTTCTTGCAACTTTTTGCTTTTTTCTATAACCTTCTCTTTTTCCTGTTCCAAGAGCTCTAAGTACTCCTCTGCCTTTTGTAACTTCCTCTGGATGTCCTCTAATCTCTCCGTGGCCTTCTTGTCCTTCTCCTCGGTCTCTTCCAGCCTTCTGCGGAGTATGGCCAGCACTGCCTCCTTTTCCACCAGCTCCTCCCTCTGGACTTTTATGAGCTTTTCCTGTCTTTGTTCTTCCTCCTTGAGGTTTCTCTCCAGCTGGCACAGCCTTTGGAGCTCCTGCTGGTAGAAGCCCCTGCTGAGTTCTCCTCTGTGTTCTGCGTGACCTCCGCTTATGACTCCGCTCTTTTCAAAGAGCTCTCCCTCAAGGGTCACCACTCGGTAGCCCCATATGTCCTTGGCCGAGTCAAAGTCGCGGACCAGCAAAGTGTCGCCAAAGACGAACTTTACCGCCTTGTCAAAGAGACTCTCGTATTCCAAAAGGTTGACCACGAAGTCTATGACGCCCTTGAGCCTGGGTGGATGGGAGGGAATCTTGACCTCCTTTACCCTGCTCAGGGGTATGAAGCTGAGCCTGCCCCACTGGAGCTCTTTAAGCCTTTGTATGCACTCTTTGGCAGTCTTCTCATCTTGGACCACCACGTAGGAGAGCCTACCACCCCCTGCGGACTCTACCGCTTTGAGGTGCTCAGGGTCTTTTACCCTTATGAGGTCGGAGACCCTGCCGTACACGCCCCGTATGTCTTCGAAGGGGAGCTCCTCCGGCCACATACCTTGCAACTTGGCCCTCACGGCGGAGATTTCCTTGAGGAGCTCTTCTCGCTCCAGCCTCATCTCTCTCAACTTCTCTTCTGATTTGTGGAGCTCTTCCTTCTTGAGCTTGAGGGAGGCCTCTTCTTCTTTTAGCGTTTTTTGGTAGCTTTCTCTCTTCAGAAGGGTTTCTCCGAAGGAGGCCTTGAGTTTTTCCTCCTCCTGCCTGAGCCTCTGTATATCTTCTTTTACCTTTTCTCTCTTTAGCTCGAGCTCTTTCGCTTTTAGCTCCAACTGGATGGCTTCCCTTCTGCACTCTTCCAAGAGCAGGTTCACTTCTCTGAGTTTCTGCTCGGTCTTCTCCAGCTCCTCCAGAGACACTCTTAGGGCATCTTCCTTCTCCTTTACGCTCCTCCAGACGATGTGGGCGGACTCTTCCAAGGCCAGGAGCTCTACCTCTTGTCGCTGGAGAGACGCCAAGAGCTCCTGCTCTTCCTTGAGCAGGAGACCCTTTTGAGATTCTAAAGACTCAATCTGCTCCTGCACGGAGGAGACTTCTCTGCTCAAGTCCTCTGACTTCTTGGCCAGCTCCTGAAGCCTCTGACTTAGGTTCTCCATAGACTGGGAGAGTCTTCCTACTCTTTCTCTGTGAGGCAAGAGCTCCTGGTTTATGCTTTTGAGCTCTTCTTCTACCGAGTTGAGCCTCTCCTCGTGGGTGCGCAGGAGTTGTTGCAGGGAGTTTAGCTCTCTGAGCTTTTGCTCTCTGCGTCTGTCTATCTCCTGCGCGGACCTTCTCAGTTCAGAAAGGTGCTTAAGGTAGAGCTTTACGCTCACTTGCACTCTCTGCTCTTCCAGCTGCCGGTAGAGGTTGAGTATATTGAGCTCCTCTTTGAGCTTTTCCATCTGCACCTGCATCTCATCCATCAGGAGTCTGAGCTCTCTTATCTTGAGCTCTACCTCTCCCAAGTTCAGTAGAGCCTTCTGCTTTTTTTCTTCATACTCCTGAATGCCCGCTATTTCCTCTATGAGCTTTCTTCTCTCTACTGGCGTCATTTTCAGGAACTTGACTATGTCTCCCTGAAGGACCACGTTGTAGGCGGTCTCGTATATGCCTGCCTTTGATAGGAAGTCTAACAGGTCCCTTTCTCGGACCACGCTACCGTTTATGCGAAAGACGCTCCTACCGTCCGGGTAGACTTTTCTTGACAGAAAAAGGTCCTCTTCCTGCAGGGAGAAGAGCCCGTGGTTTTTGAAGTGCACCTCCACGAAGGCGTAGTCCGCCCTCTCGGAGTCCCGACTGTAGATGAGGTAGGAGAGGTTCTTTGCCCTGAGCGTTCTGGCGGTGGCAATGCCCAAGGCAAAGGAGATGGCGTCCCCTATGTTAGACTTTCCCGCACCGTTGGGGCCGACCACTGCTATAAAGCCTGGACCTAAGTGGACCTCCTTCCTCTCCTTCCCGTAGGACTTAAAACCTTCAAGGGTAATTTTTTCTATCCAGGCTTTCACAGACTAATAGTATAATAGAGCCAGTGGATGAAGAGCGTAAACCTAAGCTATGGTTCCTGAGCTCCTCCTTGCCCTTTACAGCGGTGCTCTTTTTATGGTGGTTTTTCTGGTAGCTCCCACTCTTCTGAGGGTGAAAGAGAACAAAAACTTGGCCGGCAGGTTCTACGGGGCCATTCTCTGGAGGTTTTACGGGGTTGCCTTTTTACTGCTTTTGCTCTATCTGGTGCTGGGGAGCTCCAAGCTGTACGCCCTTGTCCTGCTTTTGGGCCTTGGGCTAAACGTGGGCATATCTTACTGGCTCAAAGGCTACAAGAGAAGTCTGGGAGACATAGACCTGGTCCCCTACCAAGACCCCCGCAGAAGTCTCTTTAGGAAGGTTTCCATCCTCTCCACTTTGGTGCTTTTTCTTAACTTTCTCCTTTCCTTTTACTTTTTGGTAAAACTAATTTAGAGGAGGTGTTCTTGCAAGAGTACAGAGTAAACAGGCAGATAAGGGCGAGAGAGGTGAGGCTCATCGACGAGAACGGCAAGCAGGTGGGCATCTTACCCCTTCAAGAAGCTCTCAGAATGGCAAGTGAAAAGGGGTTAGACCTGGTGGAAGTGGCCCCTCAGGCAAACCCTCCAGTGTGTAAAATGCTGGACTACGGCAAATTCCTCTACGAGCTCAAGAAGAAAGAAAAGGAGGCTAAAAAAAAGCAGAGAGAGCACGCCATAGATGTAAAGGACATGATGCTGTCTCTGAGAATTGACGAGCACGACCTGAAGGTAAAGCTCAAGCACATGAGAGAGTTTCTCATGGACGGGGACAAGGTGAGGGTCAGGATTCGCTTCAAGGGCAGGGAGCACCTACACCCTGAGCTGGGGGACAAGCTGGCCAACAGAATAGTAGAAGAGCTCTCAGACGTAGGACAGCTCGAATCACCTATTAAGAAAGAGGGAAACTTCTTGGTGTTCGCCCTGCTCCCAAAGAAAAAGTAGCTTGTAAGTCTGCGGTCTGGCGTATAATTTTAGAGCATGTTTCAGTTCACCGAGGAGCAGATAAGAAGATACGCAAGGCACATCATCCTGCCGGAGGTAGGTGGCAAAGGGCAGGAAAAGCTTCTCAAGTCCAAGGTGCTGGTGGTTGGTGCAGGTGGGCTCGGCTCTCCCTCCATATACTACCTTGCCGCCGCAGGCGTGGGCACCATAGGCATCGTGGACTTTGACGTGGTGGACTACTCTAACCTTCAGAGGCAGATACTCCACAACACGGAGAGAGTGGGTATTCCCAAGGTGGAGTCCGCCCGCATGACGGTGGAGAGCTTAAACCCAGACGTGAAAGTCATCACTTACAACGCTACCCTCAACAAGTCCAACATCTTGGACATAGTCAGGGACTACGATGTGGTGCTGGACGGGACGGACAACTTCCCAACCCGCTTTCTTATAAACGATGCCTGCTACTTTTTAGGTAAGCCCTTGGTCTCTGCGGCCATGCTACGCTTTGAAGGTCAAGCCTCTGTCTTTGACTTCAGAGATAAAGAGCACTCTCCCTGCTACAGGTGTCTGTATCCTGAACCTCCTCCGCCCGGACTGGTCCCCTCCTGTCAGGAGGCAGGCATATTAGGGTCCATAGGGGGCATAATGGGCTGTATTCAGGCCACCGAGGCCATCAAGCTCCTGCTGGGGATAGGCGAGCCTCTAGTGGGTAAGCTCCTGATTATGGACGCCCTCTCTATGGACTTTAGAAAGGTAAGGCTCAGGAAAGACCCGGGCTGTCCTCTCTGCGGTGAAAATCCTCGCATAAAAGAGCTTGTGGAGTATCAGCAGGTCTGCGATGCCCGCTTTTAGAAAGAGCTCTCTCTACCCTCCCGAGGACCTCCTCCTTTGGCAGAACTTCGCAGAGAATGTCCACGCCCACGCCCTCTAACTCTCCGGTAAGACAGGCCCTGAGCGCATGCCAAACCTCCTTTGCCTTCAGACCCAGCTCCTTTTGAATCTCCTTGGCTATAGCCTTCACGCCTTCTCCGCTCAGCTCTCTCTGTTGTAGCTTGTGCAGGAAGGCGGACAGCACGGCAGTAGCCTGCTGAGTTTGCAGGGTCTTGAGGGCCTCCTCCGAATAGGTGAGCTCTCCTGCAAAGAAAGGTCTTAGCCTTTGAACTCCCTCTTTCAGGGTCTCAAAAGAGTCTCTGGTCTTTTGGAGAACCCTTCTCAGGTAGTCTTTGTCTGGTCTGTAGCCCGCCCTTTCCAAAAAGGGGAGGAGCTCCTCCACCAGTCGGTCCAGCGGGAGGACCTCCCTTATGTACACGCCGTTGAGCCAGCGTAGCTTTTCTTTGCTGAAGACCGCCGGCGAAGAGTTAACCCTCTCCAGACTGAAGAGCCTTATCAGCTCTTCCTTACTGAAGAGCTCTTTGCCCTCCTCTGGTGGACTCCAGCCCAGAAGACACAGGTAGTTAAAGAGGGCATCTGGCAGGTAGCCCTCTTCTCGGTAGTTTCTCACTGATACCGCCCCGTGTCTCTTAGAGAGCTTGCTTCTGTCCTCTCCCAGTATGACTGGCAGGTGGGCAAAGCGGGGTGGTTGCAAGCCCAGAGCCTCGTATATGAGTATCTGCTTTGGGGTGTTGGGTATGTGGTCCTCACCTCTTATTACATGGGTTACGCCCATAGTGGCGTCGTCTACCACCACCACGAAGTTGTAGGTGGGCGTGCCGTCGCTCCTGACTATGACAAAGTCTCCAAAGTCCTCCACCGATATGGAAATGTGCCCTTTAATGAGGTCTTCAAAGACAACTACCCTGCCGTCAGGCACCCGAAAGCGTAAGGTGTAAGGTCTGCCTTCCTTCTTGTAGCCCTCCACCTGCTGGGGGGTCAGAGCTCTGCACTTACCCGAGTAGCGGTAAGGCACGCCCTTCTCCTCCGCCCTTTTTCTTTCACTTTCAAGCTCCTCCACGGTGCAAAAGCAAGGGTAGGCGTGTCCGCTCTCCAAGAGTTTTTGGGCGTACTCCTTGTATAGGTCAAAACGGTCAGACTGCCTGTAGAACTCGTCCCACTCCAGACCGAGCCACTGCAGGTCCTGCAAGAGCATCTGTTCAAACTCCTGCGTGGACCTTTCCCTATCCGTGTCCTCCACCCGGAGGATAAACTTGCCACCGTGGTGCCGGGCAAAGAGGTAGCTGAATATGGCGGTCCTTGCATTTCCCAAATGGAGATATCCGGTGGGGCTTGGTGCAAAGCGCGATACGACCATCAGAAGATATTATAAGCTCCCTCTGTTTGGCCCCGTTTTAGGATAGCCACAAATCTCTCTGGTCTTCTCAGAAAACTGCACATCACGAGACCAGCGTATGGGCCCTACCCGTAGGTCTGTCAAGCCTTTTCCTTTCCCTAGCCGCCATAACCTACTTCACCTAGAAGTTGGCTCTTGTGGCGGTTATTACGGAGGGCATAGGGCTCGCCCTATTGGTCATAGGCATAGCGGGTTGGGCCAACGAGTATTTTTCAAAGGGTCATGACGAGGGCCTAGGCTTTCAGGGTATGGTCTGGTCTGTGCTTGCGATAGTGTTTGCAAGGCTGGTGTAGATGTTTAGCTTTGGAGTGGTTTTGGCTGCGGTTGCACGAGAAGACAAGGACCTTCTATACTTTTTCAGGAGTACAGGCAACTTAGGAAGTTAAACTTTTTAAGAGGGTGGAGGATGTATATTTTAAAGGTGAGGATGGGTGGAAAAAAAGTGGATGAGCTCAAGGAGGAGACTCATGAAAAGACTGGAAACGGCTAAGACCACACTCCTATCTCTCATGTTTTTGGCGTTCTCCTGCTCGGAGAAAACCACTGTAGTGGTGGGTGGTCCTTCATCAAGGGCGCAGGCAACTCCTGGTTTGGTGGTTGCGTCAGATAAGGCTGTAGATAAGGGTAAAAAACACCTGAGGAAGGGGAATTGCGATAAGGCTATCAAGGAGTTTAGCAAGGCCTTGGATAAAGACCCCGGAAATTTTGAAGCTCTGTATTGGCTTGGTGTAGCAGAGGGCATGTGCGGATACTACTCAAGGGCTTACGACCGATTCCTTTTGGCGTTCAAGTACTCCCCAGACAAGGGGTGGCAGGCCAGAGTTTACGCCACTATAGGTTTAACCTTGCTCTATATGGGCAAGGATGACGAGGCCATAACGTATTTTGAAAGGGCGAGAATTATAGACCCTAAGAACGAAGTAGTCATAGCATTCTACGACTGGGAAGAACCAGATAAGGGCAAAGGACACAAAAAGCCCAAGATAAAGAAAAAACCCAAAGACAGAGAGGGCTTTGAAATAACTCTAAAATGGCTTGATTAGGGAATCTTTTCTGCGTATTTCCTGCTCAACCGGAATAGCCTCTTTGCGGTCTCTTTTGCTTTTTCCTTTTCCGCGTAGTGTGGGTCATCCAGCAAAAAACTGTTTACCTTTCCTCTGACATAAGCCCTGTAGCATTTAAAAAAGGGCAGGAATATTTCATACTCTTCGTCCTCCGTCACTTTTACGTACTCTTCCTCGTAAACCTCCGATAGGTCTTCCCGCCCCACAAAATCCAGCTCCATAGAGAGAAAGCACATGTCGTTAAGCATGTCGCCACACCTAAACCGCTCATTAAACTCAATACAGTCAAACACGCATATGCCCTCATCAAGAAAAGCTACATGCTCAAGCCTTATGTCTCCATGACCATCCCTTATACGACCTTCCCGTATTCTTTTTTCAAAAAGTCCAGAATACTTTTCGTAAAAATCATCAACTTTGTCCCCTATAAACCGGTAATCTTCTGCACT
>JANXBA010000017.1 GCA_025062075.1 Aquificaceae bacterium
AAACCCGCCCTCGTCCCCCACATTGGTGGAGTAGCCTTTTTCCTTTAGAATGGCCTTCAGGGTGTGGAAGACTTCCACTCCTATGCGGAGGGCCTCCGAGAAGCGCCCACCGCCCACCGGCACTATCATAAACTCCTGTATGTCTAATGGGTTGTCCGCATGGGCTCCGCCGTTGATTACGTTCATCAAAGGTACCGGAAGCCTTTTGGCTCTGAGCCCTCCTATGTATCTATACAGACTAATGCCTAACTCGTTGGCTCTGGCTCTGGCTACCGCCATGCTCACGCCCAGCAGGGCGTTGGCACCTAACCTACTCTTGTTGGGTGTGCCGTCCAACTCTACGAGCACCTTATCTATCAGAGCTTGTTCCCCTGCTTCCAACCCCACTATCTCCTTGGCTACGATGGAGTTCACATTATCCACCGCCTTGAGCACGCCTTTACCCAAGTACCTCTTAGGGTCGTGGTCTCTGAGCTCAAGTGCCTCCTTCTCGCCGGTGGAAGCCCCGCTTGGCACGGTAGCCCTACCCTTGGCACCGGAGGAGAGCTCTACCTCCACCTCTACCGTAGGGTTTCCACGAGAGTCCAAAACTTCTCTGGCCAGCACCCTTTTTATGGCAGACATTTAAAAGATTATAGCATACCAGTTCAAAGAGTTTCCACAATTAGTGCCCTGCTCTCAAGGCACTCTATGAGCTCTTGAAGGCGGTCTCTTCGGACGAAGTAGACTCGCCCTCCCAGAGGGTTTCCCTGCTCTTTCATGGGTTTTATGCGCACGTAGCCTATGCCTTTGCCCGCCACGTACCCGGTGGTGTACTCGGGGTCATCGCTCCAGCAGAGCTCTGCCAGCACCCCGCAGTGGACGTTTTTGGTGGCCAAAACAAGAGCGTCCATGAGCCTGTCTGTGTAGTGCTTTTTTATTCCCCTTTCTTTCAGGAGTTTCCTGAGACCTTTCCTGTCCTTCCAGTCCATACGGACGGTCCTTACGCCCCTTTCCCTGTCTGGCTCAAGCCTCTCACCGCTTTCAAAGTCCATAAGCACCGCACCCCTCATGTTCCCCCCCTTTGGGTTCGCCCCTGCCTTCAAAAGCTCAAGTGCCCTTCTTACCACCTTCTCTGGAATGCCCTCTTCTCCTAACTTCTTTACCGCAAACTCGTGAGCATCTTCCACGCGCCTAAAGTCGTGGCTGTATATGGTGAGTGCTCTTGGAAGCACTTCCACGCTCTGGACCTCTTCCACCGTTATAAACATCTTGTCGTACTCTCTTGGTCTCTTTAGGAGCTCTCTGAGGGCTCTGTGTAGTTCCTCCGGGGTGGAGACAAGCCTCTCCGCACCTGAGACGTGCTTTCCCTCTTTCTCCGCACGCATGCGAAGGCTGAGCACGTTTACCTCCAGAATCTAAACCCTCTTTTAAGAAGTACCAGCAGTTCTCTTCCAGAGGTCAGAAGGCTTGGCTTTTTTGCTACTGCCTTTAAGACCAAGGACCAGCCTTCCCTGAGCTCTCCAAAGCGCATGGCCATATCGCCCACGTGAAAGAGAAAGTAGGGCAGGTACTCCTCCGGCAGGCGGTTGACGTACTCTTCGTACACCCTTTTGGTCCCCTCGTAAAGCCTTCTACTCTTACTGCTTCTTCTACTGTGTTCTCTTATCATGACCGTGTCCGTGTCCACCAGCTTTATGCGGTAGCCAAGCAGGCACGCTCTTACGAATACCTCCCAGTCTTCCCTCACCATGTAGGGGTCTTTGTACTCCAGAAAGTAGTCTCTTCTGAAGGCGGTAGCGGAGGGATAACCTACTACACCTGAGAAGACTGCCATACAGGGGTCTTGAGGAAGACTTCTGCTAGAGCGTTTGATTACCTTGCCTGTGGCGTCTATCAGCCTTCTGGGAAAACTGTAGACTATCTGGGCGTCTCCCCACAGGCGAAGGAGGGTCTCCACGTGATGCTCTTCCCACAGGTCGTCGTAGTCCATGAAAAAGACATACTCTCCTTGAGAAAGACTAAAGCCCTTGTTTCTGGAGTAACAGCGCTCCCGGTTTGTTGGGTTGCGGTGGTAGACCACCTTACCTGCGAAGCTCTTCAGAACTATGTCCCGGGTCCTGTCCGTGGAGGCATCGTCTATCACCACAATCTCGTCGGGCTTACGGGTCTGCTCGATGATGCTCTGAAGAGCTTTCTCTATGTAGCTCTCTCCGTTGTAGACGGTCACTACCACGCTTACCATAGTCTTTCGTGCTTTTGTTTAAGTTCCAGCTCGTAGAGGAACTTGTACTTTAAGAACGTGTAGACGAAGGCGGACACGGCCAAGAGGAAACCTCTCGAGCCCTCCATGAAGCCCAACTTGAAAAAGTATACTTTCAAAAAGTGCCACAGGGGGTTTAGGATTAGGTGGTACAGTCTGAACCTCTTGCCAGAGCTATGCATGTGCCTTGCCATCTTCTCTGCGTATTCCACAGTTTTCCTATACTGGTCTCTCAGGCTTTTGTAAGAGTAGTGGTAGAGGTCTCCCCTGAGTTTTCCTGACTTTACCGTGTATACAGGTCTTTCGTGGAGCTCGCCCTGAAAGTACACCCGACCTTTTCTAAAAAGCCTCACCCTCCACTCGGGATACCAGCCGTGTCTTATGAACTTTCCCAGGTAGTAGGTGCACCTACAGAGCTGATAAACTTCGTATCGGGGACTTTCCAGCTCTTTCCTGATGCTCTCCCGGAGCTCCTCAGAGACCTCTTCGTCTGCGTCCACCACCAGCACCCAATCTCCAGAACACAGTCCCAGGCCGTAGTTGAGCTGTGCAGGGTAACCCTGCCAGTCCTTGTGGAAAACCTTGGCACCAAGAGAACGGGCTATCTCTACCGTCCTGTCGGTGGAGCCTGAGTCTAAGACAACTACCTCCTCAACCAGTCCCAAGAGGCTGTTTAGAGCTCTGCCTATGTTGTCCTCCTCGTTCTTGGTCAGGACGAGGGCGGACAGACCCCTGACTGGGCGATTCTGCGCCTTCACGCCTCTTTCCTCCACAGAGAGAGGGCGGTATCTCCGTAAACCTTCCTCTTTGGTGCACCAAAGTCCAATTTACTACTGTGTTCTAGTATAAAAACACCTCCTTCTGCCAGTCTTTTCAAACACAAATCAATCAAAAGTTCGTACTTTTCATAATCGTAAGGCGGGTCTGCGAAGATTATGTCCACGCGAGAGTCTAAACGCTCCAAAAATTGGAGAGCATCCATAACAACAACCTCTCCCTTGGTTTTCTCCCTTATTCTGGTGGCTATCTTCGGGTTCTTTTCTACGAAAAGCACCCTTGCTCCCCGTTCCTCTGCAAAGATGCCCATCTGCCCCGTGCCCGCAAAGAGGTCAAGAAAGGTGTAGCCGTCCACATCTCCGAGCATGTTGAATACCGCCCGCTTGACCAACTGAGAAGTGGGTCTAAGTTTTTGCTTTCTACTTGCTTTTTTCATAAAAAGTATTATAATTTAGCTTCCTATTTTTAAGGAGGTTTGGCCATGAGAAGGCAGTTCAAGCTTCTACAAAAACTTGACAAGGAGGAGCGCAAATGGCAAAAACCCTCGGACTGCATATCCTAGCGGACCTGTACGGTGTCCACCCTGACCTTATAGACAGGGTGGAGGATGTACGTCAGCTCCTCGAGAGCGCCGTCAAAATAGCAGGTCTTACAAAGATTTCCTCCCACTATTACCAGTTCCAACCCCACGGTGCCACGGGCGTGGTCCTCCTGGCCGAGTCTCACATATCCATACACACATGGCCGGAGCACGGGCTGGCAACGGTAGACGTATACACCTGCGGAGACCCTTCCAAGGCTTACAGAGCTATGGACTATATTGTTTCTTCCCTTGAGCCCAGTAGGGTGGACAAGCAGGTGCACGAGAGGGGACTGGTAGGTCGGTCCGAGGTTCAAGAGTTACGAAGTATACTGCTGAGAGTTTAAAGACCTTCTTAAAGAGCTGTGGAGCATCCTTGCCTGCTCCCGGCTACCCTACCGCTACTAAATTTACAGCTTCAAGCCCAGAGAACCTAGCTCCTTTTCCAGTTCCCCTCTTAACTTTTCTACTTTTCTCTTTATGTTGAGTATTTTTTTGAGGTGCTTATAAACTGCTTTGCCTAATTGCTGTGTCCAATAAAAGCTTCACTATCCTCCAATACACCCACACACTCCCACCCTCCACCTATACCCTAACTCATTACCATAACATCTAACTCACCCACATACCCACACTACCACTTAAAAACATACTCACTATCATAACCTTCAAGGTTAGCTCCTTACGTATATTCTCAAACTTCACACTACTCACATACTCTCCAAACCACCGCTTGAAAGATGAAAAGAAACTCTCCACATGCCAACGCCTACCATAACCATTAGCCTCCCTCCACTTCTTCTTGCCTCTC
>JANXBA010000022.1 GCA_025062075.1 Aquificaceae bacterium
CAGTTCCGTTCCACAAGGTTATATTATCCTACAGGTATGTAGCAGATACAACTATCCTCATAAAGAGGAGGAGAAGAAGAGCAAGGAGGTTTTGGAACATGACAGAGAAGGAAAAGTTTGAACGCATGCTCCAAAAGGCACAGTTAGTAGACCCCAATATAAGGATAGAGTTTGTCCTACTTGACCTCAGTCCAAGGTGGATGAAGTGCAGGAGGACAAAAAGGTTAGTCTTTCAGTTTCATAAGCTGGGTCAGGAAGAAGGGCTAACCGCTTGCGGTCAGAGGCTTGAGAAGTATCAGGTTTTGCCAGAAAGGCAAGAAAACTTGGTGATAACTCAAGTTAACATGATGCTGGGTGGTCTTGGGCTTCTGGTCTTTTTCGACCTCTGTCCCAAGTGCTTTGGAAACATAAACAGGTGTAATCCTATAGAGGAGGGGGCATAAGCCCCCAAGGAGTCTTACTTGACGGACAGTACCCACTGGGCAAGCTGTCTTGCCTCTGCGTCGGTTACGTTCTGTGCGGGCATGGGCACTTGACCCCACACGCCAACACCGCCTTTCTTTATCTTGCCGGCGAGGTAGTCCACTGCGTCAGGTCTTCCCGCATATCTTTTTGCTATGTCCGCATAAGAGGGGCCTACTTTCTTGGCATTTTTGGCATGGCATGCCATACAGCCCTTCTGGTTGGCCAGCTGTTCGCTGGCAAGGGATGCACCGGCAAGGCTAACTACTGCCACAAGGGCAAGAGCCAGAGCTTTCATCCTAACACCTCCTTCGTTAATTCAGCTTAAGGATTATAATATAGGCGCAGAATGAAAAGGTGATGAAAATCGGCGTCTTTGACTCGGGCGTAGGCGGACTGACGGTGCTGAAAGCTTTGCTGGAGCTCCACGCGCAGGCGGACTTTGTCTACTTGGGCGACACCGCGCGCGTTCCCTACGGCGACAAGTCCGCTCAAACCGTCATAAGATACAGCCTTGAGTGTGCGGAGTTTCTCATGGGCGAGGGGATTGAGCTTTTGGTGGTTGCCTGCAACACTGCCAGTTCTCATGCCATAGAAGTTCTGCGAGAACGCCTACCTGTGCCCGTCTTTGGAGTCATAGAGCCGGGGGTCAGTAGAGCTCTCAGTACCACCTGCAAGGGTAAAGTAGGGGTCATAGGGACAAGAGCTACCATCTCCAGCGGTGTGTATCAGAGGCTTTTACAGGAGCGTGGCGTAGAGGTCTTTCCCAAGGCTTGCCCTCTCTTCGTCCCCATGGTAGAGGAGGGCATTCTAAGTGGGGGCATAGCCAGAGAGGTGGTTGCCTACTACCTGCAGGAGCTAAAAGACAAGGACATAGACACGCTCATACTTGGGTGCACCCACTACCCTCTCCTCAGACCTCTCATAGAGGAGTTCATGGGGGAAGGGGTGAAGGTGGTGGACTCTGCGGAGAGTTTGGCGGTGCAGATAGAGCCCTTCGTAAAAAAGGGTGGGTCTTCAAGGCTTGAGCTCTTTTTCACCGACAGGTCTCCCTCCCTTGAATTCTTGGTGGAGCTCCTTCTGGGTAAACTGGTGGACTACAAGCTCCTCACTCTGTCTTGCAAGGTTTAGGTCTCTGAGGAAGTCCTCCCGCACTCTCTGGAAGAACTCCCTTACTCTCCTGTCCCTGTAGTCGCCGTATGTCCAGTAGAGAGGCCTGAAAGAGCCGTGGACGAAAAGGTACTCTATCTCCGCATAGACGCCCTGACCCAAGTAGAGCCTTCCTCCTCTTCTTTTGGAGGAGGCAAGCACCAAGTGGCTCTCCTCCACCAGCCCTGGGTCTATGTTGAGCCTACGCCTACCCTCCTGAGAAAAGTCTCTCTCTTTTTCCATCGCCCAGAGCTTGTACTCTTTGAGCTTTTCCCTTTGCATGAGACCTTGCAGGGATGCAAAGACTTTGTAGAGCCCTGCACCCATCTCCCGTCCGTAGTACTTTTGTAGGCCCTCAAAGTAGAAGGGCTCGGACAGGCGTTCTACGGGTAGGTCTTGGAGGAAGGCCTGCAGGACCCGCTCTTCCCGGTAGAGTATGGCCATTACGGGCTTTGCCATCATCTGCATCATCCGGCCTCTTTTACGAGCTCTACGAGCTCTCTCTTGGTTAGACGGAAGGCATCAGGACCGAGAGAGAAAAGACCAAAGGCCAGAAGAATGCGGTCGTCCACCAGATAACCCCTTGCGTTGCCGTGTATGACCTTCTGTATCTTTAGGAGCTCTTCCTTTGCCTTCTCGGGGGAGAGTTCCCTGTAAAGAGTGAGCCTGTGCATGAGAGGTTCTTGGAGCTCTGAAAGAATTTCTAAGAGACTCTCGGTGGGCGTGCACAGGCTTGGGGCGGGGAGGCCTGCCTCCATGAGGCTCTCCTTGAGAAGGTTTGCCCTTATGTGTCCTATACCCTTTATGCCTGCGAGGGCAGCGTAGGCCGGGCTTACGCCGTACTTAACAGAGTGGGCAATCTGTAAAATCTCCATAGAGGTGAACCTGTAGAAGCCCCTTTTTTGCACCTCCATAAGAGTTCTCACCAAGTGCAGGGCATCCGTCCCCAAGTAGGAGAACTCTCCCGGAGGGTGCTTGAGGTTTGAGTATCTGGCGGTAAAGCCCTCTACGTAGAAGATAAACTGCTCCGTGTTGTCCTCTTGACACCGCCTACCGCAGGGGAGGAGCATACCCCTGACTATCTCCTTGTCTTCCGAGAACCTCTCTTTTCGCCTGAGAAACTCAAAGAGTCCTTCAAACTTTTTCATGTGCAGGAGAGGTCTGACGGTTATCATAGTTTCAAATCCCATCTTCTTTCTTGCTAAGAACTCCTCAAAGCGCGTGGGGGGTATGCCGGTCTTTATGCAGAAAAGCCCCTTCTCCGTAAGTTTGTAGTCCCGTAGGTAGCCATGACTTTTTAAGAAGCTCCCCACCTCTTGCACCTTCTTCTTGCTGATTTTGCGGAAGGAAAAGGTGCTCTCAAGGTAGCGCAGGTAGTTGGCTCCCTCGTGCATGTGGGCCAAAAGCAGGAAAAAGCTAAGAGTGTCCACGCCTCCTTCTTCTTCCATCACTGCGGTGCGCAGGGCACCTCCTAAGGAGGTCTCCACTTCTTTCTGGAGCTCTTTCTCGCTACCGCCGTAGAGCAGTAGGTTTGAGTAGCCCACCTCCTTAATGCCCAGTCTGCCCGCCCTGCCCTCCATCTGCAGAAGGTCAAGGCTGTCGGGTATGACCCTCGTCTTCCCTCCTCTTCGGAGGAACCTGACTAAGACCACTACCCTGTCCGCAGGCAGATTGACGCCGTAGGCCAGCGTCTGGGTGGCGATAAGAGTCTCCAACTTCCCTTCTCGGAAGGCTTTTTCTATCTCTTCTCTCTCTTCCTTCGGCACGTCTGCGTTGTGAAAGGCCATCTCCGGCTCTCTCTCCTCCCGAAGGTCGAAGGGCACCGTCTGGTTCATTATGCCGATTCTCTCTTCCTTTGCCAACTCCAGGATTTTCCAGCCCAGACTTTTTTTAGGGACGAAGAGGATGAGCTTCTCCCTCGGTTTTTTCAAGGAGAAAAGGGCGTTCAGTAGCCTGCTTGCCACCAGCTCCTCCTGAGTGTCCTCAGAGCCGTTCCTAAGCGGGGGAAACTCCACCAGCCTTCTCACCTCGCGGTGCAGTGGGACCGGTCGCCAAGCACTCTCTATGAGGAGCTCTGCCTCTATCCACTCCGCCATTTCCTCCACGCCGGGCAAGGTGGCAGAAAGACACAGCATGGGAAGGTTTTTTCTCTTGCAAGCGGTTATCACCTCTTCCAGTATCCACCTTTTGCCCACTTGGTGGACCTCGTCTATGACTACCGCCTCCAGCTCCTCTACCCATCCCGCTGCATTTCTGAGGGCGTAGGCCAGGTGCTCGTAAGTGCTCACTATCACCTTTGCCCTAGGGTTTTTAAAGTTTTCTATGAAGCTCTCACCTGTCCTGAGTTCTACGTCTTTGGGATAGTAGCGCCTGAGCTCTACCGCCTTTTCTTTCACCAAAGAGCGCGTAGGTGCGGCGTAGACCAGCCTACCCCTGAAGTTCTTCATGAAAAGATAAGCCAGAAGACTTTTACCAGAGGAGGTAGGCGAGGAGACCAGGGCACTGCCTCCCGAGTAGAGTCGGTAAAAGATGGTCTGCAGGGGGTTTAGAAGAGGGTAAGGTATGAGGGGGTCTACGCATGCAGAAGGAATAAGTGGCTCTTCCTGGATACCACTTGAACGGTTCGTAGTGTAGAGCACCCTGCCCTGAGGAGGGTCCAGAAGGTAAGAGCTCTCCTTCAGAAGGTGAGCTCTCAGAGCCTCTCCCATATCCTCTCCATTCTCTTAAGCTCTCTGTCAAAGACAAAGTGCAATTCTGGCAACCTTTTTGTGCGGAGACTTCTGGAAAGAAGACTTCTGATGTAGGGTTTGGCTTGCTCTAAGGCTTTACCTGCCTCTTGCTCTCTGCCTTCAGTTAGCGTGGTAAAGTACACCTTCGCATTCCAAAGGTCCGGAGAAAGTTCCACGTGAGTTATAACCACCCCCTCCAGCCTTGGGTCTTGGAGAGCTCTAAGCACAAGCTCTGCTATCTCCTGCATGAGGAGTTTTTCAAGTCTTGCCTTTTTTACCTCCAGCATGGTATATTAAATTATTACCTCGTTCCTGCACAGACAGTGGCAGGGACCACATAGCCCAGGAGGTAAGGAATGGCCAGAAGATACGTAAAGACCAACCGCCACTACGAGAGCGTGGTAGTCTTCAAACCCACTCTCACGGAGGAGGAGCTGAGCAAAAAGCTCCAAGAGATAAAGGACTTTGTCCAGAAAAAAGGTGGTCAGGTGCTGGAGGCCACAGACTGGGGAACCAAGACCCTGGCCTACCCCATACAGGGCTTTAACCATGGCAGGTACTACATCCTCCAGGTGAGCTCAGACAGGTCTGAGCTCCCCAACGAGCTGGACTTCTACTACAAGATAAGCGAGGACGTAATCCGCTGGCTCAACATACAAGTAAAAACTTACGGAGGGAACAAAGGTGCTTAACAAGGTCATAATCATAGGCAGGCTCACCGACGACCCAAAAACAAGGCATGTCTCCGACAACCCCGACAGTGGCACGATAGTGGAGTTCAGCATAGCTTACAACCGGCGCTACCCAGTAGGAGAAGAGTGGAAAGAAGAGAGCCACTTTTTTGACGTGAAGGCCTTTGGCAGGCTGGCTCAGAGCCTTGGGGAACGTCTATTAAAGGGCTACTTAGTGGTCTTAGAAGGCAGGCTCGTGCAAGAAAAGTGGACGGACAGGGAAGGCAAGCACCAAACCAAGGTGCGCATAGTGGCGGAGAGCGTAAAGATAATAAGCAAGCCGAAAGGGGAGAGCGTTCAGGAAGAGGATACAACAGACGGGCCTTTCGGTGATGAAGGATTGAACTTCTAAGGAGGTAGAGGATGGACACAGTGAAGAAGTCTGCGAAAAAAAGCTGTCCTTTCTGCGAGGCCAAAAGGGACCCTAGCTACAAAAACTACGAAGAGCTCCGACGCTTCATGACAGAGCGGGGCAAGATACTGAGCAGAAGGCAGACGGGAGTGTGCGCCAAGCATCAGAGGATGCTCGCCAGAGAGATAAAGAGGGCCCGACAACTGGGACTGCTCCCCTATCTTGTAGCCTGAGGAGGTAGGACATGAAGGTGGTGCTGTTGAAGGAGCTGGAAGGCTACGGCTCTATGGGAGATGTGATAAACGTCAAAGACGGCTTTGCCCGCAACTATCTCATACCCAGAGGTATAGCTTTGCCCGCCACTGAGGCAAACTTAAGGCACATGCAGAGTATCCTCTCACAGAGGGCTCGAAAGCTCCAAAAGGAGAAAGAAAAGGCCCAAGAGCTGGCCCGCAGACTGGAAGGTCTTCTGTTAGAGCTCCGTAGAAAAGTAGGAGAGAAGGGTAAGCTCTTTGGCTCCGTGACCTCTCAGGAGATAGCCCAAGCTCTAAAAGAGAAAGGCTTTGAGTTGGACAGGAAAAAGGTGTACATAAAACACCCCATAAAAGACGTAGGTATGTATACGGTGACGCTGAAGCTCCATCCCGAGGTGAGCGTGGACATAAAAGTGGAAGTAAAAGCCGGCGATTAGCCTATATTTAAAAGCATGAGAGAAGTGCTACTCCAGGAGAAAACGGGACGCCTTCACGGTTTCATACCTTGGCTCTTTGTTGCTCTGATGGGCGCGGGCTTAGGTTTTCTGAAGATAGACAACACCTTTTGGTACAAGTCTGCCACGCTTGCCTACCTGCTGGCCTCTGTCCTTTATCTGAGCACCCTGTTTATTAGAGACAAAAACCTTCAATCTCTCTCCTCTCTGGTGCTGTCTCTCGGCTTGGTGCTCAACCTGGCGGGTATGGCGAGACGAACCATACAGACCTACGAGCTGGGCGTTCCTCATCCCCCCTGGAGCAACCTCTTTGAGGCCCTAACCTTCTGGAGCTTCGTGGTGGGTGCCGTGTATCTCCTTCTGGAGAGGAAGTACGGCGTAAAGCTCTTGGGTGCGGTGGTGGTGCCAGTAGTCTTTGGTCTGTCTGCCTTCGCAGTCTTTTACGCCTCCACGGAGATAGTGCCCCTTGTGCCAGCCCTTAGGAGCTACTGGTTGTACGTGCACGTGGTGACCGCCTTCGTGGGCTACGCGGGCTTTACCGTGGGCTTTGGTGGTGCAGTGCTGTACCTGCTGAAGGAGAAGTTTCCCAACTCGCCCATTCCTTCTCAGGAGGTCTTAGACGAGATTACCTACAAGTCCATCGTCATAGTCTTCCCCATATGGACCGCTTCTATCATACTGGGTGCGGCCTGGGCAAACGAGGCATGGGGAGGATACTGGAGCTGGGACCCTAAAGAAGTATGGTCTCTCATCGTGTGGCTCTTTTTTGGAGCCTACCTCCACGCCAGACAGATGCTCGGCTGGAGAGGTAAAAGGACCGCCTGGATGGTGGTCTTTGGGTTTGTGACCGTTCTCATATGCTTTTTTGCAGTCAACCTCTTCTTCCCGGGTCTACACAGCTACGCCACTGACTAACCTACCAGCTTCATAGAGCCTCTCTTTGCTCCCCAGAGTATGTTTTTGACCTTCTGAGGGTCCGTGTTCATGACTATTGCCACGTTTTTTATCGTCTCCTCGTCCTCCCTGTCTTCCAACAGGTCTACGATGGAGAGTATAAACCCTAAGGTGCTACGACGATTTTCGTAAGCTTCCACTATGTCCCTGTCTAAGGCCAACGTTCTGGCCAGCTCTGAAGGCTGTTGACCCAGTATCTCCTTTGAAGTGGAAAACAGACCCATAAGGTAGGCTTTGTCCTTTAGGTCAGGTGCGTACAACTCCGACAACCCTTCCCCAAGACTTGCTCTGAAAAGGGCTCTTCTCCACAGCTCTTCCTCTTCCTGCTCGATAAACATCTCCGATAGGGCCAGCACGACGGTGAACTTAGCTATGTTTTCCAGACCAAGGTGCATAACCGCCTCTTCTATCGTGCCCACCTCCTTCACCCTTGAAGAGTTTGTAGAGTTTACGAACTTTAGTAGCTTGTAGGCTACGCCCACGTCTCTTTCAATGACTTCTACCACATTTTTTATGTTTTTTGACTTTATGGCGTTGTAGATGTCCAGTATGGTGGACTTTAGAAAAGATATGGTTTTGGTGTTTCTGACTATGGAGGGTCTTGATAGGTAAATCCCTTGGAAGTATTCAAACCCCAACTTGTATGCCAATTCGTACTCTTCTTTTGTCTCTATGTTCTTGACTATTATTCCCTTTTTAAGGCTTTTGAGAATGCTTATGACCTCTCTCAGCTCTTCTTGATTGTAAGGGTTCTTTTTTATGTTTATCTTCACGTAGTGGCACTTGTTAAGGAGGGGTATGTAGTCTATTTTCTCAAAGCCGAAGTCGTCTATGCAAAATTTGAAGCCTTTTCTTATAAGCTCTTCTATAGCAGTAAAGAGCCTGTTAGAGAGCCTCTTGTTTTCCACCAGCTCTATTCCCACGTACTGTGGGGGGAGAAGCTCGAACATGGAGGCTTCCAGAAATATGGCAGGCACGTTTACGAAGACAAGCTTGCCGTTGCCTACCCGTTGCGAGCTTATCTCCGTAAGCACATCTATGGAGATGCTGGTGGCCTTTAGAGGGTCAAAGTCCTGCGGATAGACGCCCCTTCTCCTATCTTGCAAAAGGATTTCATAAAAGGCCACCTTGCCTTCTCTGTTGTATATGGCCTGTTTGCAGATAACGTTCATAGGCCTATATTATAAATACCCTCAAGCTTTCTCTGTAAGGGCACGCCTTGAAGCCTTTGTAGGTAGTTGACCACGTACTTGCCTATTATGTCCACTTCCACGTTAACTAAGTGACCAGCCTTTCTCAGCTTTAGGTTGGTGCTTTCGTAGGTGTGGGGGATTATGTTGATGTAGATAAGACCTTCCTCCACCTTGTTTATGGTAAGGCTTATGCCGTCTATGCCCACGGAGCCCTTTTCCACGAAGTAGGGTTCGTAGCCTTCCCGTATTCTCACCACGAGAGACCAGTGCTTTCCCACCTGCGTAAGCTGGACTATGGGTGCGGTAAAGTCCACGTGTCCCTGAAGAATGTGTCCACCCAGCCTGTCTCCCACCTTGAGAGCCCTCTCTAAGTTCACCAAGTCTCCAGGCCTTAGGGTTTTCAGGTTGCTCCTCTGTAAGGTTTCCTGGGAGAGGTCAAACTCTACCAGCCCTGCCTCCACCTTCACCGCAGTGAGACATACGCCGTTTACCGCCAAGCTGTCCCCTACCTTTATCTCTTCAAGTGTGCACTTAAGGCGTAGTCTTCCAACCCTGAGGTCTTCAACCCTACCTAAGGCCTCCACTAGTCCAGTAAACATCAGAAGAGCACCTCCTCTGCGGGTAAGACCGGGCCTTCGTAGCAGACCCTTTTGTAGCCATGCGTGGTCTGAACCACACAGCCCAAGCATACCCCCCACCCGCAGGCCATCCTGCTCTCCAAGGAAAAGAACATCCTGTGGCCTGTCTTTAGGCTCTTGAGAGCTCTCAGCATGCCCTTAGGTCCGCAGGCATGGACCACCCAGGAAGTGTCAAAGTCTCGTAGCGCCTCTGTAAGAAGACCGCCTCTGCCCCTACTGCCGTCCTCTGTGTAGAGGAGGTATTCAAAGCCCTCCTCCTTTAGCCAGTATTCCATGCCCAAGTACTCTTTGGACCTGCCACCGTAGACAAAGACCACCTTTTTGCCCTCTGCTCGGAGTTCCTTACCCAGAAGGGTCAGGCCCGCCAGACCTATACCACCTCCCAGGAGAAGGTGCTTTTGCCCTTCCTTGGGAAAAAGCCCTTTACCTAAGGGACCGAGAGTGTAAAGTGGGTCTCCCTCCCTTAGCTTGGACAAAAGTAGCGTGCCTTTACCTACCACCTGGTAAAAGAGAAGCAAAACCTCCTCTCCTGTGTCAGCCACCGCAAAGGCCCTCCTGCCCAGAGGTTCCAGGCTTTGAGAAACCTTTAACATCACGAACTGTCCTGCTTTTACCTGCCGTGCCAGCTCTGGGGAGTGGAGCTTGAGCACGTAGAGCTCTCCAGACAGCGGTCTGTTTTCTAAAACAGTGCAGATGTAGTCCCTCACCGATTTTCCCCTTCCAAGAGCCTGTCTCCTAAGAGGTTAAAGGCTATGACCAGAAGGAACAAGGCCACGCCGGGCGAGAGTATCCAAGGGTGAGAGGAGATTAGGTTTACGTTGCGGGCGTCCGAGAGCATGTTGCCCCAGCTGGGGAAGGGCTCTTGCACGCCAAGACCCAAAAAGCTCAAAGAGGCCTCCGCCAACACGTAGCCCGGGAAGGAAAGCGTAGCGGAGACCACCAGATAGTAGTAAGTGTTGGGAAGTATGTGCACCCTGAGAATCCTGAGAGGTTTGGCTCCGTAAGTTTTGGCGGACTGGACGAAGTCCTTCTCCCTTATGGAGAGCACCATGCCCCTCACCACCCGGGCAAGCCCCGCCCACCCCAGAAAAGAAACGATGAAAATAACCATCAGAAAGACCTGAGAGCTCTCCATAGTAAGCGGAAAGACCGACCTCAGAGACAGCATAAGGTAAAAGGTGGGGATGGCCAGAAGCACCTCCACCACCCTCATCGTCACCGTATCCACCCTTCCCCCAAAGTATCCAGAAAGACCTCCTACCAAACTACCCAGCAGAAAGGTAACACCTACTCCTACCAGTCCCACGGTCAGAGACACCCTTGAGCCGTAGATAAGCCTGCTCAGAATGTCCCTACCCAGCTTGTCCGTGCCCAGCAGGTAGAGCTTGCAGGGCTCTTGCACCGAAAGAAGCTTGATGCCGTGCTCCGTCTTAGCCAGAAGTCTGAGCCCGCAGGCAACACTTTTGTCCTCCTCGTACACCTTGAAGAGTGGGTCTTTCATCCTGTAAGGGTGCACGTAAGGCAGTGTGATTCTGCCCTCCTTGAAAAGGTGTATGCGTGTGGGTGGGTGGAAGGGAGCTCTTCTGTTTTGCAGGTCGTATGGATAGGGGGCTATAAAGTCCGCCAGAAGGGCAAGCACCACAAAAAAGCCCACTATGGTGAGAGGAAAGACCAACTTCACCGCCTAATAGTATAAAATACTACCACCATGAGCTTTCTTGTCTTTGTGAGTATGACGCCCATAGGAAAGGGAGAGAGCGTGAGCGAGTATGTGGCCCGGGTGGTGGACATAGTGGACAGGTCTGGTCTTGACTACATGCTTACTCCCATGGGCACTATCGTGGAAGGTGAAAGCTGGGAACAGGTCATGTCGGTGCTAAAGGAAGGTTTCGAAAGCCTGAAAAAAGACTGCCCGCGCGTATCTATAACCATGAAGATAGACTACCGGGAAGGTAAAGAGGGCAGGTTGAAAGCCAAGGTGCGCTCTGTGGAAGAGAAGATAGGCAGGGAGATAAAGAAGGCAACTTGACCTTATAATTTTGTAATGCAAGGAAGGCCTCTTTTGCCCAACGAACTGGAACTCTTTAAAAAGGCCTTGGGCATAGGACCTCACAACTTTTGGAGGTGGTCCTCAAGGACCAGAAACTTTAAGCTCCTCACCGACGGTAAAGTGGTTTGGGTGGAAGGCACGGAAGGGAACATTGGCAAGACCATGCCCGTACACGAGGCTACTTGGTGGAGCTGGGACTTCCTGAGGGAAAAGCTCAGAGAGCTAAGCTAAAATAGAGAACCCATGGGAAAGCTGGCTTACATCTTCCCCGGACAGGGCTCTCAGTACGTGGGCATGGGCTACGACTTTTACAGGGAGTTTCCTGAGTCCGCAGACGTCTTCCACAGCGCAGAGACTGCCCTGAGATACAGCTTAACCGACATAATCTTCAGAGGACCCGAAGAGGAGCTCAACAAGACGGTAAACACCCAGCCTGCCCTTCTTACCACGAGTTTGGCCATATACGCAGTGCTGAGGAAAAAAGGCTTCCCTCAGCCAGACTTCGTAGCGGGACACTCTTTGGGTGAATACACCGCTCTGACGGTGGCTGGGGGGGTGGAGCTCTTTGAGGCGGTCAGGCTTGCCCACCTTCGGGGCAAGTACATGCAGGAAGCAGTGCCTGAAGGCAAGGGAAGCATGCTGGCGGTCCTCAAGCTACCTCCAGAAAAGGTGGAAGAGGCCTGCAGGCTTGCCCAGAGCGTGGGCGTGGTAGAACCTGCCAACTACAACTCTCCCGAGCAGACGGTCATATCGGGAGAAAAGTCTGCGGTAGACAGAGCGGGCGAGATAGCCAAGGAGATGGGCGGTAGGGTAGTTCCCCTCAAGGTCTCCGTCCCTTCCCACTGCTCTCTCATGAAGCCCGCCGCAGACGCCTTCCGCCTCAAGCTGGCCCAGACGCCCATAAAAAACCTCTCCCTCCCCTTGGTGCAAAACTACACTGCCAGCCCACAAACCATGGCACACAGCATCAGGGAGAACCTGTACTGCCAGATATTCTCTCCTGTCAGATGGTTTCAGAGTCTTCTTTACATGGTGGAGCAGGGCGTGGACACCTTCGTGGAGGTAGGTCCCAAAAATGTGCTCTCCAAGCTGGTGCAACAGACCGCACCGCAGGTAAGGGTCTTCAACGTGGAAAAGGTGGAAGATGTGGAAAAAGTCCTAAGAGCCCTTTAAAATAGACCCTATGGAGAAAAAATACGGAGAAGTAGCCATAGAAGAGGCAAAGCTCGAACCCTGGGAAAACCCTACTCCGGAGAGAAACTACATGATTGAGATAACCTTTCCCGAGTTTTCCTGTCTGTGTCCGCGCTCGGGCTATCCTGACTATGCCACCATAAGGATAAGATACATACCCGACAAGCACATAGTGGAGCTCAGGTCTCTTAAGCTGTGGCTCAACAAGTTCAGGAATCAGTACGTCTCACACGAGGAAGCCACCAACCGCATATACTCAGCCCTGCAGGCACTTCTCAAACCACGCTTTCTTGAAGTGGTGGGCGACTTCAACCCTCGGGGCAACGTGCATACGGTCGTAAGGGTCAGGAGCGACGAGCACTACGGATAGACTCTTTTAACAGCCTAAGGGCCCGGTAGCCTTCCCTCACCTCGTCGGGGTACACTCTGTAGGGCGAGTACTTGTGTCTCTGGTAAAGGGACAGGATGAACTTGACCAGCGGGTAGTAGGTCCTGCCCTTGCAGGCGGAGAGCACCTCCTCCGGCAAGGCTCCTCTTTCCACAACTCCTTCCCTGCTGAGCAGGTCCACTGTGCGCAGGTAGAGGTTTTCTGGCGTCTTTCTTAGCTTGAAGAGAGAGTAGACAAGTAAATACAGGGTTACGCCCACCAGAAGCCATTGGAAGACCTGCAAAAATCGCTTCTGTAGGTTCTTCACCTTCAGCTCCGCTCTTATGCCCTTTCCTATGCTCTTGAAGAGCTTTACTTGCTTTTCAGAGGAGTAGCCCACTATGTAAGAGTGCCAGAAGGTCACAAAGGCATCCCTCAGAAGGGCAAAGGTGGATATCTTCCTGACTGCCGGAGCCACGTAGGGAGGTGTTGTGTCCACGCGCACCCACCTGCCCTCCACATAGGCCTCCACCCAAACGTGAGCCATGGAGTTGGTCACTATGTGATAACCGCCGTAGGCGTTCCAGAGAGCTCCTCTGTAGCCTCCCACCAGTCTGGCGGGGACGCCCATGAGCCTGAGAATGAGGGCGGTGGCACTGGCGTAGTACTCGCAGTTGCCCTTCTTGGAGACGAAGAGAAAGTAGTCCAGAGGGTCTCCCTCGTACTTTTCCAGCTTGAGGCTGTACTGGTATCCCTCTGAGAAGTGAGCTACTACTCGCTCTACTTTTTCCATCTCGGTGCGGGCACCTTGGGACAGTTTGTTGGCCAACTTTACTATGTTAGAGCTTACGTCCTTAGGGACCTGCAGGTAGGGTTCTGGGTCTTCCACCAAAGGGAGCTTGTCAGAGGAGCTCACCACCACCCTCACCGCCCTGTCTATGTTCCTGTCCAGCCTGAGAGTGTTGCCCGTCGCCATGTAGGCCTGGGCCTTTATGCCCTCCACCCCCAGGACGCTGTAGGGGTAGTCCAAGGCGGGAAGGATTCTTTCAAAGGTGGGCGTCACCACCAGCGTGTAAGTGATGCTCCCCTCCCCCTTCGGGAGAGGGATTCTTTCCTCCTTTACCTTCAGCCATGTGCCACGGGAGTAGGTGTCAAAGACCACCGCCCTCCAGTAGGGTTCTCTTAAGGTGCTTGGCAGGCCGTAGGCTCTTAACACCACCGTGTTGTCCTCCTGTATCTCTCCCACCTTGCCCAGCACCACGCTCTCCGCAAGCCCCGTCTTCAAGTCACCGCCTCTTGAAATCAGGTCAAAAAGAGGGGTCTGCGTTCTCGGCAGGAAGAAGAAAAAGGGCAGTGTAAAAAGGGCAACAGAGAAGAAAAGAGCAAGACTGGTCAGGGCGTACCTCCTGTAGTCCTCCCAGCTGAGGCTTTTGCTACCAACCTTTCTGTAGAGGTTAAGGAAGACCAAGGCGGTAACTCCCAAAAGGCTGTGCAGGACAAAGACCAGAAGAAAGCTCAGGCTGAGGTTGTAGGCGGTGGATATGGAAACTGCAAAGAGGCTCAGCAGCAGGAGCTGGTAAAGGTCTCTGGGCTTTTTGTCTTCCAAGCTTTTTATGGCTAGAAGCAGGAGCACCACGTGGGAGAAGGGTCTAAGAAGGTCCTCAAGGCTCAGAAAGTAGAGAAAGTAAAAAGTAAGACTAACGCCCAGAAAGTTGAGAAAGAACCTCCGCACAGGGTGCACGCCCTTGAAGTCCAAGTAGATGCCTATCAGATAAACCAGAAGAAACAGAAAAAAGTATGTGGTCTCGGCCACGTTCCAGAGAGACAGCACTCCCACAAGAGAGGTCAGGTGGACCAGCAGGTAGGTCACAGCTCTGGCGCTATAAGGATATCTGGCGAGCATACTCTCTTATCTCCTCCTTGTACCTTGGGTGGGCGTAAACCCTGTGAAACTCTATGTCCCTGAGGGAGGAGACCAGCCTGGAGACCTCCATCAGACTTAGGAACCTACGACCGTCCCAGAGAAGGATGTCCTCGTCCAGCACGCGCTTGCTAACGCTGTCAAACCTCAGGTGCTCCTTCTGGTACTTTTCCAAAAGTCTTGCCCTTACGAACTCAAAGACCTCTCGGGAAGAGGTGGAAAAGACCATTCTGTAGTGCTCTCGCCCCAGCACCCTTCTGACCAGCTCTTCCTTGTGTCTTTCCAACATCAGGGAGAGAACCTTGGCGTCGGTGCTTCGGTGGAAGCTCTCGGGGTCCAAAAGACCCTGCTCCATAAAGGACTGCACCAGCTCTTTCAGGTGCACATTTAGGATGCGCACCACCTTGTGGAAGTAGACCTGCGAGTACATAAAGTACCTGCCCACGATAAAGCTCTCCAAAGACCTTACGGCGCTGGTGTGGACGCACTTTTTGCCCTCCACCATGAAGATGTTCTCCAAAAGCCGGGTGTAGTCAAAAAAGCCGTAGGAGGTCCCGCAGAAGTAGGCGTCCCGTCGCAGGTAGTCCATCCTGTCCGCACCAAACTCCCCGGTAATTACCTTGGGAAAGCTCCCCTCCTTTCCAAAGGCAAGGCTTACCAGGAGCTCTATCTCCTCCTGCGTAAAACCGCAGTCCACCAACAGGTCCGCTATGCCCTCTTCAAAGAGCACCCTCTCCCCTATGAGCTCGTGACTTCTGTCTCCCAGGAGTATCTCCGTGGTGTGGGAAAAGGGCGTGTGCCCTATGTCGTGAAGAAGCCCCGCAAGACGGACGATTCTGTAGAGCCTCTCATCCCGAAGTCCCAAACGGTCAAAAATCCTGCCCGCCAGCTCCATGGTGCCCAGGGAGTGTTCAAACCTGCTGTGCTGTGCGGAGGGGAAGACCATGTAGGCTATACCCAGCTGGCTTATGAACCTAAGCCTTTGGAAAGGGAAGCTGTTTATGACCTTGGTCTCGCAGGGGTCAGCCTTTATGAGTTGATGGATAGGGTCCGAGAACTCCTTGAACATGAAACTCCCTCAAAGGAGTAGCTGGTACTTTCCTCGTCCTCCTGCCACAGTCTACGGAGGAGACTTTTTACCTTTTTCAGAAATCTCCTGAGCCAGCCCTCTCCTCTTATCTTCTGGTTGATGAACTCCACCTTAAGAGCCTCAGGGCTCTTGCCCTTTTCCACTCTCCCCAAGAGGTACTCCACGTCCCTTCTCAGCTTGAGAATGTTGATGCCGTAATAAACAGGGCTTAGCTTTTCCAGCTGGCGCAGTGCACTCCAGAGCTCCTGGGAAGGCCTTTGCTCCTCCGGTGCGTACACGTTGGACAGTCTTCGCAAAGCTCCAAAGTAGAGGCTCTCTGCGGGATACCTCTCGGCGCAAAGCTCGCAGTAGCCCTTGAGCTCCTCGTAAAGACCCTCGTTGAACATAAGCGTGGCAACGGTTAGCGCATCTTGGGCACTTATGTGCCTTCTGTAGACCATCACCCTGCTCAGGATGTTCCAAAGTTTTACCGCTTTGTAGCTTATGCTTTCAAGGAGCGGAAGACACTCCCTACGCAGGCTTATAAGGTAGAGCTCCCCTTCTCCCACCTTGTAGATGTCCTTGCCCGTGTAGACATTGCCGTAGAGGTCAGACACCACAAAAAGGTTCATCTCCACCAAAACATCCTTCCAATGATGGCGGGCGTTTTTGAAGTTTCTGTAGGCACAGGAGAGAAACCTGTCCAGCTCCACATGAGAGCTCCCCTCCCTCCTTACCAGCTGAGAGTAGCACAGCAGGTAGAAGAGCACCTCCTTCTTGGAAGGGTCGTCTAAAACCTCTAACACCAGACTGCTAAAAGGGTTTCTCTCCCTTATCTGGAGCATACATATAATATAGGCCAGCCACTGGCCCAGGGGTTGGGCTATAACTTATGCCAGATGAACGGGGAAAAAGCAAATCTTCTGGCGGAGAAGGTAGACCCTTTTTGTACAGCGAGAGGGTTAGTCTCCCAGCTCAGCTGGTACAGGCATGTAAAAGATACTGTCAGAGCTATCTGAGACTCTTCGTATCAAAGGTGGTCCCAAGAGCGCATTACAAGGCGCCGTTAGGTCGTCCTAAGCCTGTAGAAGGCTTCTACCTGTGATATCTTTGACCTTTCGATAAACCGGCCCCATAGAAGGCTTTTTACGACAGGCTTCTAAGAGCTCTGAATTTCTCACCCAACGTATGCCCAACCCCGTCAACGAGTATGGCAGGAGCAAGCTTGTCGGAGAGCTTATATTAAGTGAATTATGAATAGAGTTTTAGTGGCTCGGGTCGGGTCCTGCTGGTCTGCTGGAGAGGGATGCCAGTCTTAGGCTTTCACTTTATGTGAAAAACCCTGGAAAGAGAGAGCAGGCTTAGGGTTTTGGTGAGGCAGTTCACGAGCTCTTTTGTGCTTATTTTGATGGTGGCGGGGTTTGTGGCGCTTTTTCTTGGGAACCCTACGGCGTGCTGCTGGTAAAGGGTTTGCTCGGCTTCTATCAGTTTTGAAGAAGGGAAAGGAAAAAGAAATACAAGCCTCAGAGCTCGTCCCCGGCGAGGACATAAGGCTTATTGAAAGCGCTGGACTGCTCGTGGACGAATCCATGCTGACGGGGAGTCCGTGCCAAGGAAGCGGAGGGAGTGCTACGTAAGGACACTCCTCTTCATGCAAGGACCAATTGTCTCCACATGGGGACTGTGGTTGTCCGCAGGAGGGCCATGGGTCTTGTCTTCGCAACGTGGTGGCATACAGGGCTTTTGATGGCCATTTAGCCATGCCCCTTCTGACCTTCTTGGGTATGGAGCTCAGAAAGTGGTTGTTTACGCTATAATTGCTCCATGGCGAAGAGGGTCGTTCTTGCCTACTCGGGAGGTCTTGACACCTCCGTCATAGTTCGTTGGCTCACCGAGAGAGGCTACGAAGTCATAACCTACACCGCAGACGTAGGTCAAGGGGAGGAGCTCTCCGAGATACCTCAGAAGGCCAGAGTCTCGGGCGCAGTGGAGGCAGTTGTGGAGGACCTAAAGGAGGAGTTTGCCCGCAACTACTGTCTTCCTACTCTGAGAGCTCTTGCCCTCTACGAGGGTAAGTATCCTCTTACCGCAAGCCTTTCAAGACCTCTGATAGCCAAGAGACTGGTAGAGCAGGCTCAGAGGGTGGGCGCTGACTTTGTGGCCCACGGCTCTACGGGAAAGGGGAACGACCAGGTGAGGTTTGAGCTCTCCGTATGGGCACTAAACCCTAACATAGAGGTGTTGGCACCTGTAAGGGAGTGGGAGTTCCGCTCTAGAGAGGAGGAGGTGGAGTACGCGCTCAGGCACAGCATTCCTGTTAAGGCAACCAAGGAAAAACCCTACTCGGTGGACAAAAACCTCTGGGGCGTGTCCGTGGAGTGCGGACCCTTAGAAGACCTGTGGGAGGAGCCTCCGGAGGACGCCTTCGAGTGGACAAAAGACCCGCGCCACGCACCGGAAGAGCCCGCTTATGTGGAGGTGGAGTTTGAAGAGGGCACGCCCGTAGCACTAAACGGGAAAAGATACGCACTGCTTAGCCAACTCCTTCTGGACCTGAACGCTTTGGCGGGAGCTCACGGGGTGGGCAGGATAGACATGGTGGAGAACAGGCTGGTAGGCATAAAGAGCAGGGAAGTTTACGAGGCACCGGGTGCTACCGTCCTCTACGAGGCCTACAGAGACCTTCTCTCTCTCGTGCTTGACCGCTTTAGCTTTCACTACTTTTTGAGCCACATTTCCCACCAGTATGCAAAGGTGGTCTACGAGGGGCTCTGGTTTTCACCTCTTAGGGAGGCCCTTGATGCCTTTACCTCAAGCTTGGCCCGGTACGTGAACGGAAAAGTAAGGCTTAAGCTCTACAAGGGTCACCTGCAGGTGGTGGGCAGGAGCTCACCCAACAGCCTCTACGTGGAAGACCTAGCCACCTACTCTGAAAGGGACGCTTTTGACCACAGGGCTGGTGCCAGCTTTACCAAGGTCTTTGGCCTCCCCCTCAAGGTGCTGGGAAGGGTGAGAGAAAAATGCTAATCGCAGTTCCTCTCTCGGACAAAGACTTGGAAAAAAACCTGCGCCTGTGCAAGGAAAAGGGGGCGGACTTGGTGGAGCTCCGAGTTGACCTTTTTGAAAACAGAGACTCTCACTTTGTCCTGCGGTGCGTGGACATGGCCCATCAGCTCGGCCTTATGACCATACTCACCGTCAGGAGCGAGAAAGAAGGTGGTTCTCTGGTGGAAAACAGGGCGGAGGTTTTCAGAGTCTGCTCGCCCCACAGCGATTACACGGACATAGAGCTCTCCTCCCAAAGCCTCCTGCCAGAGGTGAAGGAGATAGTAAAAGGCTCGGGCAAAAAGCTCATAGTTTCATACCATCACTTTGAGCTGACGCCCCCAAACTGGATACTCAAGGAGGTCTTCAGAGAGGCAAAAAGGTGGGGTGCGGACGTGGTGAAGGTGGCGGTAAAGGCCAACTCCTACGAAGACACCGCAAGGCTTCTGTGCTTGGGAAAGGAGCAGGAGGGCGAGAAGATACTCGTAGCCATGGGAGAGTACGGGAAGGCCTCAAGGGTGGCGGGCTTTGTGTTTGGCTCTGTGATTACCTACGCCTACGTGGGTTCCGCGGTGGCACCGGGACAGCTCAGCCTGGAGGAGGCGTTAGCTCTGAGGAAGTTGCTCTTTTAAGGTTTACAGATTTAGGTAGTTTCTAAGGGCCTTGGCACCTTCCCTGCTGGTCTTTAGAGTCTCGTTTATGTCCTTAAACACCACCACGTACTTGCTCTGCTCTACACTCTTGAGTTCCTTGACTTTGTTTAGGTTGACCAAATAGGACCTGTGGACTCTGAAGAAGTTGTAAGGTCTTAACTGCTCTTCCACCTCGTAGAGTTTTTTTCCTAAGGGGAGTAGACCGTCCTTCGTTCTCACGCTGACCTCTCCTATCTCTGCCTGCACGTAGTAAATCTCGTCAGGGCTTAGAAAAAGCACCTTGTTGCCTATACGGGCAGGGATGATAGGCCGTTCGCTCTTTATGAAGTTTATAACCTGAGGTGCGTTGCTCTTTTTTTCAAACACTTTGTCCAATGCTCTTTTCAGGTCTTCCTCCGCAAAGGGCTTGAGCAGGTAGTCCACCGCAGAGAGCCTGAAGGCTTCAAGGGCATACTCGCCGTAGGCAGTGGTAAAAATCATGTAAGGTTTGAGCCCTAGGGAGAGCACTTCCTTGGCAAGGTCTACTCCGCTACCGTCGGGAAGCCTGATGTCCAAAAATATCAGGTCTGGCTTTAGCTCCTGTACGGACTCAACTGCCTCTTGGTAGGTGCCCACCTCTCCTACTATTTCCACCCTCCCGTCCTGCAGGAGCATTCTCCTGAGTCTTTGCACTGCAAAGGGCTCGTCTTCCACTATGAGAGTTCTCATGAGATTATGGTCCTCTTTATCCTTTTCTGTTTGTGGCGGTTTTTTTACGCTTCATTAGGGAGAAAGGCTCCCCCGAAGGGGAGGAGTTTAAAACTGGTAAGTGGCGCTCAGGTAGAAACTCCTGCCGGGCTCTGGCACGCGAGCACCCCTGAAGGGATGGCGGATGTAAGAGAAGTGTTCAAAGTATTGCTTGTCCAAGAGGTTCTCCACGCCGGCGTTCAGAGTAAGGTTTTTGTGGTTTATGCCCGCTTTCAGGTTCACCGTTCCCCAGCCCGAGGTCCTCTGCTCGCCCAGGTCGGAGTCCACTCTGCTCTGGGTGGCAGTGGCCACAGTTTCAACCTCCAAAAACCAGAGACCTGTGTCGTATCTCAGACCCAGCCTACCCTTGAGAGGTGGGACTTCCGCCACGTCCCTGTCGTTGATGTTTATGGCAGGTTTTTTACTCTTGGTCCCCTCCGTGTAGCTCAGACCACTTAGCAAAAAGAAGTTATCCGCCACGTTGTAGGTGGAGCTGAGCTCCAGACCAAAGAAGCGAGCGTTGGTGTTGGCGTAAGTGGTAGCGTTTGCTCTGCGGTTGACCGTTATGTAGTCTTGCACTAAGCTATAGAAGACCGTGGCCTTGCTTAGCGACCTCTTGGTCTGATGCTTTAGACCTACGTCCAGCTCCGTGTTGCGGGAAGGTTTCAGGTTCGGGTTTCCTACCCAGGGTTGTGGACCTCCCGGTAGGAAGGTATACCTCTCCTGAGGGTCTGGCACTCTCACCGCATGACCTATGCCTGTAAAGAGCTCCAGCTCCGGCGTCAGGCTGTAATAGACCTGCAGGTTTCCAGAGGGGTAAGTGTCCTTCTTTGAGGTGCTTCTCGTGCCGTGGATTGAGTTGTAGAGGTTAGTGTTGAACTGAGGCGAGGCACTCCCGTCTTGGGCGCCAACCTTGCTCTCGGTGGTGTCCAGTCTGAGCCCAGCCACCAGACGGTAGTTGGGGCTTAGCTGTCTTTTGTACTCTGCGTACACGCCCAGGTTGGTTATGTCCACGTCTGGCACCATGTGGACGGGTAGGTAGGGGTTGCCCGGAAGGTAGCCTGCCCTGTAGTTTATCGCATCCCAGTTTCTCCTGTAGAAGTCCGCCCCTACGGTGAGGTCTCCCACCTTGCCTTCCACCCGAGCACCGTAGGTCTTGGTCTCTGCGTATGTTCTCATGGAGAAGGGTCTGGGCATGTTGGTGGAAGAGACCCGGTACTGGTCCGTCATGTCGTGCTTAACCTGCGTAAAGTAAAACTGAAGCCTGAGCCTGTCCTTTATGCTGTAGGTGAGGTTTAGTCTGTCCGTGTCGTCAAATATGGCGTCCATTCTCAGCGCAGGGTAGAGCACGTGGTCCGCTTCCTGACGAGTGTAGGACAGCTCAAACTCGTGGTCCTTGTAGGGGAAAAGGCCAAACTTGGCCCAGTAGGTGTTTATGTCAAAGGCCTTAGGGTCGAGCTTGTTGGCTCTGTAAGCCGAGTTGGGTGGCGTAGGGTGTAGGGCTGCGTATTCGGTCACTCTCCTGCCCTTTCCGTCCTTGTAGGGCTTTGAATACCTGTGAGAGTATCCTACTAGTCCGTAGAAGCTCTGGTCTCTGTAGGAGATGACGGGAGAAAAGTTTCTGTAGCTGAAAGAGCCCAAAGCAGCGTTCAGCGTCAGCCTGTAGCCTGCCTGCGGCTTTTTAGTCAGGATGTTTACCAGTCCACCCAGCGACCCTTGATGTCTGACGTCAAAGGGTCCCTTTATGACTTCAATTCTTTCTACTTCTGAAAAGTCCACGTGGAAAGCGGGCGGGTCCATCCTGTTGGGGCAAGCTCCGTGCACCTCCGTGCCGTCAATGAGGACGTTGATGTTGTCCCGTTGGAAGGCCCTTATGGTGATGTCGTTGGCTATACCGCCCTTCCTTACCTTGTGAATTCCATCTAACTTCTGCAAGGCCTCACCCACATCCTTCGCAAAGGATTCTCTGACCTCTCTGACCTCCAAACTCTCTTTGAAGACCTCTCTCTTTGCCCTGATTTGCACCTCTTTGAGTAGCAACTCCTGAGAGAAGGCAGGAAGACCAAGCAAGGCAGTCATCAACACCAGCTTTCTCATCCGTTTACCTCCGTAGTACTGTTAGATTAACGGTTAATTATAACAAACTTTATCCGGAGTTTAAAGCCCAGTAGCTGTCTAAACCCTCAGAGGTAGGTCGCCCAGCCTCCTGTAGGGGCCTTCCCTCAAGAGCTTGAGGAGTAGGAGTGCGGTCATGTAGGCGTCCTCCAAAGCGTTGTGAAAGGTGGAAAGGGGTAATCTGTGGCTTTTTAGGAGCTCCTCCAGAGTAGGAATTCTTTCCCTCCTTTCCACCATGTCCAACAGGTCAAGGGTGTAGGGGTAGAAGGGGGCTCCGCATTCCTCTTTCACGAGCCTTCTTACCATGCTCATATCTATGCGGAGGAAGTATCCTGACAGGATACAGCCCCGTGCGTAGTCAAGGAAGGCTTTACAGGCTTCCTTTTTGCTTTTTGCCCCTTCCAGCTCCCGGGGCGTGATGCCGTGAATTTTAACAGAGTCCCTCACGGGCTTGTCCGGTCTGACCAGCACGTAAAAGCTGGTGGAGAGGTCAATTCTAAGCTCCTGAATTTTTACCGCCCCTATGCTCAGGACTTCGTCACTGCTCAGGTCAAGCCCCGTCGTCTCCGTATCAAAAACCACGAAGCAGGCCCGGTCAACGAACTGTTTTTTTTCTACCTCCCAGTTGTGCTCCCCCCAGGCGGTGGGGTTTAGCTTTTTTGACAGCCACCTTCGCAGGCTCGTCATTCAAAGAACCTCAGGTTGTACCTCTGGTAGAGAAATTCCTGAAACTCCTTTATGACCCTGAAAACGTCCTTTAGGGTGCTCTTCTCCGCTCTGGAGAGTAGGGTGGGGTTTATGTAGTTGTCTGGCTCTTTCCCCTCCTTTATCTTCTGGGCCTGCCACCTGAAGCGCAAACCCAGGAGAAAACGGTAAGACTCCTTCAGGTCTTTGGCATACTCTTCGGAGAAGACTCCCCTCTTTTTGAGCTCTTCTATTCTTTCAAAAGTGTTCTGCTGGCTTATGCCCTTTTCAAGGGCAAGGGTGCGCACGCCCTGCACAATGGGGAATATGCCACCTTTCTTTATGTCTATCTCTCCCTTGTGCTCTCCGGTCTTTTCCACGACGAAGTCTCTGAAAAAGCCTATGGGCGGTCTGAAACGCACTGCCTCCGTAGCCAGAAAAGGCAAGAAGCCTGGGTTTTTTCTCACCTTTTCCAGTATGAAGCTCCACAGCCCCTCTGTTAGGGTCTGGTCTCCGAAGACATTTCTAAAGTCGAAGAAAATGGACACATTTAGCAGGTGCTCGGGTTTGGGTCTTTCTACCCAGTCCTCCACCGCCCTGCACCACTCCGCCATGGACCTTCTCCAGAAGGGGTTGGAGACCATCACCTTACCGGGGCAGGGTGGAAACCCTATCTCCGTCAGGGTCTGTATGTAAACCTGGGAGAACCTCTCAAAGTACTCCTTTGGCTCAAAATCCAAGAGGGGATACTCTTGGTAGAGTAGGGCGTTGTCTTGGTCAGTCTTGAGGCTCTGCTCTCGCCTCCCTTCGCTCCCAAGCACCATGAGGCTGAAGGGGACCAAGGGCTCCTCGCCTAACCTGTTTATAGCTACGTAGACCGCCCTTTTCATGAGGCGGTCGTTGAGCTCTGAAAGTTGCTCTCCGAGCCTTTCTGGGTCTGTGCCCTGAAAGACCAGCTCCAACACCTGCTCTCTTACCAACTGGTAAAGGTAGCGGAGCTCCGCCACACTCTTGGCCTTGTCTATTTCCTTCACCAGAAGAACCGCGTTCTTGCTCTCGTAGGCTATGAGGTCTCTGTCCTCCAACACGCCCACGGGCTTTCCCTCTTTGGTGACCAACAGCCTTCTTATGCCGTGCCGTGCCATGAGTACCATGGCGTCGTAGAGAGTCCTCTTGCTCTCTACGGAAACCACGGGAAAGGTGGCCACCTGAGAGAGTTCTACCTCCTTGGGGTTGAGACCTTTGGCAAGCACCCTGCGTAGCACATCCCGCTCTGTGAGTATGCCCAGACCTTCCTTGAGCTTGACCAAAACAAAAGTGCTGTCCCTGGAGACCATCTCCTTGATGGCCTCCTCAACGCTACTGCGCTCTTCTAACAGGAGCAAGGGCCTTAGGTTGAGGTTTTCTACGAACACCTCTCGAGGTCTTTCTGTGGCGTCTCTGCCTTTCCGCACTCTTTTGGCCACCTTCAGAGCAAAGTACTCTCCAAAGGGCTGACTCTTCTCAAGAAGCTGGCTGAAGAGCTCTTTGCTAAGGAGAAAAAGAACACTGTCTTCCACAGCCCTAGCGCTGGTGGTAGGCGGGTTAGAGCTCATCAAAGAAGCGTGTCCAAAGCTCTCCCCCTCGTGCAGGTATTCCACCGGCTCGCCTTCTTTCTCTAAGAGCACTCCGCCGCTTCTTAGGATGTAGAGAAACTCTAAAGGTTTAGAACCCTCTTTAAAGATGACCTCTCCTTTTTTGTAGTACTCGACGAGGAGGTGGTGGACCACTTCTTGGAGGTCCCTCTCGCTGAGCTGGTCAAAGGGTTCTACCTCCGAGAGAAACCTCTCCGCATCCAACATCACAAGAGCTTTACGACCGCATACCTGAGAAGAAGCAGTGTGAGCACTATGGCCGGCGTGTGACAACAGGGAAGAAAGCTCCTGTAGAGCCTGTAGGCAGGTTCTGTGGGCACGTACAGGGTGTTGTAGAAAAAGTTCCCTCTGTCGGTGGTAAAGAGGGAAAGGGTGGCCCGCCCGAGGACGAGCCACATGTAGAAGGCAAGGGTGTAGTTAAGAACAGTCTCCATCACTCCTGCGCACCTGCCCTTACCGCACCCTTGGGGTAGCGTATGCTGTCCACGAAAGCCTGTAGCTTCTCCGGAGGTGGGGGAGTGAGCCTGGAGACCAAGAGAGCCACCAAAAAGTTCATGGGCATGCCGAAGATGCCCGAGGCTATGGGCTTTATGCCGAAGAGCTCTATACCCTTGAACCTGCTCAGGTAGAGGTAGACGATGGTCACGGTAAGGCCTACCACCATACCCGCTATGGCCCCGTGTTTGTTCATCCTCTTGTCCCATATGCCGAGCACCAAGGCAGGGAAGAGAGAGGCCGCCGCCAGTGAGAAGGCCCAGGCCACCAGCTCCACTATGATGGCGAGCTTGAACTTGGCCACGTAGGCGCCGAGCACTGCCACCACCAGCAGGAGAGCTTTACCTATCTTGACCCGAGCGGAGGGCGAAAGGTTGGGGTTAATCATCTTGTAGTAAAGGTCGTGGGATATGGCGTTGGAGATGGTTATCAGTAGCCCGTCTGCGGTGGAAAGGGCTGCCGCAAGACCACCTGCCGCCACAAAACCCGCTATCACGTAGGGCAGGCCCGCTATCTCAGGAGTTGCCAGCACCACCATGTCTGGGTGTATGGATATCTCCGCAAACTGCACTATGCCGTCGCCGTTTAGGTCTTTCACCGTTATGAGGTTCACCTTTGCCCACTTTTGGACCCACTCGGGCATCTCGCTAAAAGCTTTGCCCACCAGGTTGAGCATCTCGTACCTTCCAAAGGCTGCGTATGCAGGGGCGGTAAGATACAGAAGCATTATGAAAAACAGAGCCCAGCCCGCGGAGGTTCTGGCTTCTCTGACGGTGGGCGTGGTGTAAAAGCGCATGATAACATGGGGAAGCCCCGCAGTGCCCAACATGAGCATGAGCATGAGAGCCAGAAAGTTAACCATGCCTTTGGCGTCCGCAGGTGGTGCAGTGTAAGACCTGGGCGGTTTGGAGGCGTCTTGGGCCCTCTTCATGGCTTCGGTCCACTTGGCCTTTGCCTCCTCTGGAGACTTGGGGTAGTCTTTTAGCTGTTTCTCTACTTCCGCCCTCTTTGGGTCGTTTGCAGGCAGGGCCTTTAGCTTGTTCTCAAGCTCCTTCTTGCCCTGCTCCCAGCTCTGGGGCAGGTTGGCGATTTTTGCCTTTAGCTCCTCGGCGCGCTTTTTGTGTATTTCCCTTACCTCTTTTTCCTTGGGGTCGTCCTTTAGCTGTGCCAACTTTTGCTCCACGCCCTGCAGGGCAAAGCCGTAGGAGATTTGGGACACAGGGTTGCCCGTGTACTTATAAGAGAGCACCGTCACCGGTATGAGGTAGGCAATAATGAGCACTATGTACTGGGCCACTTGGGTCCAGGTTACCGCCTTCATACCACCCAAGAAGGAGCAGACCAGTATGCCCGCAAGACCCACAAAGACTCCCACCTCGTAGGGCAGTCCCAGTAGTCTGCTGGCGATGATGCCCACGCCCGTTATCTGGGCCACCAAGTAGGTAAAGGAGACGATAAGAGTAGCCACTATGCCCACGAACCTGGGGAGCTTTCCGCCGTACCTTGCGTCCAAAAAGTCGGGTATGGTGTAGGCACCGAACTTTCTCAGGTAAGGGGCTATGAGCACACCGAGTAGCACGTAACCTCCCGTCCAGCCCATGATGAAGGCAAGGCCGTTGTAGCCCTGCAGGGCAAGAACGCCCGCCATACCTATGAAAGAGGCGGCGGACATCCAGTCTGCGGCGGTTGCCATACCGTTGAAGACGGAGGGGACTCTTCTGCCTGCCACGTAGTACTCCGCCACCTGACCGGTTCTGGATATGATGCCTATGGCTGCGTAAACCGCGATGGTGCCAAAGAGAAACACGTAGCCTATGAAGCTGGGAGACAGCCCTAAGACCTTCTCGCCCAAGTATAGGAGTACAAGAATGGCGATGAGACCGCCTGTGTAAATAGAGTAGACCTTCTTCAGCCTGTCCACAAAGTCCCTGTCCACCATCTCAGTCCTCCTCTACTCTGTACTTTCTGTCCGTCTCGTCCATCCTCTTTGCGTAGAACACGATAAGTAGCAAGAAGACCAAAAGAGCTCCCTGTGCACCCATGTAGTAGCCCAGCGGGAAGCCTAGCAACACTATCCTGTTGAGCCATCCAGATATGAGCGCAGCTCCGTAGGAGACAAGAGCCCACACGACTAGCACAATCCACATAAGTTTTCTGTTCTCCCGCCAGTAGCCTTCCAGTTCCTCCTTTGACAGCATGTTTTACCTCCTGGAGTTTTTTCTATTTTTTTAGAACTTTTCGTCTTCATGTCAACGATATGAGATTTTCAGAATGTCAGCATATAATTAAAAAATATCTCATAACAAACCAAAGTCTCTACGCATAACTTATACTATACTTAAACTAAAACCAAGAAAGGAGGCCAAACATGGAACCGAGGGAAGAGGTCCATCTAAAGGTGGAAGAGAAGTACCAACCGCCTGCCCACATCGTGGAAAGCTCTTGGATAAAGGACTACGAAAGTCTATACCGGGAATCTCTCAAAGACAGGGAGGCCTTCTGGGCAAAGGTGGCGGAAGAGCTCCACTGGTTTAAAAGGTGGGACAAGGTCTTAGAGTGGAACTATCCCTACGCCAAGTGGTTCATCAACGCCAAAACCAACATTACATACAACTGCCTGGACAGGCATGTGCAGGCAGGAAAACGCAACAAGGTGGCCTACATATTCGTAGACGAGGACAACAGGGAGAGAAAGGTCACCTACGGTGAGCTCTTAGAGCTGGTAAACCGCATCGCCAACGGTCTTAAGTCCTTGGGCGTAGAGAAAGGGGACAGGGTTTCCATATACATGCCTAACACTGTAGAAGCAATCGCCTGCATGTTAGCCTGCGCCAGGATAGGGGCGATTCACAGCGTGGTCTTTGCAGGCTTTAGCGAGGGGGCCCTAAGGCTAAGGATAGAGGACGCCAAGGCCAAGGTGCTCCTTACCTCCACCTACACCAAGAGAAGGGGTAAGAAGATAGACCTGCTGACCACTGCCCAGAGGGCGGTGGAAGGGCTCAGCTTCGTGGAGAAGGTGGTGGTCTGGGACAGGGACGGGGACGTACTGAAGGGCTCTGAAGGGTTCTTGGTGAACTTTGAGGAGCTCCTCAGAGGGAGCTCGCCCGAGTGTGAGCCCACGCCCATGGACGCGGAAGACCCGCTTTTTATCCTCTACACCTCTGGCACGACGGGCAAGCCCAAGGGTGTGCTCCACACCACCGGCGGCTACATAGTGGGCACCTACTTTACCACTAAGATAACCTTTGACCTGCACGAGGAGGACATCTACTGGTGCACCGCGGACATAGGGTGGATAACGGGACACAGCTACATAGTCTACGGACCGCTTGCCTGCGGTGCCACTTCCGTGATAACCGAGGGCGCACCAGATTATCCTGACCCGGGAAGGTGGTGGAGCTACGTAGAGCGCTACAGAGTAAATGTCTTCTACACCGCTCCTACCGCGGTGAGGATGTTTATGAGACACGGGGAGCAGTGGCCCGCCAAGTACGACCTTTCCTCCCTGAGAATCTTGGGCTCGGTGGGTGAACCCATAAACCCCGAAGCCTGGCACTGGTACTACAAGCACATAGGAAGGGAAAAGTGCGTCATCGTGGACACGTGGTGGCAAACAGAAACTGGCATGCACATGATAACCACCATACCCTCTTATCCTGCCAAGCCCGGCAAGGCAGGAAAGCCTTACTTCGGCATAGAGGTGGCGGTGGTGGACAACTCCGGAAAGGAGCTCCCGCCGAACACGGTAGGAAACCTGGTGGTAAAAACGCCCTGGCCCTCCATGCTGAGAACCTGCTGGGGCGAGCCGGAGAGGTACGAAAAGTACTGGAACACCATACCTGGATACTACCTGACCGGTGACCTGGCCACCTACGACGAGGAGGGGTACGTGATGATTCTCGGCCGTGCGGACGATGTGCTGAACGTGGCAGGACATCGCATAGGCACCATGGAGGTGGAGAGCGCACTGGTGGACCACCCTGCGGTGGCCGAAGCTGCGGTCATAGGCAAGCCTCACGAGATAAAGGGCGAGTCCATAAAGGCCTTCGTGATCCTAAAAAAGGGCGTAGAGCCCTCGGACAACCTCAAGGAGGAGATAAAAGAGCACGTGAGACGCATGCTGGGTGCCATAGCGGTGCCCGAGGAGGTAGAGTTTGTGGAAAAACTGCCCAAGACCAGAAGCGGTAAGATAATGAGAAGGGTGCTAAAGGCTCAGGAGCTGGGACTGCCGGTAGGCGATGTCTCAACCCTCGAAGACTGAACCTGCTGGGGTCCGCCCGGCCCCTTTACAGAACACCTACCGTTGTAGACTGCCCCTTTCTCAACTTGAAGGGCCTCCCCCGTGATGTCGCCTTCCACCCGAAAGCTCCACCTCTCTTGCCACTATGCTCCCCTTGATGAGCCCATATACCGCAAGGCGCTCCACGCTGGCTTTGCCCGTCACGTCGCCCCTCACCGAGCCGTCAAGCCTTACCAAGCCACCGCTTAGCTTTAGGTTGCCCTCAAACTTGCTACCCTCGCCCAGAATCGCCTGGAGCTCTCCACTGGCGTCCGCTCCTTCCTGCTTTGAAAAAGGAAAATAGCCTGTCAAGTGTGGGATACGTGTTCAAGGTTAGTTAGTAGCTAAGCGTTGGCATACCAAAAAATCAAGCTAACTGCGACTAACCCATAAGTCTTTGAAGTCTCTCCACCCCCTCCAAGCTCTGGAGGGACTCCTTTACCCTTAAAAACTTCTGGTAGTTTTCCACCTGAAGGGTGAAGTCCATGAGGGCCTCTCCTGAGGGCAGGCTCTTGGTCTTGGCCTCGGTGATGTTTGCCCCGGTCCGGGATATGGCTGAGGTGACCTCCGCCAACATGCCTACTCTGTCCTTTACCACCAGCCTTATGCGAACCGGATGTAGCCCCTTGGACCTGTCCCAGAGGACCTTTACGACCTTCTCCGGCGAGATTTGTCTTACGTGGTTGAGGTTAGGACACTCCTTCGAGTGTATGACTAGGCCCTTGCCCTTGGTAATGACGCCGTAGACTTCCTCTCCGGGAAGGGGGTTACAGCAGCCGGCTAGCGTATGGAGCACGCTTCCAAGCCCGTCAATCTGGAGCGTGTCCTCCACCTTCTCCTGAGGCTTTTCCCTGTGGCTTTTCTTGAAAAGGGAGTAAACCCTCTCCAAAGAGAGCCTTCCGCTACCCAGCAGGAGCAGGAGTTCCTCCTCCGTCTTCGCCTTTGTGTCTTCCAAGAGCTTTTCCAGAAGAGCCTCCCTGCTTAGGTTCAGCCTGTGCAGGAGCTTTTCCAGCCTTTCACGCCCCAGCTGGAGGTACCTATTCTTTTCTAGCTCCTTGAGCACCGCTTTTATCCTGCTTTTTGCCTTGGAGGTGACCACGAAGTTGAGCCACTCGGGGTTGGGCTTTTTGTTTGGGTGGGTCAGTATTTCCACCTGGTCGCCGTTTTGGAGGCGGTAGTAGAGGGGCACTATCTTGCCGTTTACCTTGGCACCTGCGCAGTGGTTGCCCACCTCCGTGTGTATGTGGTAGGCAAAGTCCACCGGCGTGGCACCCTTGGGGAGCACCACCAGGTCGCCCCTCGGGGTGAAGACGAAGACCTCCTCCGAGAAAAGCTCCAGACGGAGGTTTTCCAAGAGCTCTTCGGAGTTTTTGCTCCCTTGCACGCTCTCCACGAGGCTCTTAAGCCAAGAGTACACGCCGCTGTCCTGCAGGTTTTTGCCCTCCTTGTAGGCCCAGTGGGCGGCTATGCCTTTCTCCGCCCTCTCGTGCATCTCCCAGGTCCTTATCTGCACCTCCACCATCTTACCTTCAGGTCCTATGACCGTAGTGTGAAGAGACTGGTAGAGGTTGGGCTTTGGCAGGGATATGTAGTCGTCAAACTTGCCCGGCACGGGCTTGAAGGCACTGTGCACTACGCCCAGCACCAAGTAGCACTCTTGGACCATGTTGACTATGACCCTGACGCCCAGAAGGTCGTGAACATCCTCCAACCTTATGCCCTTGCGTATGGTCTTCTGCCATATGCTGTAGAGGTGCTTGGGTCTGTAAGTGATGTGGGCTTCAAGGCCCGCCTTCTGGAGCTCTCTTCTTAGGGAAGGTATGAAAACTTCTTTTAGGTAGCTCTCCAGCTCCTCCCTGGTCTTGCCTACGAAGCTCTTTACCTCCTCGTACTCCTTGGGGTAGAGGTACATAAAGCAGAGGTCCTCCAGCTCGGTCTTTATCCTCCAAAGACCTAGCCTGTTGGCTATGGGCACGAAGAGCTCCAGCGTCTCCCGCGCTATCCTTACCTGCTTTTCCCTGCTAAAGCAGTGCAGTGTTTTCATGTTGTGCCAGCGGTCCGCCAGCTTTACGAATATGACCCTCAAGTCCTTGGAAAAGGCTAAAATGAGCTTGCGGTAGTTCTCCGCCTTCTGAGTCTGCAGGTCTTTGAAGGGTATCTTCCCCAACTTGGTCACGCCTTCCACTATCTCCGCCACCTCTTCTCCGAAGTGCTCTTTTAGCTCCTCGTAGGTGGTGGCAGTGTCTTCAAGCACGTCGTGAAGTAGGCCCGCTACGATGGTGCTTCTGTCCATGCCGAGCTGTGCAAGGTAGAGGGCCACCTCCAACGGGTGCAACACGTAAGGCTCGCCCGTCTTCCTGTACTGCCCTGCGTGTCTCTCTTCGATAAACTCTATGGCCTTCTTCACCAGCTCCTTCCCTGCCTCTACCAGCTTCAGGAGCCTCTCCTCCTGCTCTTTTCGTGCCACAACCTGCATAGGTTATAATATTGCCCCGCCCCTGAGTTCTGCAGGTGTGTTAAAATATATGCTTTAGCCTAAGGAGGAGCAGATGCGCGTAAAGGGTCCCTCTTCGAGGAAGTTCAAGAAGAAGGTGCTTAAGCTGGCCAAAGGCTTCAGAGGTCAGCGCAAGAACGTCTATAGAAGGGCCAAGGAGTACGTCTTTAGAGCTCTGCAGTACAGCTACAGAGACAGAAGGCAGAGAAAAAGGCTCTTCAGGAGGCTGTGGATTGCTCGCATAAACGCGGCGGTCAGGCCCCACGGGCTCTCCTACAGCAAGTTCATAAACGGGCTCAACAGGGCGGGCATAAACCTCAACAGAAAGGTGCTGGCGGACATGGCAGTCAGAGACCCAGAGGGCTTTGCCCAGATAGTCAAACGGGTCAAGGAAGCCCTCCTACAGCCCGCATGATAGACCTGAGCCAGGTAGAAGAGGAGCTGGAAAGAGAGCTAAAGAGAGTCCGCTCTCTCCAAGAGCTCCAGCAACTGAAGGCGAAATACCTGGGCAAAAGCGGGCTCATAACTCAGGCCATCTCTAACATAAGAGACCTCCCGCCCGAAGAGAGAAAGTCTTACGGACAGAAGGTCAACCAGATCAAGAACAGGGCGGAGGAGCTCCTCAAGGGGAAGGAGGAGGAGATAAAAAGGGCGGAGCTCCAGAGAAGGCTCTCGGAGGAGTGGCTTGACCTCTCGGTGCCACTACAGCGCGCGGTGGGCAGTCTTCACCCCATTACCCAGACCCTCAGGAGGGTGAAAAGCATCTTCCTCAGCATGGGGTTTAGGGTGATGGAGGGTCCTGAAGTGGAGCGGGAGGACTACAACTTTGACCTTCTGAACATCCCAAAGGAGCACCCAGCCCGGGACATGCAGGATACCTTCTACGTAAACAGGGAGGGCTACCTTCTGAGGACCCACACTTCTCCCGTGCAGATAAGGACCATGCTTGCCCATAGGCCTCCCATATACATGGTGGCACCCGGCAGAGTCTACAGAAGGGACGACGACCCCACCCACTCCCCCATGTTCCATCAGGTAGAGGGTCTGGTGGTGGACCAGGAGCTCTCCTTTGGGCACATGAAGTACACCATAGAGGTCTTTCTCAGGGAGTTTTTCGAAGCTGACGTGCCGGTTCGCTTCAGAGCCTCCTACTTTCCCTTTACCGAGCCCTCCGCGGAGGTGGACATAGGTTGCGTCATATGCGGAGGCGTGGGCTGTAAGGTCTGTAAGCAGTCCGGTTGGCTGGAGGTGATGGGCTGCGGCATGGTGCACCCCAAGGTGTTAGAAAACTGCGGGCTTGACCCGGAGAGCTACCAAGGCTTTGCCTTCGGCATGGGCGTAGAAAGGCTTGCCATGCTCTACTTTCGCATAGACAACATAAAGCTCTTCTTCGAAAACGACCTGAGGTTTTTAAGACAGTTTCTCTGATGCTAAAGGGCTTCACGCCTCAGGAAAGGAGGGTGGTTCTCAGCATAACCTTTGCGGTTGTGGTGCGCATGTTAGGTCTTTTCCTGCTCCTGCCCGTGCTCTCGCCTTACCTGAAGACCTTGGAGGGAGCCACGCCCACTCTCATAGGCTTGGCAGTAGGCGTTTACGGACTCGCTCAGGCACTGCTACAGATACCTTTTGGCTATCTTTCGGACAAGCACGGCAGGAAGCCGGTGATTCTCGTGGGCATGCTCACCTACGCCTTAGGTAGTCTGATGGCGGGCTTGGTGGGCAACATATGGAGCATGGTGGTCGCCCGCTTCGTGCAGGGGTTTGGGGCGGTCTCCTCGGTGATGATTGCCCTCTCTGCGGACCTCACCCGAGAGGAGGTAAGAACGAGAGCCTTCGCCCAAGTGGGAGCTTCCATAGGTCTCACCTTTGCCCTGAGCTTGGTCTTGGCTCCCCTGCTGGCAGGAGCCTTCGGAGTGCCCTTTCTCTTCTTCCTTACCGCCTTTCTGAGCCTGCTTGCCACCTACGTCCTTATGACCCAAGTGCCAGAGCCTGTGGAGAACTCCAGAGACAGGGAGATAGAGCCCTCCCTCACCAACTTGGCCCTTCTTTTGAGGAGCTCTGACCAGCTATTTCTGAACTTCTCTGTCGGCTTTCTCCACGCCTGCATGGTGGTGCTCTTCACCGTAGTGCCCTACGAGCTGGTCTACAGCTACCACATGCCCAAGCTGACACACTGGAAGATATACCTACCCGCCATACTTCTTGCTTTGGCCGTGATGGTGCCTGCCATTCTTCTGGCGGAGAAAAAGGGTAAGCTGAGAGAGGTCTTCCTGTCCGGGGTTTTTCTGGTAGGTCTTTCCTTTCTCAGCTTTGAACTGGTGCGGAGCTTCTGGGGCTTGGTTTTTATGGTCTTTCTGTTCTTTCTCGGCTTTAACCTGCTGGAGGCCCTCATTCCCTCCCTTCTTACGAAGCTGACCCACAGAGACCTGAGAGGTCTCTCCTTGGGCCTTTTCAACACGGTGCAGTTCCTCGGAGCCTTTGCGGGCGGTCTGTGGGGCGGTCTTGCCCTGAAGCAGGGAAGCCACCTTATGACCCTTACCGCAACTGCTCTTTGTTTTTTCTGGCTACTTGTGAGCCTCCTGTGGTTTAAAAGGTTAAAGGTGCGGGCTTAAACTGTCGTGCAGTTCTCCATTATGGCTTTCAGGCTTCTGGGGTCTATGAGCTTTACGCCCACCTTGTCCGCCCAGCTCCTGAGGCCTTCGTCTCCCGAGACCAAAACTCCGTCCAGCTCGTAGGCCAGCAGGAGCGCATCCAAGTCCTCCTTGCTGTCTATTATGCCCGTCCTGAGGGCTTCCCTGTACTTTTCCCTGAGCCTGCCTACCAGTTTGCCTACCTCCTCTGGGAGCTTGCCTGCCTCCTTCGTGTGCTCCTCCGCTATGCGAAGCCCCTTGTTTATCCTGTGCCTTAGCTCTTCCACAAAGTCGTAGAGGAACTCCGCAGGCACGGTAAGGCTGTACCTTCTGGGCGAGCGAACCCTCACCAGCGTCTCAAACTTGGGCCTGAGGCTTCCAAGCTCCACCATTTTGTTGAGCTCTTCGTAGACGGAGGTGGGCATGTAGAACCGCACCGTGCTACGGGAGGCAAGGGACAGAAAACTCTCTATGGCACCCTTTTGGTCTTTTTCAAACTGGGTGTAAACGTCGGGGTTGGTAAAGACGCTGGTGTCCAACACGAACAGGTCCATGTTATATACAGTATAGACTGTTATAGTATGCTCGGAGGAGGCCAAGATGGAGGACTGCATCTTTTGCAAAATCGTAAGGAAGGAGATACCCTCAAGGGGCGTCTACGAGGACGAGCTGGTCTATGTCTTCCACGACATTAACCCGGTAGCCCCTACGCATCTTCTCGTAGTGCCAAAAAGGCACATAGTGGGCGTCCAGAGCCTTGAGCCAGAGGACAGGGAAGTGGTGGGACACATGTTCTACGTGGCAAGAAAGTTGGGGGAGGAGCTGGGCTATGCTCCCAACGAGGAGCTCGCAGGGGGTTACCGGCTGGTCTTTAATGTGGGCAAAGACGCAGGTCAGAGCGTCTTTCACCTGCACCTTCACTTCATAGCAGGTCGCACCATGGGCTGGCCTCCCGGATGATAAGCTTCAGGGACTGGATGGCCCAAAACGTAAAGAAGTACTACCGCTCTGACTTCAGGAAGGACTTTTTCACCGCACCGGAGCTGGACAGGGCTTTTGGCTACGCCCTTGCCCACCACTTGGCTGAGCTGGTGGAAGGCTACGAAAGACCCGCTCTCTTAGAGCTGGGTGGGGGGAGCGGAGCTCTGGCCTACGATGTGCTCAGCTACCTCAGAAAACACAGGGCGGACCTCTACTCGCGCCTTGTCTACTACATATTGGACTTCAGCCCAAAGCTGGTGGAACTCCAGCGCAGAAGGCTGGGAGAGTTTCAGGGAAAGGTGTTCTGGGTGGAGTCTTTGGTACCCGTGCAGGGCGTGGTTTTCTCCAACGAGTTTTTTGACTGCCTGCCGGTGCACGTGCTGAGGGAGGGCAAGGAGCTCTTTCTGGAAAACGGCAAGCAGGTGTGGCGGGAGTTTTCCACCCCGCGCCTTGGAGAGGTGCTCAGAAGGATGGGCTACGAGGGGCTAAGTCAGACGGTAGAGCTCTGTCTGGACTGCATAGACTTTCTCCAGAGGGTGGCGGAGCACCTACTGAAGGGCTACCACTTGGTGGTGGACTACGGATACAAAGCGCAGGAGATAAAAAGGTTTCCCGAGGGCACGGTGGTGGGCTACCGCCTTCACCGCCTTCACACTAAGGTGCAGGAGGGCATGGACCTAACCGCCCACGTGAACTTCTCCCTGCTTGAGGAGTACGGCAGGGACTTTGGCCTGGAGACCCTCAGCCTGAAGAGCCTGCGGGACTTTCTACTTTCCGCCCCCCCTTTCGTGGAGGAGCTGGAGCTCCTGAGCAGGTCGGAGACCCCGGAGGGGGTTGAAAGGCTTTCAAGGCTCAAGACCATGCTGGTGAGCATGGGAGACAGGTTTAAGGTCCTCCTGCAGAGGAAGCTACAGGACTCTTAGCTCCAGTTCGTAGACCTCTCCCCTACTCTGGAGAGTTAGCATACCAGTCCTGCCCGTGAGGACCAGTATCCTGCCCTCCTTTGTGGAGAGCACTACCTGCACTGCCTCTTCAAAGTTGGACCCTCTCAGAGGTCTCAGAAAAAACACACCCCGACGCCTCTCTCCCAGCAGGAAGAGCTCTCCTCTGTTGTATTTGACTATGTCCAAAAACCTCTGCACCGTCCCTGCGTGGTTTTTTACCACGAAGGCCAGATTAAAGCCTAAGAACTTCACTTGAGCCCCCCTCGGGTTGAAGACTAGGTTCACCTTTCCTTGGTCCGTGAGCACCTCCGCCAGCGCGTAGGAGCCTCCAAACCCCTCCTCCGTGGAGAAGACCTCTGAGTCACCTCTGAACACTCTGACCCTTCCTGAAGTGTCGGTAAAGAGCAGGTACTCCCCGAAGGTAAAGGCGCTGTCTATCCTAAAGCCACGGGGGGCGAGAAAGGCACCCACCTCCCTTATCCTCTCTCCCTCAAGGGAAAGTCTGACTGTCGGACCAAACCTGTCTCTCAGGTTAAACCGCTGTCCTACGAAGCTGTCCCTTGCTTTCTCCTTGTTAAGAACGCCCATAAGATAAGGCACGTTCTTTACCACCGCCGTCAGGCTGTCTCCCACCGCCCTTAACACCATAGAGCGGGGGGAGTCTCCCGAAATCATGTTTACCAGCACCAGGTCCTGACCACCCCCGTCTATCTTCCCGCACTGAAGCCCTACCGCAACACCGCTGGGTAGGGAGTAGTCAAACCTTCTCACCAGCTCGTCTCTGAGAAGCTCGTAAACCTCCAACCTACCGCTGTAGAGAACAACCAGAAACTCCTTGCCCGTGCCGGTAAGGTCGCATAGGTCCGCAGACACAGGCACTCCAGGAAGCGCGCGCAGAAGCCTGGCCCTCGCCAGAAGGTTTACGTCCTCCGAAAGGACCCTGTCGGGAGAAGCACTCGGGGAAGAGAACAAAGCAACGGGACTTCCCCTGAACTCCACTCCTATGCCTTCCTTGACCTCTCTCAGGTCGTAGGTGCAACCTTTGCCCCTTCTGAGCTCGGGAAGAGCAGTCCTTAGCCTGAAAAGGAGCTCCTCAGAACCTTCAAAGCAGACCCCCTCCAGCCTGAGCCTTACCTTTTCCCCCTCTCTGGCTATGCCCTCCACCAGTCTGGCGTAGGAAAAGCCCTCCTGGACCTCCTCTACTCTTATCCTACCCACTTTTTGTCTTTCTCTGCCCAAGACCTGTCGGGTGACGGGATGGACTACCTCCCTGCCCTCCCTTATCACGTCAAACTCCTCACCCACGAAGGCTCTGCCCCTGCCCAAGTCCACCAGCACCCTGTCCCCCTCCACCTTTACCACGTAGCCCTCTCTCTGGAAAAAGCCCCTTACCCTCTCCGAGAGCTCCTGGGCACCAGCCCCGGAGAGTAAAGCCAAGAGCGCTAAAAGAACGCCTAACGCCATAGCTCCTCCAGTGCCCTTATAACTTCTCTCGCCATGCCCTCCGTGCCCACGAGAGCACAGCCTGGACTTTGTATGTCGGGAGTCCTGTAGCCCCTCTCAAGCACCAGCTCCACAGCCCTCTCCACTAAGTCCGCCTCTCGGTGCATGTTAAAGGAGTGCCTGAGCATCATAGCACCAGAGAGAATAGTAGCCAATGGGTTTGCCACGCCATTGCCCGCTATGTCGGGTGCTGAGCCGTGCACGGGCTCGTAAAGGGCATACCTGTCCCCCAGACTTGCGGAGGGTAGCATGCCCAGACTGCCGGAGATGACCGCCGCCTCGTCTGAAAGGATGTCCCCAAAAAGGTTACCGGTCACTATCACGTCAAAGGAGGAGGGTCTTCTCACCATTTGCATGGCACAGTTGTCCACGTAGAGGTGCTCCACCTCCACCTCAGGGTAGTTTTGAGCCTCTTCCTGCACCACCTGTCTCCAGAGCCCGCTCACCTCCAACACGTTGGACTTGTCCACGCTGGCGAGCTTTCTCCTCCTTTGGAGCGCCAGCTCAAAGGCCCTTCTGACCACCCTCCTTATCTCCTCCTCCGTGTATCTCATGGTGTTTATGCCCACCCTTTTGCCCCCCTCTAAGAAGACCCCCCTTGGCTCTCCGTAGTAGGCGTCTCCGGTGAGCTCTCTCACCACGATAAAGTCTGTGCCACGGGCCACCTCCTCCTTCAGAGGTGAGGAGGAAATAAGTGGCTCGTAAACCTTAACAGGTCTTAGGTTGGCGTAGAGGTCCAAGGCCTTTCTTATGCCTAGGAGACCCTTCTCCGGTCTTTTCTCCGTAGGAAGGTGGTCCCACTTGGGTCCTCCCACCGCACCCAGAAGGACCGCATGAGACTCCAAGCACAGTCTGAGCGTCTCCTGGGGCAGGGGCGTGCCCCTCTGGTCTATGGCGGAACCGCCTATAAGCCCTCTTTCGAAGACTAGCTCTACCCCAGAGAGTTCTGACACTTTCTCCAGCACCTTTAGGGTAGCTCCTATCACCTCCGGTCCTATGCCGTCTCCTTCCAGCACCGCCACCTTGAAAGTAGGCATAGGCTGTATTATACTAAAGCCTATGTTAGAATTCCTCTCAGAAAAGCTCGGGAGAGCTCTGGGAAGGGTAAAAGATGCCAGAAAGCTCACCGAAAAGCAGGTAAACGACACCTTGAGAGAGGTAAGAACCGCCCTCATAGAGGCGGACGTGGACTACGAGGTGGTAAAGACCTTCGTAAAAAGAGTCAGAGAAAGAGCCCTCCAAGAGGACCTAAGGCAGAGCCCATCCCCCCAAGACAGCTTTCTGATTACCATATACGAGGAGCTGGTTCAGACCTTAGGTGGACAAAAAGAAGACCTAAAAAAGGGTGTGGTGCTTCTCGTGGGTCTTCAGGGCACGGGAAAGACCACCAGCGTGGCCAAGCTTGCCTACTACCTGAAAGAGCAGGGTCTGAAAGTGGCGGTGAGCTCCACAGATATAAGGCGTCCCGCCGCCATGCTTCAGCTCCAGAAGCTGGCCGAGAAGATAGGAGTGCCCTACTACAGCTTTGAAGAGGGGCTTACCGCCTCGGAGATAGCGCGGAGAGCTCTGGAGATGGCCAGGAAAGAGGGCGTGGACTACCTGCTCCTTGACACTGCAGGAAGGCTTCACATAGACCAGGAGCTCATGGAAGAGCTCAGGAGCCTGAAAGAGACGGTCAAACCCTCGGAGGTGCTGTACGTGGCGGACGCCATGCAAGGTCAGTCCGCCCTAGGTGCTGCCAAGACCTTTCACGAGTTTTTGGGTCTTACGGGGGTGCTACTTACCAAGATGGACGGGGACGCCAGAGGTGGCGTAGCCCTCTCCGTCAAAGAGGCTCTGGGCGTCTCGGTAAAGTTCATGGGCGTGGGCGAGAGGGTGGAGGACTTAGAGCCCTTCTACCCCGACAGGGTTGCCCAGCGCATCCTCGGACTTGGAGACATTCAAACCCTCGTAGAAAAGGCTCAAAAGGCCATACCTGAGGACGAGGCTCAGACGCTTGCACTGAAGGTGCTAAAAGGTGAGTTTGACTTGGAAGACCTGCTCAAGCAGATAAGGTTCATAAAGAACATGGGACCGCTGGACAAGCTGTTAGGCATGCTCCCCGGCATAGGCTCTCAGCTCAAGGGCTTGAAAATAGAGGAGAAAAAGTTCAAGAAAACCGAAGCAATCATACTCTCCATGACCAAGCAGGAGAGGAGAAACCCCAAAATAATCAACATGAGCAGGAAGCAGAGAATAGCAAAAGGTAGCGGGACCACCGTGTCGGAGGTAAACAGAGTGCTAAAAGAGTACGAAGAGATGAAGAAGATGATAAAGAAGCTAAAGGGTATGAAGGGCGTGCCCCAGCTACCAAGGTTCCCCTTCCCCTTCAAGGGATGAACAGTCTAAGTTTCTATTCGCTATCAGTCTCTCCACCTCCCGCAGGTTTTGTGTGTATTCCACTCTCTGCCTCTTTTTGAGAGCCTCCTCTAAGAGCTCCAAGGCTTGGCAGTATTGCCCTCTTTCTTTCAAGACGAAGGCCAAGTTGTTCAGCAGGTCTGGGTCTCTCTCTATACGCAGAGCTCTCTGGTAGAGCTCCTGTGCTTTTTGCATGTCTCCCCGCCTTGCGTAGACGTTGCCTAAATTGTAGTAGGCCAGCCAGCTTCTCCTGTCTTTTCTTATGGCCTTGGCGTACTCTTTTTTCGCCAACTCGAGCTTTCCTTCCTTCTCGTAGAGGTATCCCAGGTCAATGCGCTCCTGTGCACTAAGCGGGTCTTTCAAGACCACCACCGAGACGCAGGAAGCAGAGGACATGACCGCCAGCACCGCAAGTAGCACACCTTTCATAGGGCGTATTATAACTGCCGTGATATAATATGTCAGGAGGTCCAAGATGAGTGTAGTAGTTAGAATACCCACGCCCCTGAGAAGGGTGACCAACGGCCAGGGTGAGGTGCAGGTGCAGGCCAGCACGGTGAGAGAGGCCATAGAGAAGCTAGAAGAGAATTTCCCGGGTATTAAAGAGAGGATAATAGACGAGCAGGGCGAAGTCAGAAAGTTCGTCAACCTTTACGTAAACGACGAGGACATAAGGTTTCTCAGAGGCTTGGATACGGAGCTGAAGTCAGGTGACCTCCTCTCCATAGTCCCCGCCATCGCAGGCGGTCAGAGGTAGGCCTTTTCAAGCTGAAGCATGAGCTCATCAAAGAGCTGCTTTGCCATGACTTCAGAGGGGAGCTCTATAACCAATTTATCCATGCTACCTGTGAGGATTGAAACCTTTTTGTCTCTGAGTTCTATGCTCTGTATGTGGCGGTAGGGTACGAGTACCATCCTGTCTTTGTTCTTTGTGGTGTATAGTATGTACTTGCCTTCAAGGCTTACGCCCAGAGACCTTAAGTCTTCCCTGATGCTTCTCATAGTAGGCCCGGAGGCACTCTTATAGGGCTGTGAAACCTTTTGGGCTCTTCCTTGACCACCACTGCGTAAGCACCAAAGCAGTACCTGCCCACTTCCACCATCCTACCCACTTTGAGACCTGCCTCTTCCAACATAAGGCCCACTTCCCACTCGGAGTAAACCTCCTCAGGTGGCGGTCCCTTGTCCCTCTCTTCCTTTTTCCAGTCTATTATACCCACATAGGCCAACGGTTTGCATACCCTTTTAACTTCTTGCAAGAAGGACACTGGGTCTTCAAGCTCGTGAAAAACGAAGACCATGGATACAAAGTCCACTGTATCGTCAGGTAGGGGAATCTCGCACTCCTTGGACAGGAGCACCTCCACGTTGGAGAGGTTTAAACTGTCTGCCTTCTTTCTTGCGTACTCCACAGCCAGAGGCTGTACGTCTATGCCGTAAACCTTTCCCTCCTGACTTACGAGCTCAGACAGAAAGGGTAGGTAAAAGCCCGCCCCCGTGCCCACGTCCAGCACCTTCATACCCCTTTTAAGGCCGAAGTCTTTAAAGACCTTGCGAGGGTCAAAAAGCTCCAGCCGGGCCGGGTCGTCTAACTTTTGAAGCTTTGCTGGGTCAAACTTGTGGGCCATAAAGGTAAATATATACTGCAGTGGTGGTATAATGCTTGGCAAACCCTTGCGGAGGTACAGGATGAACCTTTACGAGCACGAGGCCTACGAGAAAGTCTTTAGAAAGTACGAGATACCCACGCCCAGGTTTGTCTTCAGCGACCACCTGAGCGACGATGTGGTGAACTTCATCCAACAGCTGGGCGAGTGCGTGATAAAGTCTCAGGTGCTCGTCGGAAAGAGGGGAAAGGCTGGAGCGGTAAAACTCTGCAAAAGTCCTGAGGAGGCGATTGAAACCTTTAACGCCCTACTTAACTACCCAGTCTACGGGGAGATGCCCGTAGGTCTTATGGTAACCGAGAAGGCAAACATCCTGAAAGAGCTCTACGCCTCCATTACCTACTCGACAGAGACAAGGTCTCCCGTGCTTACTCTCAGCTTAGAGGGTGGCATGGACATAGAGGAGGTCCCCCCGGAGAAAGTAAAGAGCTGGACCATAGACCCACTGAAAGGACTCTACCCTCACATGGTGAGAAACTACCTGCTCGAGCTTGGCCTTCCTACGGAGTACATAGGCGTCCTGAGAGAGCTCTCAGAGGTTGTGGCCAACATGTGGAATGCCTTCTGGTCTGTGGAGGCCAGGCTCTTGGAGATAAACCCCCTTGCCATCTGCGAGGTGGGGGGCAAGCAGAGGGTGCTGGCCTTGGATGCGGTGGTGACCATTGACGACGATGCCAGCGTGCCACCTGCCAAAATTTACGGCGTCAGGAGTGCCATGAAAAGACCTCCTACCGAGAGGGAGATACAGGCCTCTCTCATAGACAGGGACGACCACAGGGGTAAGGCGGGCTCTTACGTAGAAGTGGAAGGGGACATCGCCATGATGACCTTTGGAGGAGGTGGTTCTACGGTCACCATCGAAACTACCTACGCAGTTGGCCTAAAGCCTGCCAACTTCACCGACATAGGTGGAAACCCACCTGCGGAGAAGATGTACAAGATAACTCGCATAATCCTGTCCAAGCCCGGCATAAGAGGGGTGCTGGTTTGCGGAGGAACCGCCAACAACACTCGCATAGACGTGACCCTTGGAGAGGGTGTGGCAAACGCCATAAGAGACCTCCACAAGGAGGGCAAGCTCGACCCCAACTGGATATGGATAGTGCGCCGTAACGGACCTGAGGCGGAGAAGGGTCTGAAGATGCTCTACGAAGCCCTAAAAGAGTGCGGCGTCAAAGGGGAGATATACGACTCCTCGCTACCCCTCACGGAGGCACCCATAAGGCTGAAAGAGCTCTTGGACCGCTGTGAAACTCTGAGGAGCTCCCAAGAGGACAGGCATCTTACGGAAGAGCAGGCAAGGGACTTGGGGATTTAGCTTTGGTGGAGGCGGCGGGAATCGAACCCGCGTCCGAGAACCTTCAGAACCCGGGGCCTCTACAGGCTTAGCCAGTGCTCCTCTTTAGCCTCGGGGCGTCCACTGGCAAACCCCCTCAAGGCGAGCAAGACTGACGTTTCGGTCTCAAGCCGGTCCTGCACGGCCTGAAACCTACACCTCCGTTTCTGAACCCTTCCCACCACCCAGAGGCCAAGCGGTGGGAGAGCCGCTACCTCAGTTTAGGCAGCGAGAGCCAGTTCCCTTTCGGGAAGTGTTTGCTTTGGCTGTTGAGGTTGCCACCCTGCCTGCAACCCCGTCCTACAGCTCCCGTCGAGCCCATTCGCCCCCTCAGGAGGCAAAGCTTATAATATAGCAAGTATGCCTCGCCTGTCAAGCTCAAGACTCAGAGCCCTGAGAAGACGTCTAAGACTCAAAAAAAGAAGAGAAAAAACCCTCTTGGAAGTGTATCAGACAAAGCTCGTAGAGTCCCTGAGGGAGCTGAGGATACCTCTTCTGCTCCTCCACTTTTCTCTGAGTGTGGGCACGCTGGGATACATGTTCCTGTCGGGGGGCAACTTCATAGACTCCCTCTACATGACCGTCATAACCATAGGCACCATAGGGTTTGGAGAGATAGCCGAAGGGTCGGAGACGCCCCAAGGTAGGATATTTACTACTTTTCTGTCTCTTATGGGCATAGGTGTCTTTACCACCTCTGTTACGGTGGTCATAAGGGTCTTTCTGGTAGGCGATGTGGTAAATCTTATAAGATATATAAGAATGCTCTCCCAAATAGAGAAGCTGAAAGACCATGCCATAGTCTGTGGCTACAACAAAACCTCCGCCTGGCTGGTGGAGGCCCTGCGCAAGAGGAAGATAGACTTCGTGGTCGTAGACGCCCGAGAAGGAGCTCTCAAGTATGTGCAACTGCATAACATAAAGTACTTCGTCAGCGAGGAGCCTTACAAAAAGACTGCGTTGCTCTCCGCAGGCATAAAAAGGGCAAAGTATCTCGTCGCCAACATGGAGCAGGAGGCGGAGAACATAGCGGTGATTGTCACCGCCAGACTTTTGGAGCCAGACCGGGAAAAACTTTACATCTACTCCACTGCGCCTACCGACGGGAGCGCCCAGAAGCTGGAAGAGCTGGGTGCCAACAAGGTTATCGTCCCCGACAAGCTCATAGCCAACAGGATATTCTCCTACATGCTCCACGAGGCTGGGGGTTTTGTCTCGGACCTTTTTGACCGCATAGCCTACGGAGAGGAGGCGGAGCTGGAGATAGTGGAGATAAAGGTCTCCGAGAGGAGCGCGCTGGCGGGGAAGAAGCTCAAAGACATAGACCTAAGGAGGGTTTACGGTGTTACGGTCATAGGCATAAGGAGGTCTGACGGCAGCCTGGAGCTGACCGTCTCAGGAGACACGCAGATAGAAGAGGGGGACGTCCTTCTACTGCTGGGCAGGCCTGTTAACGTGAAGAAGGCCATGAACTTCTACAGAGAGGTGCTGACATGAGGCTCAAGAAGATAATGACTGACTTTTTTCTCCTTATGGCTCTTACCACGAACTTGAGCTTCCTCTTTGGACCCAACCCCTACGAGCTGGTGATAACGGTGATTGCCAACCTTACCGCCACCATTTTAAAGCTGGGAGAGGGCAAGATTTTAGCCACGGAGATGACCGCAGCCAGTCTGGTGGCAGACCTTCATCTCATCCCTGCGGCTTTTGTATACTTTCTGGGCAACATCCCCGAGGCGGTCAGTCTTGCGGTGGGAGCTCTGGCCGCCAACATAATCTCGGTTCTTCTTTCCATCATAGAGGCCATCTTCGGGTATCTGTCAGAGGAGTAGGCTGTCCATGAGTTTTAGCTTTTCCCTCTCTATGGCTTGACCTAACTCTTTGCCCCTGAGACCCTGGAACTGCCCTGCGTCCACCTTGACCTGACGGAGCTTTTCCATGTAAAGCCGGACCTTGTCCCTGTGGTGGAGCATCAGCAAAAGTAGGAGGGCAACCGGCTTACCCTTCAGGACGGTGTACACCTCGGAGTTTTTCTCGGCCCTCTGTAGGGCGGAAAGGAGCTCGTGGAACTTCTCTTTTATCAGAGCGTAAGTTTCCACCACCCAGCCGGGCGCACTCATCTCCCGGAGGAACTCTTCCCCCTTTTGCACGTCCTTTAAAAGTAGGAGCAGGAAGACCCAGCCGTAGTCTAAGCTCTCCTGGGGGAACTCTATTCTGTGCCAGCTCAGAACTTCTCTGAGTTTTTCCAGCTGGGCATCCAGCTTCGGGCTGAAGGTAAAGCCCTCTATAACCTGCTCCAGGACGTTGTACTTTTTGTATAGCTCTATTATGTCTGTGAGCTTCTCCTCCCGCAAGGAGAGCCTGAGCTCGTTGAGGAGCCTACCTCTTGGTGCCTGCTTGAGGAGCTGGAGTTCCACTGCCTTCCTGAGGAGTTTCTCCGTGTTCTTGGAGAGCCTAAAGCCGAACCTGCCTGCAAACCTAAGCGCCCGCAGGATTCTGACCGGGTCCTCTACGAAGCTCATGGGATGGAGCACTCTCAAAAGGCCCTCTTTTAGGTCCTTCAGACCGCCAAAGTAGTCTATGAGCGTGCCGAAGTCCTCGGGGTTTATGGAAAGAGCCATGGCGTTTATGGTAAAGTCCCGTCTGAGCAGGTCCTCTTTGAGGCTGGCCCGTTCCACTACAGGATAGGCACCGGGATGAGGGTAGGTTTCTCTTCGGGTGGTTGCCAGCTCTAACTTGGTGTTTTGCACCTTCAGGTGGGCGGTGCCAAAGTCCTCAAAGGCGTGCACCTCCACGCCGAAGAGCTCGGAAAGCCTACGGGCAAGGGCCAAGGCATCACCCTCCACCACCAAGTCCAGGTCCCAGATGCTCTTTCTCATAAGAAGGTCCCTTACCACGCCGCCCACCAGATGGACCCGGTAGCCCATGGAGCTGGCCTGTTTGCCTATCAGCTCAAGAAGACCTCTCATGGAGAGCGGGACGTCTATCCTCTTCTCAGAGGCCTTGAGCTCTCGTAGGTGCTCTCTGTAGGTCTGCATAAGGTCCAGGCGGGTGATTACCCCCACGGGACGACCCTGTTCTACCACTGGTATGAGCTTCTCTCCGTATCGGGAGAGCACTTCCTCAGCCTTCCAGATAAACTCTTCAGGCTCAAGCGCGTGAAACTCCTCCAGCATAAAGTCCCTTACCTTGCCCTCTACGCGGTGCTTCTGGGCCCTCAGAAGGCTCTTTTTGTAAACCACGCCCACGAGCCTTCTCTCCGCATCCACCACCGGAGCTCCCGCAAAGCCTCTACTGGAGAGTTCCAGAAGGGCGCTCTGCGCTTCCATGTCCTGAGGGAGCACGAAGGGAGGATGGCTCATCACTTCCCGCACCCTCAGTGGTACCCTCTCACCCCTGAGCATGAGCTTCAACATCTCTTTTAGCCTATCTCCAGACACGCTCTCTAACTTGACCGCACCTGCATACTCGTGCCCCCCTCCGCCAAACTCCTGAAGCACCCGCCCCACGTCCATCTCTCCCTTCGTAGAGCGCCCAAAAAGGTAGGTCTTTCCGCTTGCCTCCACTATTGCAAAGAAGGCACAAGCTCCTCTTATTTCTTTTAGCTGGTAGAGGAGGCTAAGAAGGTCCGGTCTGTACTCTTCAGACTTTAGCACTGCGATGCTTACTCGCTTGCCCTCCACGAAGAGGTTCTCTAAGCTGGTCATCTGCTTGGATAGCAGGTCTATGTCCTCTTTTTCTATGTCCTCTCCCAAGAGCCTGCGCAAAGTTTCCAGCTGTAGGCCTCTTTGCAGGAGCCAGACCACCGCCTGGGCGTCCCTGTAGGTGGTGCCCTCGTAGGTAAGCATGCCCGTATCTTCGTATATGCCCAGCGCAAGCAAGGTGGCAGACTCTGGGTCCACTTCCACGCCCTGTCTTGTGAGCTCTTCCACCAGCAGTGTGGTACAGCTCCCTACAGGCTCCACCTTGCCCTTAAAACCCTGAGGTGCCCCAGGGTGATGGTCGTAGATGTACACTTCTTTTATCCTGTCTCCCCAGTTTTGGAGATACCGCTCGTAGTTGTGGCTGTCCACCAGAACGAGCTCAAAGGTCTCCGGCGGCTCTTCTACGAGACGGAAGCGGTGGCGGAAGTTAGAAAAGGCTTTACTGGCTCTGTGGGACAGGTGGTGAGGTCTGAGCAGGTAGGCATCTTCGTAGAGAAGCAGGACACCGTAGGCGGAGGAGAGGGCATCCAAGTCCGCACCCTCCTCCAGGAAGACCAGCTTCGCCATGAAGTTAAAATTATAGTGTGCTGAACCTTCTTATCACCGCACTGGTAGGGTTCCTACTGGGACTTGGCTTTGTGGAGCTAACCTACAGGTTGGCAGGTAGCTCGCTGTACCTTTTGAGCCTGCCTTTTAAGCTTACCCTGTGGGCCACTTCTCTTGCTTACTGCCAGATAGAGTTTGGACTGTATGGACTTTTCTCCTGCCTGTTGGGCTTTCTGACGGGGTTTTTCCTCCTGCTCACCTTGAGGGCGTTCGTAGGCAATGGAAGAGCTCAAAATTCTTGAACCCCTCTTTCGGGACGCTCTGTTCCAGTTTTTTCTCTACATGGCCCTTATTCAGGTTCTGTCTCAAGTGTTCTTAGACAGGCGCATAGCCTTCTGGGTATCCTCTCTTAGCACTACAATACTGTGGCTTAGGTCCTTTGACCCGGTCACGCCCCTCAAAGCTTGGGGAATAATACTGCTTGTCTTTGCCCTCTACTTGGTGCCCGAGTTTTTTTTCCAACTTAACCTGTTTCTGTATCTGAAGGGAAAAAAGAGATGCCCGCAGTGCTACTGTGAAGCTCACTGGAGAGCTAAGGTCTGCCCCTTCTGCGGTTACCTCTTCAAAGATGTAGAAAAGAGAAGCCGGGAGGTCTAAATTACTCTCTACAACCCTGAGGAGGTAAGGCATGGCTACGGTAGACCTGTACAGGGCACTTATGAAAAGGGCTTTTACGGTGCTCATGCAGGAGAAAGAGAGAAAGAAAAGCGCCCTCAGTCTAAGGCTCAAAATGCAAAAAACCTTATCCAAAACTTCCCAGCAGTAAAGGGCTCTCAGGTGGCTTCCATCAGCTGCATGAGCTCTCTGATGAGAGTGGCGGGTTCCACCTCCTTGGGACATGCCAGATTGCACTTGTTGCAGGAAAGGCAGTGGTATAGCCTTCCCTCCAGCACCGCCTGTCTGGTCCTGAGCTCTTTTCTGTCCTCTCTGGGGTCTTCGTAGAGTCTGTAGAGCTTGGCAAACAGCAGCGGACCTGCGTAGTTTTCCTCCAGTACCTGTGGACAGTAAGACTGGCAGGCGAAGCACAGAATGCAGTCTGCGGCGCTCTCTATACGTCTGCTGAGGTCCGGGGGTATGCGAGGGTTTTCAGCCTTCTCCCTTATCCACAGGCTCATGCTCTTTGCCTTTTTTATGAGGCTTTCGCTGTCCACCACCAGGTCTTTGATTACTTGAAAGTTTTTCAGAGGTTCTATCAGCAGCTCGTCGCCGAAGAGGGCGTAGGGTAGCACCTGTTCCTTGCAGGCGAGCTTGGGAAAGCCGTTCACCATTACGGTGCAGGTCCCACATATGCCCGCCCTACAGAAGTGCCTGAAGCTGAGGCTTGGATCTTGACTTTCCTTTATCTTCTGGAGGGCGGTCAGTAAGGTCATGCCCTCCTCGTAGGGAACTTCAAAGGTCTGGTAGTAGGGCTCTTGGTGTTCTTTGTGTCTTTTTATTCTCAGTCTTAGAAGCATGCCTAAATAATGTATCCTATTGTGTATGCTGGTCAAGCACTTTGAGAGCAGGGAGGCCTTCTACCGATTTCTCAAGGAGAGGGTGGGTGTTTTTTTTAAAGAGGCTTACGAGAGGAGCCCTGAGGGCCTTTTTTACGTTTTACACCTAAAAGGTCAAGACCTACCGCCGGAGGTTTTCTTTAGTTTGAGCAGGCAAGCTTGCCTGCACGCCTTCCATGGTGAAGGTGGCTTCGTGCTGTGTGGCTCTGAGTCAAAAATCAGAGACTTTTGCAGACTTCTTGTAAAGGAAAACAGGCCCTTGGCCATGAAAATCCTTGAGGCACTTATGGCTTATCGCAGAAGGTCCTTCAAGCTCCAGTACGGAGGCAAGATACTACCTCTAGGGTTGAAGACCGCCATAATGGGCGTTCTGAACGTGACGCCCGACTCCTTCTCGGACGGAGGGTTGTATTTAGAACCTTCTCGGGCAGTAAAGAGGGCGGTAGAGATGGTGGAGCAGGGGGCGGACATAGTGGACATAGGCGGAGAGTCCACTCGGCCGGGCTCGCAGAGAATCAGCGCAGAGGAGGAGCTCCGCAGGGTCCTTCCCGTGCTGAGGGAGGTGAGAAAAGAACTCCCAAAGGTCTGGATTTCCGTGGACACCTACAAGGCCCAGGTGGCAAGGGTTTGCCTGGAGGAGGGGGCGGACATGGTCAACGACGTAAGCGGTGGCACCTTTGACCCCCAGATGCGGGAGGTGGTGAGCCAGTATAACTGCCCCTACGTGCTTACCCACGTAAAGGGCAGGCCTGAAACCTGGAGGGAGTCCCCGCCCACCTACGAGGAGATGGTGGAGGAGATTAACCTTTGGTTTGAGGAGAGACTCAGAGCTCTCAAGACCGCAGGCTACACAGGACAGGCCATCTTGGACCCGGGCATAGGCTTTGGGAAACTGCCAGAGCACAACGTGGAGATACTCAAAAGGTTTGAGGAGTTCCGAGTCTTCGGACTGCCTCTGCTGGTCGGCGTCTCCAGAAAGTCCTTCATAGGTCTGGTTTTGGAAGGGCTTTTGAAGAAAAAGACCGAGCCACAGGAACGCCTGTATGGAAGTCTGGGCGCACTGGCACCTGCGGTGCTCAAGGGCGCCCACATAGTGAGAGTTCACGATGTAGAGCAGACGCGCCAGTTTCTTGCCCTCTTGGACACGGTAAAAACCTATGGCGAGTATTAGCTGGGAATTTCTCAGGCTTTTTTCTTGGAGGGACCTTCTTGACATACTCTCCGTCTCTCTTCTCATATACGGTGCGCTCTACTTTCTGCGCATCACCCGTGGGCTTCAGATACTCAAGGGGCTCATGCTACTGGGAGGCTTCTGGCTTTTGGCGGAGCTCTTCCAGCTTAGAACCCTCTCCTGGGTCTTTGAAAAGCTCTGGACTGTAGGGCTTTTCTCTTTAGTGGTTATCTTCCAGCCGGAGATAAGAAAGACGCTGAGCAGGCTAGGGCAGAAGGCGGGCGTGTCCGTCATAAAGCCAGTGGAAGAGAGGGTGGTGGACCGCGTGGTCAGGGTCTGCTCTTTTCTTTCAGACAGACAAATGGGAGGGCTTATAGTTATTGAGCGAGGTCAGAGCGTGGAGGGTATGGTGGAAGGATGCGTGCTGGTGGACAGCTTTGTGTCCATAGAGCTCCTTATTACCATCTTCAACCCCCTCTCGCCCCTGCACGATGGTGCGGTGGTCATAAGAGGAGACAGGGTGCTCTATGCCTCCTGCATTCTGCCCCTCTCCAAGTCGGCGGAGCTCCCCCAGAAGTACGGCACGCGACACCGCGCAGCCTTAGGCATTTCTGAGGAGAGCGACGCCCTTTGCGTGGTAGTGTCAGAAGAGACAGGGGAGATATCTCTGGCGGTAGGTGGAAAGCTCCACAGGAATCTTGACCCCGAAATGCTCCGAGCCCTACTTTTGAAAGAGCTCAGAGTGGAAAATGTTTAGAGGAATTCTCCTGCAGGACTGGCAGTACAAACTTTTGTCCCTTTTTGTAGGCACTGCCCTGTGGCTGGCACTGGGCTTCGGGGAGAGAGTGACCGTGAGCCTGGAAAGAACCATAGAACTGGTAAACCGAGAACCAGACTACACATACAAGTTGGAAAGGACAAGGGTGAAAGCAAGACTGAGGGTCGTGGAGCGTCTCGTGTCCCAGGACGCACTGGAAGAGGCTACCGCCTACGTAGACGTAGGCGGGTTGAAAGAGGGTGAGTATCTGCTTAAGGTGAGAGTGAGAGACCTACCGAGGTTTTTGGTAAGTGTTGAAAAAATAGAGCCTCCGCAGGTCAGGGTAAAGGTTATGAAAGCCCCCCAACGGGGGCAGTAGGTTCATCCGCAGGAGAAGGAGCTTCCGCAACCGCAGGAGCCGGTCACGTTGGGGTTTCTTATAGTAAAACCACCGCCCATGAAGTCCATCACGTAGTCAAGCTCCGCATTGTTTACGTAGGGCATGGAGAACTGGTCTATGGCTATCTTCAGACCTCCGAACTCAAAGACGTTGTCGCCTTCTTCCACATTGTCGTCAAAACCCATGGCGTACTGAAAACCGGAGCAACCGCCAGGAACAACTCTTATCCTGAGCACAGGCTCAGTGATGTTGTTTTCCTGAGCTATTCTGAGAACTTCTTGGACCGCCTTCTCGGTGGCATAGAAGTTAAAGGCAACTTTCTGCATAACGCTACCTCCTTGCAGAGTTTTGTTAGATTATGATAGGCGGGTGTAGAGTATTTTCAAGGGGCCAGTCTATGACGCCGCTCATGGGGGTTTTCCACCCGCGAGCAGAGCCTTTCGCCTATTGTTTCGCAGAGTTTGAGAGCTCTGAGAGAAGGTCCTATCTGTGCCACGCCCCTCCAGGCTATGTCGTAGGCCACACCGTGGTCGGGAGAAGTTCTTACGAAAGGAAGACCCAGTGTCAGGTTAACGCCCTCGCTGAAGGCAAGGAGCTTAAAGGGTATGAGCCCCTGGTCGTGATACATGCACAGATACAGGTCAAGACCCTCTCTGAGAAAGGCGCTATCAGGAGATAGGGGACCCTCCACCGCGTAGCCCTCCTCCTTCAGGGCTTCTACCGCCGGTAGAATTTCTTCCATGTCCTCTTGTCCTATCGCCCCCATGTCTCCCGCATGTGGGTTAAGCCCGAGAACGCCTACAGAAGGCTCCACACCAAACAGTTTGGCGTACTCCCTTACCACCAGCTTAACCTTTTTGACGATTTCTTCCTTTTTTACTCTCTGGGGCACTTCTCTGAGGGGTATGTGCGTGGTAAAGGGCACCACCTTTATCTTCTCCGAATACATGAGCATGGCGTAGTCTCTGCAGTTGCAAGCCTTAGCCAAAAACTCCGTCTGGCCCTGGTAGGAAAAGCCCGCCCGACTCGCCCAGAACTTGTGCAGGGGCATGGTAAGAATACCGTGAAGCCTTCCGCAGATTGCGTCCGCCACCGCCCTGCCTAAGTAGGCTACCGCCACCTTGCCGGAGGTGACAGAAGGCTCTGGCCTTTCTCTGTCGCATACATTCAGGTCCACCAGATACAGACCAGGTTCTTCTACCTCTTGCACGTTTTGCACCTCCTGTGCAGGAAAGTCCATACCCAGCTCTTTCTGAACCGCCCGCATGACCTTTTTCTCGCCGTAAACTACATAGACTTTCTCAGGGTCAAGGTATGGAAGCAGACGCAGTATGAGCTCAGGGCCCACACCCGCAGGGTCTCCTATGGTTATGCCTATCTTAATCATGGTGGTAAAATGGGATTATATACGCTTACCATGAAGTTTTTCATGCTTTCCCTGTTCGGCAAGGACAGGCCGGGCATAGTGGCCAGGGTCTCTAAAGTTCTATACGAGATGGGTCTGAACTTGGAAGAGTCTTCCATGACCCGACTCAGGGACGAGTTTACCATAATGCTAATAGTCAGCTCCTGCAGAGACATAAGCTCGGAGGAGCTCCTGGCAAACCTTCGGGAGGTCTCTCAGGAGTTGGGGCTTTTCTTGATGTGTAAAGAGGTGGAAGAGAGGGAGTGTCCCAGAATGGGTGCACTCTACAGGCTGGTGGTCTTCGGTTCAGACAAGCCCGGCATAGTCTACGCGGTGAGCTCAAAGTTGGCAAGCTTGGGCTTTAACATAAGCGACCTGAGAACGGAGAAGGCAGGAGGGCTTTACGTGATGGTTCTGCAGGCGGAGGGCAGGGAAGAGATGGAGCAGGTCCTGAGAGAGGGCCTAGAGGAGATAAAGCACTCGGTAGGGGTGGACATAAGCCTTGAAAGGGAAGAGGAGGAAAGGCTATGAGAAAACTTCAAGTGCTGACCTATCCAGACCAGAGGCTCAAGCTCCCTTCGGTGGAAGTGGTGCACTTTGACAGAGAGCTGGAGGAGTTCGTCCAGAGCCTAATCTTTACCATGAAGAGCTCTCCCGGCTGCGTAGGTATCGCCTCCCCTCAGGTGGGCGTCCACAGGCGGATTGTGGTGATAGATACCTCCGGCTCAAAGCACAGAGAGAACAGAGTAAGTCACGGACTCACCGTGTTGATAAACCCTACCATAGTGAGCGCAGAGGGGGAGTTTACCGTAAGGGAAGGCTGTCTCAGCGTCCCGGACTACACGGGCAACGTAAAAAGGAGCTACTGGATAAGGGTTCACGCCTTTGACCTGAAGGGAAACCCTTTAGAGCTTGAGACGGAGGGGTTTGAGGCGGTGGTCATCCAACACGAGATAGACCACTTAGAAGGCAAGCTCTTTATTGAGAGACTCCTGTCGCCCAGGGACCTTTTCAAGAGGAAAGTTTACAGAAGTTAGGTCTTGCCTGCTATGGAGTTTGCGCTTCTTGGCGGAGGAAGGTGGGGCTGTGCCCTTGCCCGTCACTTGAGCTCTTTGGGGCACAGGGTGCTCCTCTTTGACAAGAACCCTCAGGTGGTGGAGGCACTGAACGGGGGAAGACATCCTTACATGGAAGGTATGGAGATAAAGGGCGTCCGTGCCACGCTGGAGCTTGAGGAGGTCTTGGACTCTTCTCCTTACCTTTTTCTTGCCCTACCTGTGCAGGTCATAAGGGAGGTCCTCCAAGGTAAAAACCTGCGGGGCAAGTGTATTGTATCCGCCTCCAAGGGGTTGGAGGTAGGCACACAGAAAAGAGTCTCTCAGGTGCTTTTAGAGATTGAGCCCTCGGCGGAGGTCTTTTGCCTTTCTGGGCCTTCCTTTGCCAGTGAAGTTTCAAAAGGCCTACCTACCGCTCTGGTTCTGGCAGGGGACAGGCTGGAGGAAATGGAAAGGATAAGAAGCTGGATAAGCTCCGAAAACTTCAGGGTTTACCTCTCTACCGACATGGTGGGCGTGGAGCTGGGCGGAGCTCTCAAGAACGTTATAGCCTTAGCCTGCGGTATATCAGACGGCCTCGGGTTTGGAGAGAGTGCGAGGGCTTCTCTGATTACCCGCGGTTTTGCGGAGATGGTAAGGTTGGGCGTGGCACTAGGGGCAAAGAGGGAGACCTTCTACGGTCTGTCTGGCATGGGAGACCTGTTTCTTACCGCCAGCTCTCCGCAGTCAAGGAACAGGAGCTTAGGCTACATGCTGGGGCAGGGCCTGTCCTTGCAGGAGGCACTTCGCAGGCTAAGCCAGACAGTAGAGGGCGTGCATACTGTCCGTGCTGTCTACGAACTTTCCAAGGAGCTTCGACTGCACATGCCCGTCAGCCACGGAGTGTATCAGGTGGTGGTGGAGGGTCTTCCCCCTCGGGAGGTGGCCCTTGAGCTTCTGAAAAGACCTCCCCAGAACCACTTTGAGAGCACATAATCTCACCATAGAAGTAGTACTCGCCACAGCTCTCGCAGCGGTAGAGGCCACCTCCACAGCACTCTACGACCTCCAAAAGGACGCCGCACTTTGGACAGCATTCCATAAGCTTATAATTTAGCCCGTGCGGGAAAAAGTTTTCCTCTACTTTCTCCTGTCCCTGACGGGCTTTTTTGTTGCTCTTGCCTTTTTGATGCTCTCTCCCTTTCTAAAGCCCATACTCTGGGCCATAATTTTCTCTCTGATTCTGTATCCTGTCCATCTTATGTTCTCCCGCAAGCTGGGCAACACCCTGTCCGCACTCCTGCTTACTCTCGGAGTGCTCTTGCTGGTGGTCTTGCCCTTTAGCCTGGTGTTTGCCCTGGCGGTGAGACAGTCCGTGGACCTTTTTCAGCTGGCCTTGAGGTTCACTCAGGAGGGGGTTCGCGCAGAATTTCTCCAGCAACTGCCCAACAACCCGCTCCTTAGGCGGTTTTTCACTGAAGAGGATATTCGTGGCTTTTTGGCCTACCTACAGTCAGAAGAGTTTAAAAACTTGGTGCTTTCAGGTCTGAGAGACTTGGCTCAGAGAGGGCTCAACTTGGTTGCCTCCCTACTGCCGGCGGTAGGCCTTTTTTTCTTCAAGACCTTCATCTTCCTGTTAACGCTCTTTTTCATACTGCGGGACGGCAAGAGATTTTTGAATTTTGGCAGGCGTTTCCTGCCCATGCACGGCGAGGACGTAGAGCAGGTCTTTCTAACCATATACAAGACGGTGATAGCCACCGTCTATGGCTCCATAGGCGTGGGGGTGGTGCAGGGACTTGTAGGTTTCGTGGGCTACAAGCTCGCTGGGATGAACTACGCAGTGCTTTTGGGTACGGCTACCTTCTTAGCCTCCTTCGTGCCACCCTTCGGAGCCAGTTTCGTGTGGGTTCCCGTGGCCCTTTACGTGCTTGCCACCAAGGGCACCTACAAGGGCGCTTTTATGTTCCTCTACGGCATGCTCGTGATTTCTACCATAGACAACTTGGTTCGGCCCATCATAATGAAGATGGGCATCAGAGTTCCCTACATAGTGCTCTTTTTTTCCATCGTGGGCGGTCTTCTCACCTTTGGGTTCGTGGGCATATTTCTTGGACCGATTATTTTCACCACCCTGTTTACCTTGGCACTCATCTACGAGAGGAGAATCCTAAAAGAGGAAGACCTCACTCAAGACCGTGCATCTTAAGGTTCTCCTTTATGCGACGAAGGAGCTCCACCGGGCTGTGGACAGGGTAGTCTATCTCCTGTAGGACCTCTGCGGCGGTTCTACCCCTTATGTAAAGACCTTCCAACTTGCCCTGCAAGCTCTGGTGGGACTCCAAGGGAAAGTCCTCCTCCTTGAGTCTTCTCAGGAGTAGGTAGGCCCAAGGCACGTCCAGAGCCTGGGCGACTTTCTCGCACTGCTGGAGGAAAAGGCCAGATTCCTGACCTTCTTTCACCAGCCTGTAGGCAAAAAGGGCGAGGGCCCCTGCGGTGTGCACTCTGAGTTCTCTCTTCTCCTCTTCTATAAATTCCTCTATCCTCTGGAGTCTGTCCAAAACTTCCGCCACTTCTCCCCTGAGCGTGTTTTTAACCGTCTGGACGGTGATGCCTAGATACTGGGCTATCTCTTCCTCTCCTTTGAAAAACTCCTCTTTTAGCACTACGCAGTAGACCGCTCTTGCCAGAGACGCAAGCCATGGGAGAGTTCTGTGCTCTACCAGCTTGGAAAGCCCTCCCAGGAGCTCTACGGACTTGAGAAAGACCTTCGTGGATAGGACCTCCAGCTCGCTCTCAGAAAAGCTCCTCGTCAAAAGCATGGGTTCCTCCCTACGGTATTCTCCATAATAGCACTACCTCACCCTTTATCTCCTCTTTTTGCTGGAGCTCTTGTAGCACCTCCGATAGCTTGCCCCTTACGTACTCTTCGTGGAGTTTTGTGAGCTCTCTGGCCACGCACAAGAGCACATCACCGCCGTATACCTTTTCCATAGCCTGCAGGCTCTTAAGGAGCCTGTTGTTGGCCTCAAAGGCTATCAGGGTGTCCTCCCTGTAGGTTTTGAGCTCTTCAAAGAACTTCTCCAGACCTTTTCTGGGAAGAAAACCCAGAAAGGTAAACCTGTCCGTGGGAAGACCTGACCCTACCAGTGCGGTCAGCACAGAGCTGGGACCTGGGACTACCTCCACGGGGATGCCTTTTTCTATGCAACCTCTTATTAGCTTATAACCCGGGTCGGATATGGCGGGCGTTCCCGCATCGCTAACCAGGGCTACGTCCTCTTTTTCCAAGAGCTTTAGCACCTTAGGCACCTGCACGCTCTCTTTCGGCTCGTAGTAAGAGATGAGCTTTTTGTCCTGTATTTTGTAGTGGTTGAGGAGTATGAGGGTTCTTCTGGTGTCCTCGCAGGCGATGAAGTTGACGCTTTGCAAAACTTCAAGGGCCCTCAAGGTTATGTCCTTAAGGTTGCCTATGGGAGTGGCCACTACGTAGAGCTTTCCCATGCTACTTTACCAGAAGTAGGGGAATGTGTATGTGATGCATGACCACGCTGGTCACGCTACCCAGGAAGAGCTCTTTTAGCCTTCCCTTGGAGTAAGCACCCATCACCAGCAGGTCCACCTCCTTTTCCTTGCAGTGCTCTACTATTCTCTCCTCGGGCATTCCCCGCTCTACGCTTAGGGGAACATCTGGGGGTGCCTCTGGCGGCCTGTCGCCTACGTAAAGGGCGTGCAGGTCTCCGCCGTAGAGCTCCGCAACTTTTATGCCCAACGAAAGGGCTCTTTTGGAGAGTTCACTGCCCTCGTAAGCAACGCAGACCTTTTTCACAGCCCTTTTCTCCTCCGGCACGAGCAGGACCGGCGCCTTGCTTCTCCGAGATACCACCTCTGCGGTGGAGCTTAGGAAGAGACCCTTTACGGGTCTGTTTCCTCGCCTGCCTATAATTAGAAGGTCGTCAGGGTCTGCCTGATGGACCAGCTCCTGGTAGGGTATGCCCACTGTTTGGAAGGAGGAAACCTTCAAACCCTTGCCCCTGCCCTCAGAGAGAAACTCTTCTATCAAGGCGCTTGCCTGCTCTTCAAAAAAATCCCTCACCTTCTGAGAGATGCCCAAGTGGTGAGTGAGTCCCAAGATGCCTACCAGGTCTTCCAAGAAGCTCTCTTCTATGAGCCTGCTGTCCATTATGTGAACTCCCAGCACGGGCACGGAGAGCTTCTCCCCGAGCTCAAAGGCGTAGTCTTTGGCGGTCCAGCCAGCCTTTGAGCCGTCTATGCCTACCACTATTCTTTTAAACGTCAAGGTTTCGCACCTCCCGAGCGTAGGTCTCTATGAACTCCCTTCTGGGTTCTACGTCCTCTCCCATGAGGATGGAGAATATCCTGTCCGCCTCCGCCGCGTCCTCTATGGTTACCCTGAGGAGTCGGCGCGTGGCAGGGTTCATGGTGGTCTCCCAAAGCTGGTCCGGGTTCATCTCCCCCAAACCCTTGTACCTTTGCACTTCAAAGGACTCTTTGGCGAGCTCCAGAGCCTTTGAGTAGAGCTCTTGGAGCTCTTCCACTTGCACCTGTCTCTTGTCGTTGCCTATGCTCACGGGAAAGCAAAGAGGGAAAGCCTCCACCAAAGAGCGGTAGGTGAGGGAAGACAGGAAGTTTATGTCCACGATTACTTTCCTGCCGGTCAGGTTGTCCTTCAGAAGAAGCTCGTAGGCGTCCTCCTGCTGGTCGTAGCGAGCCTCCGCTTGCAGGTGAGAGAGCCTTTTTTCTAATTCCTGCAGTTTTTCCTTTAGTCTGTCGGGCTCTCTCAGGTCCTGCTCGCTAAGAGTAACTTCGAGCAGGGCACTAAGCACGTCCTCACCGGTGCGCTTGCAAAGAGCTCGGTAGCCCTCCTGTATATCCCTTGCCCTTTTAAGAAGTTGAAGGAGCTCTTCTCCCGCGTACTCTCTCCCCTTGCAGTCGCGCAGGGTGGCCTCCTCCTGAAGGGTTTTGAGAAGCAGGCTTTCCAGTTCCCTGTCGTCTTTTACGTATTGCACCTTCTTGCCCTTCTTTACCCTATACAGAGGAGGCTGAGCTATGTATAGATGTCCTGTCTCTATGAGCTTGGGCATGTAGCGGTAGAAGAAGGTAAGGAGAAGCGTCCTTATATGGGAGCCGTCCACGTCAGCGTCAGTCATCAGAATCACTCGGTGGTAGCGCAGTTTGGACAGGTCCGTGTCCTCCCCTATGCCACAGCCGAGGGAGCTCACTATGGTCTTTACCTCTTCGTTGGCAAAGACCTTGTCAAGCCTTGCCTTTTCTACGTTGAGTATCTTACCTCGCAAGGGTAGGACTGCCTGAGTCCTTCTGTCCCTTCCCTGCTTTGCGGAGCCCCCTGCGGACTCACCTTCTACGATGAATATCTCGCAAAGGCTGGGGTCTTTCTCCGAGCAGTCCGCCAGCTTGCCGGGAAGGCTCGTATCTTCCAGGGGAGACTTTCTCCTTACCAGCTCCTTTGCCTTTCTTGCGGCCTCTCTTGCTAGGGCGGACTCCACTGCCTTCTCCACTATGAGCCTGAAAAGGTCCCTGTTGTTGTCAAAGTACTCAGAGAGGAACTCGTAGGTTAGGGATTCTACGATGTTTTTCACATTCTGGTTGCCTAACTTGGTCTTGGTCTGTCCCTCAAACTGAGGCTCTGGGACTTTGCAGGATATTACCGCCACGAGCCCCTCTCTCAGGTCCTCCCCCGTTATGGTCTCTTTTAGCTCCTTCTGGAGCTTTATGTTGGGAAGGACTCTCATGACCGCCTTAGTAAGGCCAGACCTAAAGCCCGTCAGGTGAGTGCCTCCCTCCAGAGTCTTTATGTTGTTGACGAAGGTTTCCACCGACTCCCTGTAGTCCCTGGTGTAGCTAAAGGCGATGTCCACCAGCACCTCTTCCCTCTCCCCTTTTATGCGAATCACTTTCTCAAAGAGTGGCTCCTTGCCCGCACAGAGAAAGCTCACCAGCTCCTCTATGCCCCGTTCAAACTTGTAGGTGAGCCTTTTGTCGCTCCTCTCGTCTATTAGCGTAAAGGTGCAATCGGGGTTAAGGTAGGCCAGCTCTCTCACCCTTCTTTCTACAATGTCAAACTTTATCTTGGTGGTTTCAAAAATCTCAGGGTCTGGCTTGAAAACCACCTTGGTGCCGCGCCGTGTGGTGTTTCCTACCACCTTCAGCTCGTAGAGGGGCTCGCCCCTCCTGTACTCCTGCTTGTATATTTTGCCCTCTCTGTAGACTTCCACCATAAGCCACTCGGAGAGGGCGTTCACCACGGAGGCACCCACGCCGTGCAGTCCGCCGGAGTACTTGTAGACCTTTTTGTCAAACTTGCCTCCCGCTCCGAGCATGGTGAAGACCATCTGCACTGCAGGAATGCCGGTTTCTGGGTGGATGCCCACCGGAATGCCCCTTCCGTCGTCCTCCACGCTCACCGACCCGTCCACATGCACGAGCACCGATATGTGGCGGGCGTATCCGGCCATGTGCTCGTCCACCGCATTGTCAAGAATTTCCCAGATAAGGTGGTGCAGACCCCTTTCCCCTATGTCGCCTATGTACATGGAAGGTCTCAGCCTCACGTGCTGAAGACCGGTGACCGCTCTTATGTCGGTCTCGGCGTATGCAGGAGCTTCCTGATGGTAGGTTTTCCCATCCATTTTTCAAAAACACCCCCAGCGGGATTCGAACCCGCGCTCTCCGCCTTGAAAGGGCGGTGTCCTGGACCTGGCTAGACGATGGGGGCTAAACTCTTATAGATTATATCACGCATAGTCTTTACAGTCAAGAGTATCCCTCAGCATGGACATTTGTTCCATGCCTCGGGTTTAGGGACTATGACTGAAGCTTTTAGCCTTCAGTCAGTAAGCCCCACGCCCTACCCCAGGGGCGCTAATACCGCTCACTACTTAGGAAAATCCCAGGCAATGAGGGCTTGCCTAACGTGGTCTCATTGCATCCCCCCACCTAACACGGTTAGGCAGGTTTCTGGATGCAACTTGAACCACACAGGCTATGGATAGTTTACAACAAAAGGTCGTGTTTGTCAAGAGATTGAATAATTAGTCGCTAAGACCTACCTTCTCAGCACTGAAAACGCAAGGGTCAGAATAAGGGACAGAAGGAGGCTCAGCAGGAGAGAGGTCCCCAGAGGAAGGTAGAGAGTAAGGCCATCTCTCCTTACTGTTATGTCGCCGGGTAGCCTTCCAAAGGGCAACTTGTCGGAGAAGGTAAGCAGGAGCCCTCCTACGACGAGTAAAGTGCCTATCAGTATAAGAGTCTTGCCCAGCTCGCCCATGGGAGCTCTAATCCTCAAGGGTAGGGTCGGGTCTTTTGCCGGTGAGCATCTCAATGAGCTCCTTGACGCTTACTATGCCCTGCTTTTTTAGGAGGTGGCCGTTTGCACCGCTTATGAAGATGCCCTCCTCGTAGTTACCCAGCCAGGCGTAGCCAAGCCTGTCCGCTATACAGAAACCCACCTTGCGAGCCTCTTCTCCCTTGTTGCAGGGAGTTACGCAGTGGGAGACACACCCGTTCCAGCCGTCGTACCCCGCCAGCAGTCTCTCCACGAAGGGCGTCTTAACCACTCGAAGAGGGTAGCCCACCGGCGACTTAAACAGGATTATGTCCTCCTCTTCTGCCATGAGGACGGTTTGCTTGTATATGGGCGGGGCGTCGCACTCGTGGGTGGCTATAAAGCGCGTCGCCATCTGAACTCCGCTGGCGCCTCTTTGTATGTAGTCAAAAATGTCCCTGTAGCTCCACACGCCACCTGCCACTATCACCGGAATGTTGCCCCACTTTTGGGCCTCTTGAAGGACCGAAGGGAAAAGGTTTTCCAGCTGATACTCAGGCATGAAACACTCTTCGTATTTAAAGCCCTGATGTCCTCCAGACTTTGGACCTTCCAGCACCACCGCATCGGGCAGTCTCTTGTACTTTTTCTCCCAGTTCCTGCATATGAGGTTCAAGGCCCTCGCAGAGGAAACTATGGGAATCAGCGCCACGTCCGCGTCTTCCACATACTCGGGAAGTCTCATAGGAAGCCCCGCCCCTGAAATAATCGCGTCAGCGCCCGCCTCTACCGCATCTGCGGCTACCCTTCCGTAGTCGGTGATGGCGCAGAGAATGTTAACCCCTATCGCTCCCCTGCCTTCTGAGATTTTCTTGGCCTGCTGGACCATCAGAGTCAGGGCCTCTTTGCTGTGAGTGTGGGCCGAGCCTATGGGCCTTCCAAACTTGTCTCTTTTGACCAGCTCGGGGTATCTGTAGCCGGTGCCCACGGCGGATATGACGCCCATCGCTCCCTCGCGGGCAACCGCACCTGCCAACCTCTCCCAAGATATGCCCACTCCCATGCCACCTTGAATTATGGGCACTTGGATTACTTTGTTTCTGAGCCGTAGAGGCGGTAAGGACATAGTGTACCTCCTAAGTGTGGGAATTAAATATAGCTTTCTGGGTGGAAAGAGCAAGCTCAAACTTTTAGTCGTCCCCGGCCTTTGGCTCGCCCCGGGCTTGGCACACGAAGACCACGGAGACTACACGAAAGCGTGGGTCTCTATTCGGCTCTGAATAGACGCCCAACAACCGCCTTATGTTTGCATCCAGTATGGCCTCTTCTACCTTCTCGCCCACCTGCACATAATCGCCAGGAAGGGCGAGAACCAAGCCCTTGAATCTGTCCTCCCGTCATAGCGGAGGGGTTTCAGGTTTTCTCATGTGCTTTGCAGGTATTCTAAGACCGCCTCTCTTACCACCTCATAGGGAACCTCCAGCCCCGTCCACAGCCTGAAGCTCTCCATGCCTTGGTAGAGGAGCATGTCTAAGCCGTTTTGACAGGGACAGCCCAACGACTTTGCAAACTTGAGCAGGGGAGTGTCCCAGTAGATGAGGTCCATCACCTTGTGCTGGGGCGAGAGAAGCTGGTAGTCAAAGAGGGGCGGGTCCTGCTCCTTTAGGCCCGAGGAGGTGGTGTTTACCATCAGCTCCACTTCCCGCAAGACCTCCTGAGGGCTGGATACCTTTTCACAGCCCAGCTCCTTACAGAGCCTGTCCGCCTTCTCAGGGGTGCGATTCCACAGGTAAACTTCAGAGCCCTGCCCTCTCAGGGCGTAGACCACCGCACGAGCAGAGCCTCCCGCTCCTAACACCAAGGTTTTCACTCCCTTGAGCTCGGGCATTAGCTTGTGCACCGCACGGAGAAAACCTATCCAGTCAGTGTTGTAGGCGTGCACGCCCTCTGGAGTAAAGCTCAAAGTGTTGGCGGAGCCTATGGCTTTTGCGTGAGGGTCGGAAAAGTCCGCCAGCTCAAGAGCTCTTTCCTTGTGGGGTAGAGTGACATTCACGCCTTTCACGCCCAGAGCCTTGAGGCCCAGGAAGGCCTTCTCAAAGTCTTCAGGTTTTACCTCAAAAGGTACATACAGGGCGTTGATGGAAAAGTGTTGGAAGGCCTTGTTTTGAAAAACTGGGGACAGGGAGTGGCTCACCGGGTAGCCTACGAGCCCGTAGACCTGCGTCTTCCCGTCAAGGGTCATACTATAGGGTACTTCGGCTGAAGTATCTCCACCTTCTTGACCCAGCGTAGGTTGCCCTTGATGGCAATGTCTACTACGCTTTTGAGGCTTACGTCCGTTATGGGACACTCCCTACATCCTCCCTCAAACTGGAGATACACCTCGCCCTCCTTTATATCTACAACTTTCAGGTCCCCGTGGTGCTCCCTGAGGGCAGGTCTTATTCTCTCCAGTATGGACTCTACCTCTTTTAGCTCTCTCTCTTCCATTTTTTCTCCTCCAGTTCTCTATAAATATGTTGAACCTTTTGCCACAAATTTCCCTGAGCTTTGTCATCTAAGTCCATCAACCTACAAAAGCCCCTTATGGTGAGCTTGTCTACCACCACCTGTTCTATGTCCTCCTCCTCAAACCTCTGGTAGCCGTAATTGAGGAGCACTTCCCTAACCTCTGGCAGGAGTTCCAAGAGCTCCGAGAGCTTGGTGTCAAGAGTAATGCGCTCTTTCACAGTTCTCTGACCTTTTTCACAAAAAGGTGGTATTCGCCCTCCTCTTCGTAGAGGCCTATAAACTCCTGTCCCGTAGCTTTGCACCAGGCAGGTATGTCTTCCACTACGCCAGGGTCGTCTGCGATGAGCTCTAGCACCTGTCCCACCTGCATCTCCTTTATGACCTTGGCGGTCTCCGCCACCGGCACTGGGCAGAATGTGCCCACCACATCGTGGACCACATCTGGTTTTACGTTTTCCAGCTCCATGCCTCCTCCTTGGCACAGGGGCCGTTGCTTTCAAAGCACAAACTCAGAAGTTGCGACCCTTCTTTTCTCCAGAAGGTGGGCCGCTCTACCAAAGCCCAACCCCCAAAAGATGCAACGGCCCTTACTCTCATGTGGAGAGAAACTCAAACTCTCTGTTCTCTTCCTCTTCCTCCTCGTAGCAGTCAGGTATGCGCATGGCCTCTTCCACCCTACCTTGCTTGAGAAGGTAGTCCTTTATGGCCACATGTAGCGTCTCAAGACCCAGGTTGGTGCAGTGTATCTTCTGGGGTGGAAGCCCGCCCAGCTCGTCAAAGATGTCCTTGTAGGTCAGGTTCAGGGCGTAGCTTATGGGTTTGCCCTTTATCATCTCCGTAAGCTGGGAAGATACCGCAATGGCAGAGCCACACCCAAAGGTCTTAAAGCGCACATCCTCTATAATATCCCTCTCGGGGTCTATCTTGAGAGTAAAGAGCATGGCATCTCCACAGGCAGGGTTACCACACTGCCCTATTGCGTTGGCCTCCTCCAAGACGCCCACGTTACGTGGGTTTAGAAAGTGGTCTAACACCTTCTCACTGTATTCAAACATCTTAACACCTCCTTAACACTGATAGCCTATAATATGGCACATTTACCCACGCATGCCATGACCTTTGTCAAATACTTAAGTATGTGTCCACCAGAGAGGTAAAGGTCCTGCTCAGGCGATGGTCGTCTTGGAGCTCTAGGAAGGTTTTTACCTTTACATGACTGCTGAAGAGCCTTGAGTGTTCTACGGGCACCATGCTGTCCTGCAGGCCGTGGAAGATGTGTATCTCCTGGGGGACTTCCCGAGGAAAGCACACCTTCCCTTCGGAGATAATCTCGTAGCCCTTCTCCAGTATGTCCTTGGCAAAGTCTTTGTTTATGGTGAGCTCTAAGCCTGTCTCACACTCGGTGAACTTAAGCTCCTCTTTTCCTTCCAGCCAGTTTCCGCATCGGTCCTGTCCTACCTCCTGCAGTGTCAGGGACAAGGTGGCGTAAGAGGGAGCAAAGAGAAAGAGCTTGCTAACCGCCTGAGGTGCGTAAAACTTAATGTAGTTAAGAGCTACGTAACCGCCGTGTGAACTGCCCGAGAGCCACAGCTCTTCGAACTTCTGGGAAAAGCCCCTTACCAAGGCATCTAACACCTCAAGCACCCTTGAAGTGGTGCTACTCTGATAGTCCATGTCCATGGCAAAGAGGGAAAACCTCCCCGCAAGGGCCCTGTCTCTCAGAAGGGAAATCTTAGTCCCTCTTACGTTGCTGGCAAACCCGTGAAGGTGTATTAAAATAAGCTCAGGGTTTGTTTTTTCGTAGACGAGCATGGCAAAAATTATACAGGACTTAGAGACCAGAAGAAAAATCTTTCACCTTTTTGCTCTGCTCCTGTGGCTCTTGCCCATCAATCTACTGCCCTACCGGCTAAGCCTTGGACTTTTTCTTGCGGTGCTCCTGCTCAACCTTTTGACGGTTCTGAAAGTAGGACGGAAGAAGCTTTACTTTTACTACAGGCTTGTTTACAGCTTGGAGAGGGAGAAGAACCACTCCAAGCCCGGCATACAGGCCTTTTGGGCTAATTTAGGTGTTTTTTTGAGCTTTCTGCTCTTTGGAAAGGAGTCTGCCACTGTGGCGGTGGTGGTGCTTGCGGTAGGAGACGCCTTTGCCAGTATCGTGGGAATGAAGTACGGAAAGAGAAAGATGGGAAACAGAAGTGCGGAGGGGACTCTTGCCTTCTTTCTGTCTACTTTTCTTGTTCTCAGCCTTTTCATAGACCTTTGGAAGGCTCTTATAGTTTCTCTTTCCTCCGCCTTGGTTGAAGCTCTGCCCATCAGGTTGGACGATAACTTCACAGTGCCTTTAACAGGCGGGCTCGTGTACAGCGTGCTGTGATGACTCAAAAGATTCAAACAGGAATGAAGCTGAAGACGCTCACCACCATAGGCATAGGTGGTACCGCTTCTTGGTTTGCGGAGCCCATCGATGTGTCGGAGCTCAGGGAATGCCTTCGGTTTGCTCTGGACAACTCCCTTGAGGTCTTCCCCTTGGGCAGGGGTGCTAACACCATATTCGGGGACTTTGACGGGCTCGTGCTGAGCACGAGAAGGTTGAAGGGCATCAAGGTAGAGAGGAAGGAAAAAGCCCTGCGCGTTGAGGTCATGGCCGGGACTCCGCTCTCCGAGCTGGTAAACCTGTCCCTGAGAGAGAACTTGGAGGGCTTTTACAGGCTTGCGGGCTTTCCTGCCACGGTGGGAGGTGCGGTGGCCATGAACGCAGGGGCTTTTGGCTACGAGACGAGCAGGCACTTGGTGGAGTTAGAGTTTATGGACTGGGAAAGTAGGGTGCACGCAGTAAAGGCCTCAGAGCTTGAGTTTTCATACAGGTCTTCACCCTTTCCCGAAATGGGCATAGTAGTCTCCGCAGTCTTTGAACTGCCCTTCTGCGCAGGTAGCGTAAGGGAGGAGTATCAGAGAGTGGTAAGCAGGAGAAAAAGCACCCAGCCTATAAATGTGCCCACCAGCGGTTCCACCTTTAAAAACCCGCCGGGAGACTACGCGGGAAGGCTTCTGGAAAAGGTGGGCATGAAGGGCTACCGAGTGGGGGACGTGGCTTTTTCAGACCTGCACGCCAACTTCTTGGTAAACTTGGGCAACGGCTCTTACACTCAGGTAGTTAAAATACTGGAGGAGGCCAAAAGGCGGGTATACGAGGAGTTTGGCATAACCCTTCAGGAGGAGGTAAAGCTGGTTGAGAGTGGTTGTGCTGATGGGAGGAAGGTCTAAGGAGCGGGAGATATCCCTAAAGAGCGGTCAGGCCATAGTGGAGGCCCTTCGCAAGCTGGGCCACGAGGTGATTGCCTTGGACCTCCAAGAAGACCTGTGCGAAAGGCTAAAAGAGTACAGACCCCACAAGGTTTTCATAGCCCTCCACGGCACTTACGGAGAAGACGGCAGAGTCCAGGGACTTTTAGACCTTTTGGGCATTGACTACGTAGGCTCGGGCGTGCTGGGCAGTAGCATAGCCATGGACAAAGAGGTCACCAAAAAGATAGCCCTCTTCCACCAGATTCCCGTCCCCAAGTGGATATCCCTCAGGTCTGCGGAGGAAAGCTTCCAGTGGGAAACGTATCCTGCGGTAGTCAAGCCCGCAGACCAAGGCTCCAGCGTGGGGCTCTTTTTGGTGAAGGACAGACTGGAACTAAAAAAAGCCCTTCAAAGGTGCTTTGAGGTCACCCACAAGGTGCTGGTGGAGGAGTTCATAGAGGGTAAGGACGTAACGGTAGGCATACTCAAAGACAGAGCCCTTCCACCCATAGAGATAAGGCCGGCCAAAGGCATCTACGACTACGAGAGTAAATACACCAAAGGAATGACCCAGTACGTCTTCTTGGAAGACCAAGAGCTGGTAGAGAGGCTTCAGGAGCTTGCATTGTTTATACACAGAGCTCTGGAGCTGAAAGACCTCTCAAGAGTAGACTTTCGGCTATCTCGGGAAGGAGAGCCCTACCTGCTGGAGGTAAACACCCTGCCGGGCATGACAGAGCTGAGCCTCTTCCCCATGGCCTGCCAGAGGGCCGGCATAGACTTCACCCACATGGTGGAAGTGCTACTACAGTCCTGATTACCGGCGCCCGCATAACCTCTTAAGACAAAGCCCGGCATCATCACAAGAGCGTAGAGCCAGCTAACCTTTCCGCTCAGGGCAAAGAGAAGAGCTCCAAGTAGGTTGATAGTGAAACCTAGAAAGTCTCGGAGGGCGTCTTTATCAGAAGCAAGGCACCCGCCCTTTTCCTTAAACCCAGAGCTCCTGAGAGAGCCCACCCAAAGGGCAACCGTGTTGGTTATGTTGGCTACCACTGGGTCAAGCCCCAGCCACTGTAGCCTTCCATCAAAGGATTCTTCCAAACTCCTCAAACCTAAACCGGTAAGCCCTCGGCAGAAGCTCTCTGTTTGGGTCCTTGTAGCCTATGGCTATGACCATGGGAACTACCTTGTGCTCCTCTATGCCCAGAAACTCCTTTAGCTTCTGCTCGTCGTAACCTTCCATGGGATGGGTCTCAAGACCGTAAGCTCTGGCAGTTATCATTATGGTCATACCAAAAAGGGCCGTGTCCCTTACCGCTTTTCTGAAAGCCCTCTGGGGGTCTTGCCAGCCCGCTACTATCTGGGACTTCAGGCTTTCTCTTGCCTCTGGCTTTATGTAGCCCAGCTCTATCCAGCTGTCTAAGATTCTGTCCACATGCTCCTCCCCTGCCCTTGTGTTTGCCACCAGCACTATGTTGGCGCTGGCATCTTCCACCTTCTGCTGACCGTAGCATATGTCTTTAAGCTTTCTTTTCTTTTCCTTGTCCTTTACCACTATAACTTCCCAAGGTTGGATGTTGTAGCCCGAGGGTGCGGTAGCAGAAACTTCAAGAATTTCCTTAATAAGCTCATTGGGTATGTCCCTTGTGGGGTCAAAAAAGGTAATGGAACGCCTATCCGTGATGAGCCTAAGACACTCTTTCATATTATCACCTCCAAAGAAGACCTTACTTGCTCCAACATCTTTTTTCTCTCTTCGTCGCTTACGTAGGGCACAGCGTACAGGAATATGTGTTCTACGACCTCAATACCGCAAAACTTAAAAATGCCTATGTCCGAGGTTTTTCTGAGACACTCCTCCATGCCAGATGGACCGTAGTCTAAGGCGGAAGCTCCGAGGGTGTTTATTACAACCGCCCT
>JANXBA010000048.1 GCA_025062075.1 Aquificaceae bacterium
TAGATTATACCTCTTAGGACGAACCTTTCATGGCGTTGGTCAGCTCCTTGAACTTTTCTCCTCTCTCCTTGTAGTCTCTGAACATGTCAAAGGAGGCGCAGGCGGGAGAAAAAAGAAGCACGTCCCCGGGCGATGCGACCTTGAATGCCCTCTCCACCGCCTCTTCCAAGCTACCTGCTAGATAAACCTCACAGCCAGACCAGGCTTTGGCAATTCTCTCCTTGGACTCCCCGATAAGAATGCAAGCCTTTGTCTTTTTCTTCACCAGCTCCCTCACGCCTTCAAAGTCTCCACCTTTGTCTCTGCCCCCCGCTATCAGGACCACCTTTCCCTCCTCAAAGCTCTCTAACGCGGAGCGAAGGGCGTTGACGGTGGTAGCCTTAGAGTCGTTGTAGACCTCAACGCCCCCGAAGTTTCCCAAGTACTCTAACCTGTAGGGCAGACCGCTGAAAGTGTACAGTACCTCCCTTATGACCTCCACTGGCACATCCATAAGCCTTGCCATAGCACCCGCAAAAAGGGCGTTCTGAAGGTTATGGCTACCCTTTATCTTTAGCCTGTCTGTGCTAAAGAGCTCCTCTCCCAAGAAGAAGGCTTTGCCCTGCCTTATGTAGCCGTGAGAGCCCTCCTCCAGCAGTAAAAATCTTCTGGCTTTGCTTTTGGTCTCTCTCACCCACGGATTGAAGGCGTTGAGAAGTATAAAGTCCTCCTCTTCCTGACGGGAGAAGATGTTTCGCTTGCTCCAGAGGTAGTCCTCTATGTTGGGATGCCAGTCTAAGTGGTCCTCCGCAAAGTTAAGGAAGGCCCCACCGTAGGGACGGAAGCCCTTTAGGGTTTTACCCTGAAAGGAGGAGACCTCCAACACCGCAAGACAGGTGGGGTTCTCCAACACGATTTTGGAAAAGGGCACGCCTATGTTACCACCCTCTTCCACGTTGGCGTAGCACTCCCTCAGCATAAGGTAGACAAGGCGCGTGGTGGTGGACTTGCCGTCGGTGCCGGTAATGGCCAGAGCTCTCCCTTTGAAAAACCTCCAGGCGAGTTCCAACTCTCCAATCACTTCCAACTCTTTTCTCTCCGCCTCCTGCCAGAGAGAGTGGGTCGGAGGTACGCCGGGAGAGAGCACCACCGTGTCCACCACACTTAAGTATTCCCTGTAGTCTTGCCCCTGAGCGTCGTCACCTTGGTAGACCTGATAGCCCTTTTCTCTTAGGAGCTCCACCGCCGCCCTTCCGCTCAGACCCATACCCCAGACCAGCACCTTTTGCACCTTAGACCTCCTTGTGTATGCCCTCTATGTATATTCTCTCCAAGATTCTCTTGGCTATGGGCGCCGCCACCGCACCGCCTGAGCCCCCGTGCTCCACCAGCACGCCAAGGACAAAAAGCGGGTCCCTGTAGGGGGCAAAGCCCACAAACCAAGCGTGGTCTCTCAGGTGGTAAGGCAGGTTTTTTCTTCTGGCACTCATGGATGAGACCTGAGCGGTGCCCGTCTTTCCTGCGATTTCCACTATTCGGGAGTTGGCGGACACGGCGGTGCCAGACCTGACCACGTCTCTGAGGGCTTCCCTCACCAGAGCGAAGTGCTCGGGCTTTGCCCCTACCAGTCTGTAGACGCTTTTTTGGGCTCTCCAGGTCACGTTGCCTTGCGCGTCCCTCTTTTCCTTTACCAGCAGGGGCTTGTAGACGACCCCATCGTTGGCTATTGCCATCATCATCAAAGTCTGCTCCACGAGCGTGGCCTTCATAAAGCCCTGTCCTATGGACATGTTGACCGTGTCTCCTCCGTACCAAGACTCTTTTTTCTTGCTCTTTTTCCACTCCGGCGTGGGCACAAAGCCCCGTAGCAGAGGTAGCTCAAAGGGCACCTCCTCTCCGTAGCAGAACTGCCTGAGAGCTCTTTCTATCTCTCTCGGCCCCAGCCTGTAGTAGCCGTAGTGGTAAAAGTAGGTGTCGCAGGAGTCTCTTATGGCCCTGCGGAGGTCAACCCAGCCGTGTCCAGACCTCAGCCAGCAGAAAAAGTCCCTGTTGCCCAGTTTGAAGCGACCCCTACACACCACACCCTCCGTCGGAGATACGCCCTTTTCCAGCAGGGCCACCCCAAGGGCGGCCTTTATGACGGAGGCCGGCGGATACCGGGCATGGGTCACTCTGTTAAAGAGCGGTCTGAGCTTGTCCCGCTGGTACTGCTCCCAGAGTTCGGAGAGGCGGTTGGGGTCAAAGGAGGGGTAGCTCACGAGCGCAAGCACCTCGCCCGTCCTGGCGTTAAGTATGAGGACCGCTCCGGCCTTGTGTCCTGAGTCCCTGAAAACCTCGTAGGCTATCCGCTGTATGCGTAGGTCTATGGTGGTCACCAAAGTTTTGCCCTTTTCGGGTTCTACGTATCCCAAGTTGCCCACGATACGCCCCGTTGCGTTCACCACCACCTCCTCCGCCCCCACCTTACCCAGCAGGTCCTCGTCAAAGCTCCGCTCCAAAGCCTGAGTGCCCACCAAGCTCTGCGGACCTACTCTCTGTTTGTGCTTTTGAAGGTAGCTCTCGTTAGGGTAGGACACGTAGCCCACCACATGGGCGCACAGCTCACCGTGAGGGTAGACCCTTGAAGGTAGCGTGTTTATAAAGACGCCGGGCAGCCTGTAGCTGTGGTTGTAAAACCTGTCTATCTCCTCCTGGGTGCTCAGCTCTGTGAGAATGACGGGGTCCACGCTCCTGCGTCTTTTTAGACTCTCTGGGTCAAGCTCTAAGCCAAAGAGCTCTCTCAGCGCCTGAACCACCCGCTGTAGGTCTTCCTCCTCTTGGAGCTTCTGGTGGTCTAACAGAAGCATGTACTTTGGCACATCGTGGGCAAGTTTTTCTCCCCTTCTGTCTAATATCTCACCCCGCTGAGGGTAGATGATTCTTCTTCTCACGTAATTTTTCTGTGCCAGCTCCTTGTAGTGCCTGCCACGAAAGACCTGCAAGTAAAGTAGCCTCAGCACCACCACGAGGTAAACCAAAAGCCCCAAAAAGGACAGAAAGAGAAACCTCCTCCTGTTCATCCTCTCTTTCTGAGCAGAAAAACCACCAATAGGAGCTCCAAGCTCAGACTCAGGACCAGCAACACGGGCTTGAATTCCACGAAGTATTTTAGTCTGAAGACTACAAAGACCGCCAACCTCTCCAGAAGGGTAAGAAACAGGTAGGTAAGACTCATAGACAGAACCGTGGGAAACTCTACGCGCGCCTTGAGCAGGTTGAGCACGAGGGTAAAAAGCAGGTATCCTGAGAGGTTGAGCCCCGGCGTGTCCTGAAGCAGGTCCAGAAAAAGGCCGGAGGCCAGCGTCTTCTTCAGGCCGTAGCCTTGTTCTTTCATCAGGTGCAAAAAGAGGTAAGCCAGCAGAAAGTTGGGGGTAAAGAGAGAACTCCCAAACAAGGCAAGCAGGAAAGAGCTCTGAAGGTAGGCGGTCAAAAAGGCAAGCAGGTAAAAGCTCATAACTTTTCCTTTATCACCACGCAGAAAGAGACCCTCCTTACGTCCGCGCTGGGTTTGACCTGGACCTTCTTAAAAAAGCTCTTCCCCTCCTGGGATGTGGCTTTGACAGCTCCTATGGTCAGCTGGGGGAGGTTTTTCTCTGGCACTCTGAGAAGCACCACGTCTCCCTCCCGCAGGTCGTCCTCTACATGCACATGAAGCAGGTAGCCCTCTGGGTATCCACCCCTGTATATGTAAGCCTTACCACCCACGGAGGCACTTACCGAAAAGTCCCGTGCGTAGACAGTCCTAACGCGGGAAGAGCCTACATAAACTCTGTCCAATATACCTACCAGGTAGTCACCGTAAGAGACTATCATCCCCTCCTCCAGCCCTGCTTCTTGTCCCTTGTTTATCAGGAAGAAGGTGTCGTTCCCCGACGGGTCGTAGGCTATCACCTGCGCGTAGAGCACAGGGTACTCTCCCGGTTGGTAGGGCAAGTCCAGGGTCTTCTGAAGAAGCATCAACTTGCTCTCGCAGGTGCGAAGCTGACTCTGATAGAGGGCATACCGCTCCAATTCTCGCCTGAGCCTTTGGTTCTCTTCGCTTACCCCTTTAAGGTATACGTAGGTTTTTATAGCCCTCTCAGTCCTCTCTTGGAGTTCTCCTTTGACCCTAAAGATGGGTTGGACTAAGTGCCTGAGGAGTTCGTAAAAGCGGTTTAGGTAGGGAAGTGTGGAAAGGTCGGCAAAGTAGAGGAGAAGGCTGAGCACCAAGAGGAAAAAGGTCAACCCATGTCTTTTCATAGCATGGAAACTTTGCGAATCAGGTCTATGTTGTCAAGGACCTTCCCCACGCCACGGGCCACGGCAGTTATAGGGTCTTCGCAGTATTGGGTTTTTATGCTAGTCTCCTGCTCAATTCTCGTGTCTAAATTTCTCAGCAAAGACCCGCCTCCCGCCAAGGTTATACCTCTGTCCGCTATGTCAGAGGCCAACTCTGGAGGGGTCCTTTCCAAGGTGGACTTTATGGCGTTTATGATGGAGGCGATTACGTCTTCCAGAGCCTCCGTCACATCTCTGTTGCTTACCCTAACCACCTTGGGCAAACCCGTTATGTCCCTGCCCTTTATGTCCATAAACCTCTCTTCCCCTTCGTAGATGGCACTGCCCAGTTCTATCTTTACTCTCTCCGCAGTCTGCTCTCCTATGAGAAGGTGGTACTTTTTCTTCACGTGCTGGATGATGGACTCGGTCATCTCATCGCCCGCCACCCTTATGGAGTTGGATATAACTATGCCTGCCAGCGATATGACCGCTATCTCCGTAGTGCCTCCTCCTATGTCTACCACCATGCTACCTATGGGCTCTTCTATGGGTAGGTCAGCACCGATGGCAGCCGCCATGGGCTCCGCTATGAGGTACACCTCCCGCGCCCCTGCACTCTTGGCAGCGTCGATGACCGCTCTCCTCTCTACCTGGGTCACTCCAGAAGGAACTCCTATGACCACTCGAGGTTTCGGCTTGAAAATGCTACCCCCTATGGCTCTGTTGATAAAGTAGGAGAGCATCACCTTCGTGGATTCAAAGTCTGTTATAACCCCATCACGCAAAGGTCTTATGGTCTGTATGTTTTCGGGGGTTTTACCCAGCATTTCTTTTGCCTCTTTCCCGACCGCCAGCACCTTTCCACTGCGCACGTCTACGGCCACGATGGAAGGCTCGTAGAGCACTATGCCCTTGCCATGAGCGTAGACCACCGTGTTGGCAGTGCCCAAGTCTATGCCTATGTTGTTGGATACAAGTCCGAGCAGGCTTGCTATTGTGTCTAACATGCGTATAGTATTATAAGCTCTATGAAAGTTTCAGAATTCCTCAGGGAAAACGGCCTTTCTGTGGGCGACAACTTTCGCCTACTTCTGCGTAAGCTGGGTTTTGAAAGGGATGCGTACGCAAGGCAGATAGAAGCAAAAGTGGGCGAGCCTGCCAAAATGTCCAAGTCCAAAGGCAACACGGTGGACCCAGAGGATGCGGTAAAACGCTACGGTGCGGACGCCGTCCGGCTCTACATACTGTTCGCCGGCCCAGTGGAGAAGGACTTTGAGTGGACGGAGGAGGGGCTTCAGGGTGCTTACAGATTCCTCAGAAGGCTCTGGGACTTTACTCATAAGCACTTGGAGCTTCTACAGCCCTTTGCCTACTCCAGTACGGACTTTGAAGCCCTCGACGGTAGGCCGGCGCAGGTGAGAAGAAAGGCCCATCAGACGCTAAAAAAGTACCTTCAGCAGATGGAGGAGTTTTCTTTCAACACCGCAATTGCGGGCATCATGGAGCTCTTTAACGCGCTCCAGGACTTTGAACCTCAGGGAGAGACAGAGCTGAAGGTCCTTAAGGAGGCCCTGGAGATGCTCCTTTTCATGCTCTATCCTATGACCCCTCACCTTTGCGAGGAGCTCTGGCAGAAGATGGGCAAGGAAAAGCCTATTCTTTTTTATCCTTTCCCCAGCCCTGACGAGAGGGCCCTACAGGTGCAAGAGATAGACCTGCCGGTGCAGGTCAACGGAAAGCTTCGTGCGGTTATCAAGGTGCCTGTGGATGCGGACGAGGAGCTTGTAAAGGAAATTGCCTTAAAAGACCCAAGGCTCAGCCAGTGGCTTGCAGAAAAACAGCCCCGCAAAGTGATACACATAAAGAACAAGCTTTTAAACTTGGTGGTGTAGATGGAGCTCGTCGGTCTGCTGCTCTTTCTGGGTAAGCTACTTTTGCTGATGCTGGTGGTAGGTTTGCCCTTGCTCCTTCTGGTTGTTTTCCTCTCGGATAAAATCTACAAAAAGATAGGGCCCAAGTACGAAGAGCTCAGGGAGAAGAGAATAAGACAACTCCAAAGAGAAGAAAAGCAGAGCAAGAAATGACGCAGGTCATACAACTTCCCCTTGACAGTCTATAAGTTCATCTTAGTTTTTTGATAGCCCATCTTAGGAGGTAAGGCATGCCGATGGAGGTTTTACCAGGGCCAGCTGGCTACATACCCACACCTGCAGCCTTTGAAGGCGTTGAGCTACCACCGCCAGGTAAAGCACTCCTATATGGAAAGGTAGTTGACGAAGAGGTTGCCATGCGTGAAGCCGCAAAGGCAATGCTTACAAGGAGAAATCCTACCATATTTCCAGGTCCACTAATACTCTGGGGATGGAACGCAAGCGCAATGGAAAAGGCAAAGGCAGTCCTTGAGCTTGCTATGGAAATACCCAACTGCAGAATAATACCCATGCCCGACTACAGACCCAAGTATCCAAAGATAGACCCAGAGGCAGAAATAAACCCCAACCATCCAAATCTAACTATACTTCACAACAAAATAGAAGCCTGTATATTTGTAGGCGTCCACTGTCACTACGCAAACCTATCCCTTAGAATGATAAGAGCGGGGACCAACTGCTTTACCATAGCCCTCTGTGCGGAGATGGGGCACGAGGATGCTATGGTTTCTCTCAGAGACGTTCATGCGGAAGAGATAAGAAGGTTTAGGGACGTTTTGGTACAGGTCAGAGAGGAGCTTGGCATAAAGTGGGAACCAAAGCTGCCACCGGAAAACCCATCCTTGCCAAAGGAAGAATATCAAACCCTTTCAGTGCTTGATTATGGTGAGTATTCTTACCTTCTTATCCCCAGAAGGGGAGAACATGTAACAGAAAGTGAATAAAAATAGCGGAGGTAGTACTATGCCAGAACAAAAAGTTGTAGATGCGGACTATCTTCTTTTAGAGGCACCGAGAGAGAGAAAGTTTATTACCGGTGCCCAAGCAATGGCGGAAGCTGTCAAGCGCGCCAATGTAGATATAGCCATAGCTTATCCCATAACGCCCCAGTCTGAGGTTATGCACCTTGTGGGAGATATATGGGCTCAGGGATACCTAAAGGACTACTACAGGGCGGAGGAAGAATACGGTGCCATGTCCGCCATAGCGGGGGCGGTAAGGGGCGGTGCAAGAGCTTTTTCTGCCACCTCAGGACCTGGACTTCTCAGAGGTCTTGAAGCTATTGCTTCTTGGCCAGGGCACAGAATACCGGCGGTTTTGGGGGTTCTCACTAGGGTCGTAAACGCACCCCTTTCCATACAGCCTGATAATGTAGAAATATCCTACCTCCTCAACTGCGGTATGGTTGTCCTACATGCGGAGAATCAACAGGATGTGTTTGACTTTACGCTCGCAGGCTTTGTAATATCAGAGAAGGTCGACGTCTACATACCCGTGGCGGTTTGTACCGAAGGCTTTTTTGTTACCCACGCAAAGGGCTACGTAAACATGACGCCCGAGGATATGAAACTGCCACCAAGAGACCCCTACAAGGCACCTGTGCCACCCACAGACTGTGAAATACCACCTGCAAGGATTCAGAGAGACGCACCCGTCCAGAAGTCCAACTTTATGAGCTACCTTATA
>JANXBA010000006.1 GCA_025062075.1 Aquificaceae bacterium
CTTCCTAGTCCTGCAGTGCAGGTTTACTATGCGGAGGGTTATCTGTGGCTCAACTTAAGGAACTACATAAACGCCCATGAGCTACTACCTCCTGAGCTGAAGAGAGCCCTTCGCAGACAGCTACCTGCCACCGCCGCTCTGCTTCTCTCAGAAGAACCAGAAGACTACTCCACTGACCATAGCTACGTAAAAGAAAAGTTAGAGACCTCTTCCGGCTGGTTGGGTCTGGTGGACAGTCTGGAGCTGGGCACCCAGATGGACTACTACACCTTTGTGGTGGAGTGTCCCCTCTTCGTAGCCCGCCAGTGGCACAGACACCGCTTTGGCTCTTTTAACGAAGTGAGCAGGCGCTACGTGGACTACGAGCCAGACTTCTACCTGCCCCCATACCTGAGAAAACAGGCCCAAAGCAACAAACAGACCTCCTTGGAAGAGCCCGTGCAAGAGCCTTGGAACTCTCTCTTCTTGAAAAAGATTGGTTGGTACATGCAGGACCTTAGAGAGCTCTACAGAGCTATGACGGAGAAGGGAGTAGCCAAGGAGTTAGCCAGGGGAGTTCTGCCCCAGTTCATGAAGACCAGGTTTTACTGGACGGTGCCGAGGATTTCCCTGGACAACTTTATAAGCCTGAGGAGACACGAGGGTGCCCAGAAAGAAATCAGAGAATTTGCCCTTGCCTTAGAGGAGCTGGTGGGCTACAGGGGTAGCGACAAAAAACTGAGGCTCTAGAGGGGTATTACGCTTACCACCTTTTTGTTTCTTCTCTCTTCGAACTTTACCACGCCTTCCACAAGGGCAAAGAGGGTAAAGTCCGAGCCCATGCCCACGTTAAGACCGGGGTAAACTCGCGTGCCCCTCTGCCTTACTATGATGTTGCCCGCCTTTACCAGCTGGCCGTCGTGCCTCTTTACGCCTAACCTCTTCGAGTGACTATCTCTTCCGTTCTTTGTTGAGCCTCCGCTCGCCTTGGACGCCATACTCTACTCCTCCTTTATGTCCTCTATGAGTATCTCCGTGTAGGGTTGTCTGTGTCCTTTCCAGCGCTTGTAGTTCTTCTTTGCCCTGAACTTGAAGACGATTATCTTCCTGTGCTTTCCGTGGGAGAGCACCTGGGCCACCACCTTACCCTTGCCCAACTCCACGGTCCCGTCTTCCTTCTTTATCAAGATGGGGACCATCTCCAGGGTGGTGCCAGGCTCCTGAGGCAGCTTTTCTACCTTGAGCTTGGTGCCTTTTTCTACCCTGTACTGCTTTCCGCCAGTCTCTATCACTGCGTACATGCCAAATGCCCTTTGAAAAGGGGGAAGACCCCCCCGTAGGTTTACTTCTTCTGCTCGCCAGCAGGTTGCTGTTGCTGTTGCTCTGCGGGCTTTTGCTCGCCGGCAGGTTGTTGCTGTTGCTGCTCTGCGGGCTGTTGCTCACCGGCGGGTTGTGCAGGCTGTGCTGGTTGCGCAGGCTGTGCGGGCTGTGCTGGTTGCTGCTCCGCAGGTTTCTTCTGGCAGGAGAACGCCAAAAGCGCCATGCTTGCCACTCCGAGAGCTAAGAACCTCTTCATTTTGCGTACCTCCTTTGTCGTATTTTGTTAGCCATTATTATAGAGCTTGCAAAGACCACGTGTCAAGTCCACTGAGAATGGACGCCACATGCCCTTTTGCTTTCACGTTGTAGAAAGCCTTGAGCACCTTACCCTCTTTTGATATAAGGAAGGTGCTCCTTACTATGCCTTCAGTTTCTTTGCCGTACATCTTCTTCTTGCCGTAGGCTCCGTAAGCCTTTGCCACCTCCTTGTGCGGGTCGCTCAGCAGCAGAAAGTTCAGCCCGTGCTTTTCTCTGAACTTTTTGTGAGACTCCAAGCTGTCGGGGCTTATGCCCACTACTCTGTAGCCCTTACTCTTTATAACGTTTAGGTTGTCTCTGAAGTCGCAGGCCTCCTGCGTGCATCCGGGCGTGTCGTCCTTGGGGTAGAAGTAGAGTATAAGGGGTGAGGTCAGAAGGTCCTTGAGGCAGAACCTTCTTTCCCCTCCGTGCTCTTCTACACCTTCCAGACAGAACTCCGGTGCAAGGTCGCCCTCTTTCAGCATACCTATATTATATCACCCGTAGGTGTCTCCCTCGGGCTTTACTGGTTCTATCCTCAGAAGGGCGTCCTCGGGAGTTACGTTGTCCCCGGGCTTTACGAATATCTTCTTCACTACTCCCGTTATGGGGGCGTGTATCTCGTTTTCCATCTTCATGGCTTCTACGATGGCCACCGTGTCGCCCTCGTTCACCGGCTGGCCTTCTTGGACGAGCAGGCGCACCACTCTGCCGGGCATGGGTGCGGTGGCGTCCCCGGGTTGACTGGCTTTTGGTATGCCTTTCTCTTCCGCCTGAGCTACCGCTTGGGATATGCCTGTGGAGGGTATGGCTTCTAACTGGGGCGTGAGCTGGACTTCCTCCAGCCTGCCGTCCACTCTTACGTAGTACTTCCTCGGTTTACCGGGCTCTGCGTGGGCGCTGACGCCCTCCACCTTTACCTTGAACTTCTCACCGTGGTAGATTATCTCAAACTCTACGGGTGCGGCTCCTGGCACCGTGCCGGGTTTAACGCCGGTGGCTTCCGCCAGCTCCTCCACGGGCTCTGCGGTCAGTTCACCCTTTTCTCTGGCCACAAAGTAGTCCTTTGCCTGCATGGGGAACAGGGCATAGAGTAGGACCTCCTCCTCGGTAGGCTCTCTTCCAAGAAGGGCGCGGGTCTCCTCGTAGGCCTTGTCCCAGTCTCCAGGGTCTGCCAAGTCTGCAGCCCTTGTGGAAAAGTCGGGCTCTCTGCCTTCTCCCAGTATCTTCTCTGCCAACTCCTTGGAGATTGGGCCTGGGGGCATTCCGTACTTGCCCTCTACATAGTCGCGCACTTCTTTGGTTATCACCTTGTACCTTTCGCCGGATATGACATTTAGGACAGCCTGCACGCCCACGATTTGAGAGGAAGGGGTAAGAAGGGGAGGATAGCCCAAGTCTCTTTCCACGTTTGGCACCTCTTCAAGGGCTTGCTCTATCTTGTCTATGGCGTTGGCCTCTATGAGCTGGGCTACCATGTTGGATATCATTCCGCCGGGAATTTTGTGTATCAGCACCTTGGCGTTGACGCCCGCGTACTCGGTCTCGTATTTTTTGTACTTTTTCCTTATCTGCTTGGTTATCTCCGCACACTCTTCTATTTTCTTCAAGTCCAAGCCCGTGTCAAAGGGCGTGCCCTCCAACATGGCAACCACCGACTCAGTGGCAGGGTGAGAGGAGCCAAAGGCTAAGGGGGAGAGCACTGTGTCCACCATGTCCACGCCAGCCAGTATGGCCATCATGTGGTTCACTATGGCGGTTCCGCTCATGTCGTGGTTGTGCAGGAGCACTGGCAGTTTACCGCCGGTGGCCTCTTTTATCCTCTTTATTATGGTGTAGGTCTCAAGGGGCATGATGATGCCAGTGGCGTCTTTGAAGGATAGCCAGTCCGCCCCCATCTCCGCAATCTCCAGGGCGTATTCTACCCACTTTTCTATAGTGTGCACCGGGCTTCTGGTGTAGCTTATCTCCGCATGGGCTTCCCCACCGAGCTCTTTTATAGCTTTTACTGCGGTCTGTATGTTTCTGTTGTCATTAAGGGCATCAAAAACTCTGAAGACGGTTATGCCGTTGGCTATGGACCTTTCTACGAACTTGTAAACCAGCTTGTCAGACTTAGGTCTGTAGCCTACTATGTTTTGACCTCTGAAGAGCATCTGGAGCTTGGTGTTGGGCATGACCTCCTTTATGCGCCTAAGCCTTTCCCATGGGTCTTCTTTTAGGTATCTCAGACACACGTCGTAGGTAGCTCCGCCCCACACCTCAACCGCATAAAAGCCTACCTTGTCAAGCTTTTCGCAAAGGGGCAAAAGGTCATCAGTTCTGACCCTCGTTGCCAGCTTGCACTGCTGACCATCCCTTGGCGTCAAGTCTGTGATTAAAATCTTTTTCTTGAAGCCGGATTTCTCCAGCTCCTTAAGCTGTGCTTGGATTTCCTCCATAACCTCTACTGTGTGCATACTTCACCTCCTTTCATAAATTCTTCTATCCTTAAATCGGCAAGGTTAAC
>JANXBA010000042.1 GCA_025062075.1 Aquificaceae bacterium
GTTCCTACGGTCTTTCCCTGGAGGTCTTCCTCCTTAAAGCCCAAGTAAAGAAGCTCCTCCTTGGAGTGAAGGGGTGCCCGCTTTATGGGAAAGTCCGTCTCAAAAGAACCCTCCTTCTTGCCTATCCATATAAGAAGCCTGTCAAGATACTCCCGGTCAATCCTCAGGGAGGAAAAGAGGTGCTCAAAGAGCTCCCTGTGTTCTCCTGCGGTGTTGAGGTTTATGTACCTGTCCTCATCGTAGAGGGTGATGGTGAGCTCTCCCTTCTCCGTCTTGAAGCTAATCGGGTAGGCCCACCGCTCTCCCAAGTGGTCCACCGAAGGGTCGTCCGCCCTAATCAGGGCAAGGGCAAGGGGGAGGGCGGACCTGAAGACGTAAAGAGCCTGCACTCTTGCGTAAACCTGCCCAAGGACCATCTGGGTGCTCCTGACGGTGAGGTAAAGGTCAAGCGTCAGCACGCTGGCGCTCAGAAACAGGGCTAAGGCCAAAACTACGGTCATCTTAGGGTCATCTGGAGCTCGTAGAGGCCCTGACCTGTGTTGTCCACCAGCCTGAGCTTGAGGATTTCTGCACCGGAGCTCTCCAAGGAGTGCAGGAGCGCAGGAATCTGCTCGCCCCTGAGGTTTCTCGCCTTTAGCTCGTAGCCTACGTCCACCTGCTGGAAGGACACGAAGTCCGCCCCCACCTTGGAGAGCTCCTGCCGGAGGAAGTTCTCCTCAAGGGGCACCTTCTGACGGGTTTGGTAGTTTTTCAGAAGGAGAAGGACTTCCTTGTACCTTAGGTACTCCTGGTAGTAGTCCGCCCGCAGGCGGTAGTAGCGCTCAAGAAGAAGGAAAAGCAGTGCAAGGGTTATCACAAAAAGTGCTAACTTCAGGCTACTTTCGCTCATGGCACTCTCAGCTCAAACTCTACCCTGCCAGTCGGGGTCTCCTTGGTGGAGTGGAGCTTCAGGTCTTGCAAAAGGCTTCTGTCCGCCTCACCCTTTACGGTGAGCCTGCCCTCCGCGTACTCAAAGCTGTAGAGCTTCATGCCGGGCTTTAGGCTCTCCTGAGCCTGCAGGAAAAGGCGTGTGACCTTGTAGCTTTCGCCGGCGGAGACCTTTGACTTGACCTGCTGGTGGAGGGAGACCACGGGCTCTTTGGGAAAGAGCTTTTTAAACTCCGCCCTCTGGACCTCCCTGAGCTCTTCCACCGAGTAGAGCTCTTGCATGTAAAACAGGCTTAGTGCAGAGGCAAGACCAAGAGCTCCTCCTGCGTAGGCGAGTCTCCTCATCTGGGCGGGCGTAAGCTCATCGCTTTGGAAGTCCGGGTAGGGGTTTTTCAGGACCTCTCTCAGGCAAGCGCCCAAGCACACCGCCTGTTCAGGCTCGCAGTGTAGGAGCTCCACCCTCTGGTCAAACAGGCTCTCAAGCCCCACCAGCCTTGAACCTCCGCCCGTAAGTAGCACCCTCTCTTTGAGCTCGTATCCAGAGAGCTCTAAAATCTCCTCTACCGCCTCACGCACCTCCCGTAGGTTCATGCCCTCCGACCTTTTGAGCCTCTCCGCCTCTTCCGGCTCCACGCCCCTGCTCTGAGCAAGCCTTTGGCTTACGTAGTCTCCTCCTCTCAGCACGACGCGAAAGGACTCAAAGAGCCCATCTTTGACCCGTACGAAGACTGTCTTTCTCCTGCCCCAGTCTATGACCAGACCTTCCTCCGCGTGCAGGCTGTAGAGCCTCGCCAGTGCAAAGGGCTCAAGCTCTGAGCTTTCGCACCCCTCCGAGCCCCTGTACAGGGCCAAGTAAACCCTGTCTTGGAAGACCTTTAACTGATGCCTGCTGTCGGGAAACCTCTCCTGGGCGTAGGTCTTTAGCCTCTCCAAGAGCGTTTTTCTGTCCCCCCTGAGGGTTTCAAGCTTTACCAGACACCTGTCCGAGGGAACCACGCAGAGGGTTTTGCCCTTTTTGGAGGTTGGCTTCCACTCACGGGACAGGGGACTGTACTCTACGCTAAAGCTCTTTTCGCCTTCGGTTGCGGTCACCACCTTCCTGAGCACGCTCAGCCCTCCGTCTTCACCGCCCTCAGAACCTCTTCGGAGGTGGTAATCCCGGCAAGAACTTTTCTGACGCCGTCCTCCAACATGCTTTTAAAGCCGAGGCTACGGGCGAAGTTTCTGAGCTCCACCGCATCCTGAGTCCTGAGTATGGCCTTTTTGAACTCCTCTCCCACCTCCAGCACCTCGTATATGCCTGTCCTTCCCCGGTAACCCGTCCCCATGCACTGCTCGCACCCCTTGCCCCTGTAGAAGGTGTAGTCTCCAGACAGTCCCAGCTCGGAGAGCTCTTCCTGCGTGGGCTTGTAGGCCTCCTTGCAGTGGGGGCAAATCTTTCTCACCAGCCTCTGGGCCACTATGCCCTCTACCGCAGAAGCTATCAGAAAGGGCTCTACGCCCAGGTCAAAGAGCCGGGTTACGGCAGAAGGTGCGTCGTTAGTATGCAGAGTTGAAAGCACCAAGTGGCCTGTCAACGCAGACTGAACCGCTATCTCCGCAGTCTCCGCGTCCCTTATCTCCCCGACCATTATGACGTCAGGGTCCTGCCTTAGGATGGCCCGAAGGCCTGCGGCGAAGCCAAGCCCCACCTTGGGGTTTACCTGTATCTGGCTTACCCCTTCTATCTGGTACTCTGGCGGGTCTTCTATGGTTATGATGTTTTTGGTGGGGCTTTTGAGCTCTAAGATGACTGCATAGAGGGTGGTGCTTTTGCCTGCGCCAGTGGGACCAGTCGCCAGCAGGATGCCGTAGGGCCTTTTGGAGACTCTTCTGAGCTTTGCAAGGTCTTCTTCCCACAGGCCCAAGTCCTCCAGTCTCAGCAGTTTTCCCCCTTTTTCCAAGAGCCTGAGCACCACCCTCTCGCCGAAGAGAGTGGGCACCACAGACACTCGTATGTCCAAGTGTTTAGGTCCTACCTTTACTGCGATTTTCCCGTCCTGCGGTACTCTTCTCTCCGCTACGTTCAGGTTTGCCAACACCTTTATGCGGGAGACCACCTGCTCGTGGAGCGAAGAGGGCACGCGCGTATACTCGTGCAGGACCCCGTCAAGCCTAACCCTGACCACCGCCTGACCCTCGTAGGGCTCTATGTGCACGTCAGATGCCCCTGCGTTTATAGCCTTTATGAGAGTTTGGTTTACGAAGCTCACCGCAGGGCTGGTCTCCTGCTCGTAGAGTATGTCTCTGGTCTCGCTCTCTTCAAGCTCGCCCTCTATGTGCACCTCCTCCTGAGCCAGCGCTTCCTGGAGCCTCTGGGCAAACTCCTCTTCTGGTAAAAAGAGAGGTATCACCTCTTTACCCGTGCTGAAACGGAGCTCTTCAAAGAGCAGTGGGTCCGCACCCTTGGGTGCCAGCACTTTAAGAAAGGTTTCGCCCTCTTCCAGAGGTATAAGGCGGTAAGCTTTGAGCACGTCCATAGCCCTTTACACTCTGCGGAGTTCTCTTCTGAGAAGGATCATGAGGAGTAACAAGCAGTAAGCAAGCCAGTGGCTTTGCGCACCAGTGTGACAGCCACCGCCCCCTCCACTGCCAGGTGCTACCGTCTCGCCCACGGGGAGGTTCGTGCTGACGCTGGTTGCCTCTTGGAAGTAGGCCTTGCCACAGCCGAAGAGGTTGTTTGGCGTCTCGCCCACCGCACCGTCCTTCAGGGCACCTCTGCAAAGGAGCTCTTTCACCGCTTCAGGGGTCAGGTTAGGGTTGCTCTCCAGCATCAGGGCTACCAGCCCGGCCACCACCGGAGCGGAGAAGGACGTCCCAGGCATGTATCCGTAGGCTCCGTTTTCCAAGGCGGTGTAGACCACAAAACCTCCGGCGGATATGTCTGGTTTTACCCTACCGTCCACAGTAGGACCGCGGGAGGAGAAGAAGGCTATGTCTCCTAGAGTGCTAAAAGCTGAGTCATTAGGGCTTCGCGCAAAGGAACTAAAGGCGCCCACGCTTATCACCCGTCTGCCGCTGGCAGGTGTGCCCACCGTATGCAGGTAACCGCCCCTACCATCCTGCAGAGTAAAGGCTCTAAAGGAGTTGCCCTGAAAGCCCCCAAAGAGGTCTACCCTTGAGGGGGAACCTGACGCAAGGGAGAGCCTCAGGGTGTATGTGCCGGAGCAGGTGTGTTCAAAGCTTGCAAAGTTCTTACCGTTGGGCGGATAGTGCCTGTGGGTTACTCTTTGCACGCAGGGTAGATTGGAGGAGAAGGACCCAGGCGTGGACACTGCGCATCTCTCCGAGCTGTCGCAGAGCTCCACCCTGTAGGTAGAGCCCCCGCCGTACCAGACTTCAAAGGGCACGCCTGCGGTGAGGTTCACCGGCACCTGTGCGGCGTTTCTGCCTTCTATAACCGCCCTTACGGGAAGGTGCCCCTCGTTGCCGTTGGCCGCTACTACTATAAGGCCTGCACCCACGCTCTGGTCTATAGACAGCTCCAGCATGGAGGTGCCGTCCCCAGGACCTAAGTTGTTGCCCAGAGAGAGGTTCACCACCATGGGTCTTCCCAAGGCTTGTCTTTTTTGCCTGAGGTACTCTAAGGTTCTCATCACGCTGGCGTCTGTGATGTTGCCGTTGGTATCCACCACCCTTATGACCACCAGCTGCGCCCCTGGAGCCACTCCCACGTTCTTACCTGCCAAGATTCCTGCTACCGCCGTGCCGTGCCCTCCAAAGTCTCTGTCGCAGTCTCCCCTCTGTCTTGCCTGCCTTATGGCGTTCTGGTCCATCTCCGTGTTCGTGGTAGCATCGTAGAAAAGAATAATTCTGTCCTCAAACTCTGGATGGCACAGGTCTATGCCTGTGTCTACCACCACTGTCACCACGCCCGCCCCCGTCCTGCCAGATAGTCTTGCCCCCGTGCCGAGCCAGTAGGAATTAGGAGGTAAAACAAGGGGGTGAGTGGCAGAGCTCAGAATAACCCTGCCGTTGGCGGAGGCAAGGTTGAGGGTAAGGATGCCGACGGAGCACTGCAGGGTTCTCCCCGACTGGGTGCAGGGCCCGAAGAAGTTAAAGTTCGTGTTTAGAGCCCAGTAGGTGATGCTCTGCCCCGGCTGGAGCGGTAGACTGTAGGAAGAGTTGCCCCTCACATGGGTAACCAGGGAAGAGCCCAGCACCACAGGGTCAAGAGGTCGCAGAGGTTTTGGCTTCTCCTCGTACACCACCGACGACTTGAGCCTGAAGAGGCTCTCCTCTTGCACTACCCCTACCCTTCCATCTTGGTAGAGCACCTTGACCTCCCCTGCCCACAGCAGGGAGGTGAGGAAAACCACCAGCACCCACATGGCTTTATAACTATAATAACCCATACATACGTCGGGTAAAAAATTCAGACCTTAAGCCTGTCGTAGAAAGCCCTCCATGGGGCTGGTTTATCGTGAGGCCAAAGATATCACAGGTAGAAGTCTTCTAGCCAAACCCTAAAGCAGAAAGAAAGCCTCATACCTTACACGCTTTCCAGTCCTTACACTTGCCAGTTGGTTACGTCTATAGTGTATGGTTCTGAAGTTTAGCAGGTCACTAGATATGCCCACTTCTCTGAAGAGAGTTCTTGCAGAGCTGTCTGTTTGTCCGCATGGTAGTCTGAGGGCGTATTTGAAAAAGAGTACTAACAGGATTAGGGCTCTTGGCTACTTGATGCTGTGTCTAATATTAAGTTTGTGAGATAACATTACCCCATGAAGAGAGATTGGAAGAATTATAACGAAGAACTGGTAAGAAGAGGAAGAATACTCATTGACCCAGAAATATTTGATACCCAAGCACAAAACAAACAAACAAAAAAGCCAGGAAGACCCTTCAAGTATCCAAGAGGACTAATCATATTCATTCTCTTTCTCAAATATGCCCTCAGACTACCATACAGACAAACAGAAGGCTTTGTAAGAGCCCTCTTCAGACAAATGGGTATATCTACTAACGTGCCAAACTTCAGAAACATCCACTACAGACACACAAGAGAAGAGTTCCACTTTGACAACCTGCCAGATAACCTAAAAGACCTACCATAAGACTTTGTCATAGTTCTTGACTCCACAGGCATAAAGCTAACAAACAGAGGAGAATGGCTCAACAAAAAGTACGGCAAGAAAAGAAGGAAAGGTTGGATAAAGGTTCACGTTGCACTTGACATAAACAGTGGCAAGGTGCTTGATATGAAAGTAACATACAACAGGACACATGACAGCCAGTGTGCTATAAAGCTTGTGGAGAACTCTATAAGGAAGGCTGAAGCTGAAGGTCGTAAGGTCAAAGAAGTTATAGCGGACACAGGCTACGATACACATAAGATATTCAGGCATTTAGCGGAGAGGAAAATAAAGCCAGTTATAAAGGATGGAGGGGACGCTGTGATTACTGGTAACAGGGCAAGGGATGAAGTGGTAAGAGCAATCAGGGGAGGCAAGAAGAAGTGGAGGGAGGCTAATGGTTATGGTATGTTTTTAAGTGGTAGTGTGGGTATGTTGGTGAGTTAGATGTTATGGTAATGAGTTAGGGTATAGGTGGAGGGTGGGGGTGTGTGGGTGTATTGGAGGATAGTGAAGCTTTTATTGGACACAACACTGAGGTTTTACTTCCCTTTTTTTTTACGAGCTTTGATATTTGCACCGCAGAGCTTTTCCAGAGCATGGAGTATAGTTTAACACATGCAAGTTTTTGACCTGTATGCAGAGAAGTATGACCGCTGGTACAACGAGCCTTTGGGAAGGTCCATCTTTGAAGCTGAAGTTGACTGTCTTAAAAGTTTGGAGCCACCTTCTGGAAGGCTGTTAGAGGTTGGTGTGGGTAGCGGACGTTTTGCCAAAGCCCTAGGCATAAGCTACGGAGTTGACATTTCAAGAAAGCTCCTTAGGATAGCGAT
>JANXBA010000060.1 GCA_025062075.1 Aquificaceae bacterium
TACGCCATAGCGGGGCAGGTGTGCATATCGGTGCAGAGGGTCTTCGTCCACGAGGAGCTCTTCCAGACCTTCCTCCAAGAGCTAAAGAGTGCACTATCAAGCCTTAAGGTGGGAGACCCCATGGAGGAGAGCACGGACGTGGGACCCATGATTGGCGCCTCCGAAGTCCGGAGGGTTCAGGAGTGGATAGAGGAAGCCCTGCACGAAGGGGCAAAGCTGGTGGCAGGAGAGGTCCCACGGCAGGCGGAGAGCGCCTTGCTGACTCCTACACTCGTGTCCTTAGTCCCACCCCATGCGAGACTCTTCCGCGAGGAGGCCTTTGCCCCGGTGGTGGTGGTAAACCCCTACAGGGAGCTGGAAGAGGCCATAAACATGGTCAACGACTCGGAGTACGGACTGCAGGTGGGCGTCTTTACCCGAGACCTACAGGTGGCTTGGGAGTGCATAAAAAAGATAAAGGCGGGTAGCGTGCTCATAAACGAAGGTCCCACCTTCAGGGCGGACCACATGCCCTACGGTGGCGTGAAGTTCTCCGGCATAGGGCGGGAAGGACCCAAGTACGCAGTAGAGGACTACACGGAGATAAAGATGGTCCTCTTTGACCTGAGCTAAAATGTTTTTATGAGCGTAAGACACGAGGTAAGAGCATACATAGAGAGGCTCTTTGAAAGTCTAAAAGACAGAGCAAAGGAAGGCGAGTTTAACCTCTACTGCGTGTATTCTCCCGTCCATGTGCAGAGAGAAAACATGCCCGCCAACCAGATAGACGTGGAGGACTTTGAGCTCGTGGACCTGAAGGTGGACTTCTCTGACCCGGAGAGCGTAAAGAGAGCCCTAGACAGGATAACGAGAGAGACCTTGGAGAACCAAGTAAGGGGCTTCTACCTTTTGGGTCTGGTGCTGGACAGGGAAGGTGAATATGTGTTCTCCTCGGAGAACCCAATCTTGGAGGAGCTCAAGGAAGACGTGCGGGAGAGGATAGAAAGGCTCAAGGAGGAATGATAAGTCTCATACTTCTCTCCGCGGGAGAGGGCAGGCGCTTTGGAAGGAGAAAGCAGTTTGAGAGACTCCTGGGCAAACCCCTTTTCATGCACACCTTGGAGAGGCTCTTGGGGGTCTTTGAAGAAACTCTGCTGGTCTTGCCTCCCGAGGAGGTGGGCAGGATTGGCCTTCCCCAGCAGGTAAAGAAGGTGCCCGGAGGTAAGGAGAGGCAGGACTCGGTCTTTAACGCCCTGCTGGAGGCGCAGGGTGAGGTGGTGGTGGTGCACGACTGCGCCAGACCCTTTGCCAGCACAGAGCTCTTTCTCAAGGTGGCGGAGCTGGGGACCTACGAGGGAAAGGTGTGTGCGGTGCCCGTCAGGGACACGGTCAAAAGGGTGGCGGAGGGCATGGTGGTGGAGACCGTAGACAGAAGAGGTCTGTGGCTTTCCCAAACGCCTCAGGCTTTCAGAAAAAGCGTGCTCCTTGAGTGTCACTTCAGAGCTCGGCAGGAGGGCTTTTTGGCCACGGACGATGCCCAGCTCTTGGAAAGGTACGGCTACAAGGTGGCGGTGGTGGAAGGCGAGCCAAGCAACATAAAAATCACCTACCCTGAAGACCTTCTTCTGGCGGAGAGTATAGGCAGGCTTTTAGGGTATGCAGTAGCGCCTTAAGTGCCTGCAGGTCAAGTCTTAGGCTCGTTCCCTGCACCTCCTCCACCGCAGCGCACAGAAGAAGGGAGTTTATCACAAAAAGCCCGTCGCACTTCTCCAAGTCGGAGAGCTTTACGTAGTCCTCTCTCACCTCCACCCTCCTGCTCAGGAACTCAAGGGTGGTACCCCAAAGAAGGCCCGAGTCTCTGGCAGGCGTGTAGAACTTTGAACCCTTAAGTAGCAAAAGGTTTGAGGTGGCGGTCTCGCAGAGGTGTCCCTTCTCGTTTTGCACGAGGGCATCCCAAAAGCCCAGCCTGAGGGCTTCTTTCTTGACGAGCAGGTTAAACAGGTAAGAGGTGCTCTTGTGCCTGCATACGGGGTCAGAGGAGTGTCTTCTGTAAGAAGAGACCGCAAGACGCACCCTCTCCGGCTGAGCCCTGAGAGGTTTGACTACCACGAGAGTGCTATAGCCACTAGGTGCGTCCGCAAGGTAGTCTCCTCCCCTTGAGAGGAGCAGGTACTTTACGTACAGCCCGTCAGCACCGGAGGTTGCCTTCTGTATCTCTCTGCTGAAGTCCTCGTAGGAGGGGCAGGGTATGCCGAGCCATCGGGCGGAGTTGGAGAGCCTCTGGTAGTGCAGTAGGAGCTTCTCCTCAGAGGCCTTCCACCTTAAGGTTTCAAAAAGACCCTCGCCAAAGAGGAGCGTGCGACTCACTGATGGGTTTCTCACACTGCGAGCCCAAGCCTCTCTCTGAGGTAGTTTAGCACTTGGGAGAAGACCTCCTCCTCCTCCTGCGTTCCGTCCAGGAGGACTATTCTATGCTTGTCTTGATGGGCCATGAGTATGTAGGCGTCCCTGACCCGACGCAGGTAGACCTCCTCGTCAAAGCGGGTTCTTCTGTTTCCTATCCTCTGCAAGGCAACTTCAAGGGGCACGTTTAGCAAGAAGGTGATGTCTGGCTTCCTGCCCCTTGTGGCAATGTGGTTGAGAATGTCTACAGTTCCCAGATTTATCTCACGCCCGTAGCCCTGATAGGCGATAGTGGAATCGGTAAACCTGTCCAAGACCACCACCTTGCCCGCCTTTAGGTCAGGAAGGACCCTTTCCCACATCAGACTGGACCTTGCGGTCTCAAAAAGGAGGAGCTCCGTAATAGGGTCTAACTCAAGGTTGAGCACGAGCTCTCTTATTTTCTCTGCCAGTGGCGTCCCCCCTGGTTCCCTGTAGAGAGAGACCTTGTAGCCCAGACCTTCCAAGTGTCGGTGTAGCCTTCTTGCCTGAGTGCTCTTTCCTGAGCCGTCTATACCTTCAAAGCTTATTATCATCATCCCTTAGCTTAACACGTATTTGAGCACTTCCCTCTTGCCCCTCCCCTCCTTGCAAGAGGTGAGTATTACCTCAGAGGTGGTCAACTCCAGCACCTTGTGAGTCGAGAGGTATATCTCCTTCTGAGTTGCTCTGTCGCACTTGGTGAGGACAAGCACGTAAGGGAGCTCTAGACTCCTGAGCCACTCAATTGCCTGCAGGTCAAGCTCGGTAGGTCCGGTAAGGCTGTCCACCAGCAAAAATACCACTTTTATGCTCTCTCTACAGGAGTTGAAGTAGTCCTCTGTGAGAGCCTTCCAGCCCTCCCGCTCCGCCTTGGAGACTTTGGCAAAACCGTATCCGGGCAGGTCCACCAAGTAGGTCTGGTGCTCCTCAAGGAGGAAGAAGTTAACCGCCCGGGTCCTGCCCGGCTCCTTGCTCACCCTCGCCACTGCCCTGCCCACTATCATGTTTATGAGAGAGGACTTTCCCACGTTGGACCTGCCTATAAAGACTGCGTGCCTTTCCTTACCCTTGGGAAAGTCCCTGAAAAAGCTCCCCACAAACCTAACCCTCATGGGGTCTTCCCAGAAGTCCCTTTATCTCGCCAACCAAGTAAAGAGAGCCGAGGACTACCACATCCTCCTCCAGCTCCAACACCTGACTGGAGTCCTCCAAAAGGTGCACCTCTCTGAAGCCTACCTCTTCCGCCTTTCTGCGAAGGTGCTCCACGCTCTCTCCTCGGTGGTGTTTTATTCCAACCACGTAGATTCTGTCCGAGAGCTCCCGCAGGTAGAGCAGGGAGAGTTCCCACTCCTTCTCCTTCAGGGCAGTAAAGACGGGCGTGAGGTTGCCTATGTGCTTTTTTATCTCCTTTACCGCCCGGGCGACGCCGTCGGGGTTGTGGGCACCGTCTAAAAGCAGAAGAGGCCTTTCCCGGACTATCTCCATTCTACCTTCCCAGCGCGTGCTTTTGAGAGCTCTTCTTAAGCTCTCCTCCTGCAACTTTATGAGCAGGCTGGCACCCTTTATGGCTAAGCTTGCGTTTTCTACCTGATGTCTTCCCCAAAGGCCCAGCTGGAGGTTTTCTACTCTCAGCTCGTCGTCTTGGTAAAGGTCTATGTAGGTGCTGAGCCCGTTGACTCTCCCGGAGGTGAAAAAGTCTATGCCTGCTACGTGTAGGTCTCCTTCCTCGCAGAGCTCCAGGGCCTTGGGATAGAGGGGGTATCTCATGCTACCAAGCACGAGGGGTTTTCCTCTTCTGTATATGCCCAGCTTCTCCACCGCCCTGCTTTCGCAGTCCCTGCCCAGCCACTTGGTGTGGTCTCTCTGCACGTTGGTAATTATGCACACCTCTGGCTGACACACGCGAGTGGCGTCCCACCTACCCCCCATACCCACCTCAAAGACTGCCACGTCCACCCCCTCCTCTTGGAAGTACTTAAGGGCTATGAGCGTGCAGGCCTCAAAGTAGGTAAGCTCAAACTTTTCAAAGACCTCCCTGAGCTCCCGCACCAAATGGCTGAGCCTCTCTTGGGGGATTTTCTCGCCGTTTATCCTCCACCTTTCGCGCTCTTCAAAAAGGTGAGGAGACACGAACCAGCCTACCTTGTAGTGGTGGTGTCGCAGTATGCTCTGTAAAAAGGCGCAGGTAGAACCCTTGCCGTTGGTCCCGCCCACCTGCAGGGAAGGGTAAGAGGGCTTAAGGGACAGATACTCCACCGCCCTTTCTATCCTCTCCAGAGTTGGGACAATCTGGTAGTCCTTACCTCTGTAGAGGTCGTAAAGTTGCATAAAGTCTGTATTATACGGCAAAAGTTCAGCTACATCTTTCTAAAGACGGGCTCAAGAACCCTTCCTTCTAAGAGCTCGTCCACCATGCTGTATTCCACGGCGAACTTCACTATGTCCAACACTTGGTCGTAAACCTCAAGGGTCTTCTGAACTACTTCGTCGTCGTGGGGAAGCGCCATGTTGTGCGCGCCGGTAAAAATCAGACCTCTTTTTGCACACTCCTGCTGGAAGAGCGTTTTGAGTTTTAGGCTCTCCTCTCCGAAAAAGTCCAGGACAAACCTCACAGGATAGCCCTTCACAAAAGCTATGTCCTCCATCTCCTTGTCCTGAATGAGCTCTTCAATGCCCTCCTTCAGCTTTTTGCCCTGCTTCCATATGTGGTCTATCACCCTGTGCTCACGCATGTATTCTATTGTGGCTATCGCACTTAGGATGCTTGCGGTCTCACCTCCGAAGGTAAAGGAGAAGAAGACCTCCTCAAAGAGCTCCATGAGCTCTCTTTTTCCTACCACTGCGGATATGGGTAAGCCGTTGCCCATGGCCTTTCCAAAGCAGGCAAGGTCCGGCAACACCCCGAAGTACTCCTGGGCCCCGCCCAAGGAAAACCTAAAGCCCGTAACCACCTCGTCAAATATGAGCAGAGCTCCCTCCCTCTGCGTGAGCCTTCTCACCTCCTGCAAAAATCCTTCTCTGGGCTCTTCCAGGCCTACGGGCTCCATTATTACGCAGGCTATCCTGTTCGGATACTCTTCAAAAAGCCTTTTGAGGCTTTGCAGGTCGTTGTACTCAAAGGTGAGGGTGAGCTCTTTGACCGCCTGTGGCACGCCCTTGCTTCTCGTGGTAGTCCCTATGTACCAGTCCTGCCAGCCGTGGTATCCGCAGGAGACTACGTAGTCCCTGCCAGTGTACGCCCTCGCAAGCCTTACCGCAGCGGAGGTGGCGTCCGAGCCGTTCTTGCCAAACCTGACCATCTGCGCGGAGGGTATAACCTCCGTGAGGAGCTCCGCCAGCCTTGCCTCAAGGTAGCTGGGTAGACTAAAGACCGTCCCCTTTTCCATCCCCTCCATTACTCTCTCTAACACAGGCTCGAAGGCGTAGCCAAGCACGCAAGCCCCAAGACCCATGGTGTAGTCTATGTATGCGTTCCCGTCCAAGTCAATTAGTCTGCATCCCTTCCCCTCCTTCACGAAGAGAGGAGAGGCACCGACGGAGAACTGGAGGTAAGACTTGCTAAAGGTTTGAGAACAGTTGGGAATAAGCCTTTTGACCCTTTCAAAGTGCTTTAGACTCTCTTCCAGCCGGAGAGGCTCTCCCTTTAGACTCCTTACAAACTCCCTGTCCTTGGTCAGAGACAGACGGTAGCCCTCGCCCACGAGGACCTCCTTTTCCCTCTTTAGCACCTCCGGGTTTTCCTTTATCAGCCTCACCACATCCCAGTAGGTAAAGTCCTCCCTGCACCCGAGAGCTCTTATGACCTTCTCTATTACCACCAAGTCCTCCGGGTAGTCAAGGCTCAGGTGTATGTGGGAGAGGTCCTCTTCCCCCACCTTGAGAAAGACCTTTTTCGCCCTTTTTGACTTGCTTATGTACGGAGTTACGTGCTCGCGCTCTGAGGGTAGCTTGGCCTTTTCGTTCGCCCTTAGTATCCAATGGCTCTTGACCACCTCCACGTCAAACCCGTCAATGACACCGCTCAAGGTGAGATAGTCGCTGTCTTCTTCAACCGCCTTTTTCACGGCCAAGTCTATCAACTCCGGGTCTATGAGAGGACAGTCCCCCGTCACTCTCACTATCAGACCCTCTTTGAACTGCTCCGCCACGAGGGCATACCTGCTAAGGACGTCGCTGCTACTCCCTCTTACCACGTCGTATCCATGTCTTTTTGCGATTTCTTCCAAGATGTCGTCCTCGGGTAGCGTGGAGGTTGCCAACACATACCCGTCAGCCCTCGCGCGCCTTGCCCTTTGAAGAACCCACTCAATCTCCAACCTGTCCAAGAGTTTTGAGACTACTTTGTTCGGAAAGCGCGTCGAGCCGTTTCTTGCCTGTATTACCAATGCTACCATTTTTAAGCCTCCCGAGTAATTTAATCTTCTCTGAGCTTTTGCATGATTATCACATCAACATAGCTACCATTGAAGAGTGCCTTTTTCTTGTATACGCCTACCTGTTCATAACCCGCTTTCAAGAATGCTTTGTAGGAACCTACATTGTTAGAATACATTCCTGCAGTAAGACATCGCAGATTTAGGTCCTCAAAGGCATACTGAGTGGCCAGCTTTATCGCTTCAGTTCCATATCCTTTACCCCAGTAGCTTTTATCTCCTATCAGTAAGCCTATGTCTCCGAACCTATGTATAAAGTTTATACCGCCTATCTTTACGTTTCCGATATGCTTACCTGTGCTTGAAATGAATATACCAAATACGTAGTCATAGGGACTATTGTTTATGTTTCTAACATATTGTCTTAGGTCTTCCAATGTGTAAGTTCTCCATCTTGACTCTAAGAATTTCACAACTTCAACATCTCTAAGCCAACTTAAGTATTCTTCCGTGACGTCATCCTCTGATAAGAGTCTAATAAATATGCGCTCTCCTATTTTCAGCATCCGTGCCTCCCTAAAATTCTTTTTTATTTCAAGTCAAAACCTCCACATGTATGGTAGGATTATTTCTTCGTCTTCTGTTTCAAACTCCTTGAGTTGATTGTCTAAAGAAACACTCATCCTAAGACAATCAACATTGCGGACAAGCTGTTCCACATTGTCTACCCCTACCACAAATCCGTCAAGTTCCTTAAAACTGGTTACGAAGTTTAAACAAAGGCATGCTAAGTCCATACCAAGTCTCTTAGGGAGCTCTCTCAAGCTTAGTATTTTATCCTTTGCTCTCTCAAAAACTCCTTTGAGCTTGTCTTCCGGAAGAAAGAAAAGACCCTGTAGAAAAATAGAGCGCGCAAACAACATAAGGCCTTCGCTTTTCCAGCTTTGAAGATAAGGCACAAACCTTCTGTCAAAGACATTCAGAGGGAATTCTATTGCGAAAGGCTCTTTACAGGCTTTGTAAAATTCAAACACTTCTTGGGTATGGTAAACAGAGATACCGTAGTCTTCTATGATACCTTCTTTTCTTAGGCTTTTTAGAGAACCAATCACAATATCCTTGTGTTTTAAGAATGTTTGGAATGAGTGGAGCATGAGAATGTTGACTTTTTCAAGTCCTAAAATCTCAAGACTTTGCAAAACTTTGCTATATACGTCTTCGTAGGTTGTGTAATCTCCTGCTGGTAGTTTAGTTATTATTCTGAGACTTCTGCGTCTTTGTCTTATGTATTCACCAAGTACGCTATGAGCTTCGCCATAAGCTACGGCCGTATCTACTCCCCATATGCCTTCGTAGAGAGCTCTGTCCAGTATTTCAAAAACCTCTTCTTTTTTTAGTTTTCTACCACAGGATATACCATACTCCATACCGAAGTTCGCAGTGCCCAGTACAAACTTCTCAACCATCTAAAAGCCTCCCTATCCACTCAAAGGTTTTAAACTTATGGCAAATACTATCTAAACCTCAGTCCGTGCGCCAGTACTCTTCAAAGGCTATCCAGGTTTTGGGAATTATCTCCCGCAGGTTGTCCCACCTTTTCATGTACTTTTTCCTCTTCTCCGCCGCCCGCCGTAGGCTGTCTCCGAACAGGTCCTGGGCCTCCTCTTCAAGGTCTTGAGGCCTGCCCTCCAGAATGGCCCGCCCCGCCATGTGACCGGAGAGGACCGCGTTGGCTATGCCTCCGCCTGTTATAGGGTGGCAAAAACCCCCCGCATCACCCACCAACACCACCCTGCCTCTTACGAGCTTCAGAAGCCCCTCCGCCGGTATCCAGCCCCCCGTCCTCTTTAGCACCTTGTTTTCTACGAGCCCCTCTGCCACGAGCTCTCCCACCAACCTTTTCAGGCTTTCCACGACGTTTACCGAGAAGTAGGGGTCCACGCCTACCCCCACGTTGGCCACTTGACCCTTCGGAAATAGCCAGCCGTAGCCCCCGGGTATGTATTCCCTGAAGTACACAAGCAGGTCTTCAAGCCTTTCTACCAAGGGCAGGGTGACCTGTGCGGTGGTCAGGAAGTTCTCTGTGCCCTTGCCGGTGAGCCTTGCCACCCTTGAGCGCGGGCCGTCCGCACCTACCACCAAGTCCACCTTCACGGGAAAGGTCTCCCTCCTGTCTAAACGCTCAAGCCACACTATGTCCCCTTCAAAGCCTAAAAAGCGTGTCCTGAGAAGAACTTTCGCCCCTCTCTGGCGTGATAGCTCCGCTATGTGGTAGTCAAAGACCTCCCTGTCCAACATGTAGCCCTCAGACCACATGGACACTGTCTGTCCCCAGGGCGTGAAGTGGAGCATGTTTTTCACCCTCTGCACTACCGCCTCCTGCGGGAAGAAGGCTTTGAACTGGTGAGCCAGCTGGACGGGCACGAACTCCGCACACTGCACGGGAGTGCCTATTCTTCTCTTTATGTCCACAAGAAGGACCCTAAGACCTCCGCCTGAAAGCTCGTAGGCGCAGGTAGCGCCCGCAGGACCACCCCCCACCACGAGCACGTCAAACCTTTCCATTTTTACTAAAGGTGCTGGAAGCCTTGAAGCCTATGCTGTGTCTTTCCTCTACGAACACCTCTAGGCCCGTTCTTGGGTTTTTTATAAACCTGCCACTTAACTTTCTTAGTCTAAAGACACCAAAGCCCCGAAGCTCCAGTCTTCCCTCCTCCACCACCACCTGGAGGACTTCCTCAAAGAACTGCTCCACAAAAGCCTTAGCCTCTTGCCTGCTCAGCTTGAACTCCTTTCTAAGGCTTTCTGCTAGCTCTGTTTTTTTCATCCTCTTCCTCCACGTAGAAGGTCCTCACCTTAGAGCCCCTGCCCACCGCCAGTGCTCTGTTTTCCTTCCTGTAGTAGACTATCTCCTCTCCTTCCACGAAGTTGGGCCCGTCTTCCACCTTTGCCCTGCCTATGAGTGTTATCGTCTCTTCCCTTATGTTGTAGACCATCTTGTCCGCAGAGCCCCTTCGGTTGCCTTCCACATACCTTACGTTTCCCTCTGCCTCCGCCAGCTTTGCCTTTTTGTTCTCGTCCAAGTGTATGGTTACCTTGTTGGCGGTAAGCACGGCGTTGCCCCTGCTGATTCTCACATTGCCCATGTAGATTATCTTGTTCTTCTCGTAGGTCAGGCTGTCCGCCTCACCCACGATGGGCTGGGACCAGACGCGAGAAAACAGAAGTAGCAAAAGCAGTGCTCCCTTCATTCTATGTGCACCTTCGCCTTACTGATTATAATCTTAAGAGGTCTCAGCTGGAGGTGGAAGCTCTCTCCCTGCAGTCTGTTGCCCTTTTCAAAGGCCTGCACCCCTTGATGCCCAGTAAACTCCCCCTTTCCCAAGTCCATCAGCACATGCTGGCTTTCCACCCTCAGACCTTCTGAGAGAAGCACCACATCGCCCACCAGCTCCCCTTTACCGGTAGCCCTGTCTAAGTATACTTCCTTTGCCCTTACGATGCCGTCCTTGGAAAAGAGTTCTCCCTCCGTCAGCCTTATGTCCCTGCCTACCGCGGTAAGCCTGTGCCCCTTTATGGTCCACTCAAGACCGTTTTTGCGGTAGGACCTGATGGTTACGCCCTCTATCAGGTTGACTATCTCCTCCTTTTTCCACCGCGGTTCAGAGCTATCCACGTAGGTCTTAAGGGTGTAGGCCACCAAGACAGTCAGAATGCCCAAGAGAGAGCTCTTAAGCATAGTAGTCTTGCAGGAGCTCCTCCCACTGCCCGCGCAACTTCAAGAGAAGCTCTACCGCCTCCCTAACTGCACCTTCTCCGCCCTTTGCGGTGGTAACACACAGAGCCTGCTCTCTGACCTCCACGGGTGCGTCCGCAACCGCCATGGGAAAGCCAACCCTCCTGAGCACCGGAATGTCCACAAGGTCGTCCCCCAAAAAGGCCACATTTAAGGGCTCAAGGGAGAGTTTTCTTAGCAGACTCTCCAAGACAGGGAGTTTTTGGTGGTGGCCTAAGTGCACCTCCTCTATGCCCAACTCCCGCAGGCGGTTGAGAAGTGCCACGCTGTTTCTACCCGATATCACACCCACGCGCATGCCCGCCCTCTGCGCCAGCTTCAAGCCAAGTCCGTCTCTCACGTGGAAGACCTTCACCTCTTCCCCCTGAGAAGTGTAATACAGCCTGCCGTCGGTGAGCACGCCGTCCACATCAAGCAGTAAGAGCTTTACGCCCTTTGCCTTCTCCTGAAGCTCCATCCTAAGCCTTTGCGTTTTGCTCCTTTAGCTTTTTTATCCTCCAAAGGGCTTTGGTGTCTTCGGGTGACACGAGACTGTAGGCTTTGCCGTAGTTCCCTATCCTTCCCGTCCTTCCTATGCGGTGGATGTAGACCTCAGGGTCCTCCGGTATGTGGTAGTTTACCACCAGACTTACGCCCTTTATGTCCAAACCCCTTGAGGCCACATCGGTGGCAACCACAATCCTGACCTTCCCCTCTCTGAAGAGTCTGAGGGAGTTCTCTCTCTGTCTCTGGGTCATGTCTCCGTGGAGGGACACCACATTGAAGCCCCTTCTTTTCAGCTCCTCCGCTATGTCTTTGGCGTCCTTCTTGGTTTTGACAAAGACTATAACCTTCTCCAGAAGGTGGTCTTTTAGGATTTTCTCAAGCTCCGATAGCTTCTGCCCGGAGGAGCTGAGCCTTATGAGCCTCTCTTCTATCTTGGGCTTTAGCTCCTCTGTTATGACCTTGACGAACTTGTAGTCCTTTCTCAGGTGTCTTTTTGCTAGCTCCTCCACCTTTTCGTCAATGGTGGCCGAGAAGAAAAGGTTTTGTCTGTTTTTTGGAAGCTGACTTATTATCCACTCAATGTCCTCTATAAAGCCCATGTCTAACATGCGGTCCGCCTCGTCTAACACGAAGTACCTAAGGTTGTCAAAGTTAAAAAGCCCGCGCATCATAAGGTCCTTCATCCGCCCCGGCGTGCCTACCACCACGTTAGGTGTGGTCTTCCACAGGAGCTCTAAGTCCCTCTGCACAGAGGTGCCACCGTAAAAGCTGTAAACTTTAAGGCCCTTGTACTTGGAAAGAAGGTAGAGCTGTTCCTTTACCTGCAGAGCCAGCTCCCGCGTGGGGGTCATGATTAGGGCGGTGGTCCCCTCTCCCTTGTCGCTCCCTTCCACTATGGGTATGCCGAAGGCGGCAGTCTTGCCTGTGCCCGTTGCCGCCTGACCCAAAAGGTCGTAGCCCTTCAGGGCTAAGGGAATGGCTTCTTTCTGTATGGGCGTGGGCTTTTCAAAGCCCATATCCCTGAGAGCTCTCTGCAAGGGCAGGCTCAGCTGTGAGAAGCTAAAGTCCATCGGTCTTTTTCCTCCTTTC
>JANXBA010000018.1 GCA_025062075.1 Aquificaceae bacterium
AATCCAATCCTTTTCCTAAGAACTATCAGGAGGTATGTGGTAAAGGTCATGTAGCCAAGTCCACCTATCTGAATAAGAGTAAGAACTTTCAATTTTCCTGCAAAGGTCAAATCCTTCTGCGTGTCCAAGACTACAAGACCAGTGACCGTGGTGGCGGAAGTAGCGGTAAAGAGCGCATCCAAGTAGCTGATGCTCTTCGTGGTGGAAAAGGGCATATAAAGAAGTAAGGAGCCTGTGAGTATGATTTGAACTAAATTTTAACGCAGTGGACTTAGGAGCTCTCGTAGAAGATTTTGTGCTAAAAAAGAAGCTGAGCCTTCCCAAGGAGAGCATAAAAGCCATACTTACGGACTTAGTAGCATGGACTAAACCCTCAGTAGAGGGGGCAGGCATCGCAAGGACGGAAAAGGGCGATTTTACCCTTTTGAGCCCCAAGTACGGAGAGCCATATCACAGTCTCTCCGCCGGTGCGGTGGGAGAGTGCTTGGAGAAGTTCTTACTGCCCTCCCGCCTTCTCCAGAAGGCGGAGAAGCAAAAGAGAGTATCTCTTCTGGATGTGGGCTTTGGGCTGGGCTACAACGTGGCGGTAGCCATAAAAAAGATAAGGGATGTAAACCCGAGAGCGGAGATAGAAATCCTGTCTTTAGAGAAGGAACTCCCCCAGGAGGTCCCACCCCTTCCCGGAGAATACAGGGCCATTCACGAAAGACTTTGGAACAGGTTGCCTGAGTTTGAAGATGGGGGCGTAAGCTTTAAACTGCTCTTGGGTGATGCGAGAGAAAGGATAAGGGAAGTGGAAGGCTTCTTTGATGCGGTCTTTCACGACGCCTTTTCTCCCTACAGGAACTCTGAGATGTGGAGCCTTGAGTTCCTCTCACATCTAAAGAGGTTGATGGGAGGAGAGAGTATCTGGGTATCTTACACCTCAGCCCTTCCAGTAAGAAAGGCCCTCAGGATGCTCGGCTTCAAGCTTAGCTCTACAAGGAGCGTAGGGAGAAAAAGAGGTGGCACGAAGGCGTGCTTGGTGGGTGAGGACGGCATAGGTCAGGTGGAAAGCTCAAAGCTGGAAACCTCCCCTTACGCCCTACCCTTTTTGGACCCAACTCTAAAGGAGGAGGGAATTCAAATACTCATAGATTACAGAGTAAGGGTCGAACTTCTCAAAATGGCCCAGGGCGGATTCGAACCGCCGACACCCCGGTTTTCAGCCGGGTGCTCTACCAGCTGAGCTACCGGGCCTGAATTCTTTAATATTATATATGACTCCGGAGGGAAGTAGTCCAGTTATAATAAAAAATCTATGGAGGAGAGGCTGAAGGCCTACTACAGGGATGTAGGGATTGCAGAGCTGAGAAGGCTTTTGGACGAGAAGCTCAGAAAGGTGCCTCCCACTATGGAACACGTTAGGAACCTCATACTTGATGCCAAGATGTTTTACCACTTGCTGGCGGACCAGGATTTTGAGCTCAAGGAGGAGACCAGAAGAGACTTCACCGCTGCGCTACTCTACTTCATAGAACACAGAGACGCCATAAGGGACTCCATACCTTTCATAGGTTACTGGGACGACTACAAGCTGGTGCAATACGTGAAAAACAAGCACAAAGAGGAGATAGAGCGCTACTTCTCGCAGGTAAAGCACTTCATAGCTAACTACTTCTGATGGTGTGGTTTCTCTCCTACAGGTTACTTCAGGCCTTTTTGACCCTGGTGGGGGTCACCTTCGTGTCTTTTGTAATCATAAAGCTGGCACCCGGCGACTACTTAGACCAGCTACGCCTGAACCCCCAGATATCCCCAGAGACTATAGAAGCCCTGAAGAAGCAGTACGGGCTTGACCAGAACTTGCTGGTGCAGTACGCAAAGTGGCTTTTGTCCGCTCTGAGCTTTGACTTGGGATACAGCTTTCAGTATCACGCACCCGTGTCCCAGCTCATAGGCGAGCGCGTCTGGAACACCCTCCTGCTTACGGTGAGCTCTACCTTGCTCTCTTGGCTCGTGGCCCTACCTTTGGGCATGGTGGCAGGTCTGAAGGAGAACAGCCTGCTTGACAAGGCTATAAGAGCATACAGCTACCTTTTTATGTCAGTGCCTTCCTTCTTTCTTGCCTTTCTTCTGCTACTTTTGGTTTCCAAGACGGGCTACCTGCCCGTGGGTGGCCTGCACAGCCCTCAGTTCCACCAGCTGAGCCTGTGGGGAAAGCTTTTGGACCTGCTTGCCCACATGGCGGTGCCCGTGCTCACCCTTACCTTGGTCTCCTCCGCAGGACTCGTAAGACTTATGAGAAGTAGCGTCATAGAGATAAAAAACAGCCCCATGGTGCTCATGCTCAGGGCGAAGGGGGTCTCCCAGTGGGTGGTTCTCGAGCACATTTTCAAAAACGCTATGAACCCCTTTACCACGCTCATAGGATACGAGATAGCGGGTCTCCTCTCCGGGGCTGCCCTTATAGAAATCATCGTAGGCTGGCCGGGGCTGGGCACTCTCATGCTCGATGCGGTTCTCTCTCAGGACCTCTTTTTGGTGATGGGTGGGCTCTACGTAGGCACTATAATGCTCTTAGTAGGTAATCTACTGGCGGACTTGCTCTTGGCGTCTATAGACCCAAGGGTGAGGGAAAAAGAAATCCTAAGCTAAGGAGGTGTTGCCATGCCAAAGGTAGCTGTTCTGCTGGCGGAGGGCTTTGAAGAGGTGGAGGCGGTAGCCCCCATTGACGTGCTACGCCGTGCGGGAGTTGAGGTGGTGGTGGCGGGCTTGAGCCCAGAGCCCGTAGCGAGCGCAAGGGGGGTAAAGATAGTCCCCGACACCACCGTAGACCAGCTCAGGGCGGAGGAGTTAGACATGGTTATCCTGCCCGGCGGTGCGGGCGGTGTGGAAAGGCTCAAGCAAGACCCAAGAGTGGAAGAGCTCCTGAAGAATATGCAGGAGAAGAACAAGCTCATAGGTGCGATTTGCGCCGCCCCTACCGCTCTGGCCAAGTTCGGTCTTCTTCAAGGTAAGAAGGCCACCGTCTATCCGTCGCTGGTGGAGGAGATAAAGCCCGCTCAGTTTATAGACCAGTCCGTGGTGGAGGACCAGAACGTGATAACCAGCCAGGGTCCGGGCACCGCCCTTGAGTTTGGCCTAAAGCTGGCGGAGAAGCTATTAGGCAGGGAAAAGGCTACGGAAGTGGCACAGAGGATGCTCGTGCCTTACGGATGATACAGGTAAGGGTAAAGCCGGGCGTAGAGGACAAGATAAGGGGCTTTTTCCCGTGGGCTTACAGGCCGGAGATAATAAGCTACTCCAGACAGCCCCAGAAGGGGGACTTGGTGGTGGTAAGGGATGCGGGGGGCAGATTTTTGGGCTACGGCTATGTAAACCTCTCCGCAAACATAAGCCTGCGTATACTCTCTTTTAACAAAGAAGAGCCCGTAAGCGAGGAGCTCATAAGGAAAAGGCTTGCACAGGCGCTGGAGTATCGCAAGAGGCTTTCCATTGACAGCAACGCCTACAGGCTGGTGCACTCGGAGGGCGACTTCCTGCCCGGGCTGATAGTGGACGTGTACGACCAGTACGTGGTGGTGGAGTTTACTACCTACGGCATGAGCAGGCTCAGAGACTGGGTCCTTCCTGCGCTAGTAGACCTCCTCAGGCCCAAAGGCATTTACGAAAAGGTGAGCTCTTACGTGGCCTCCGCAGAAGGTCTTCAGGGAAAGGAGGGTGTGCTCTACGGAGAGGTCCCACCAGAAGTGGTCATACGGGAGCACGACCTTGAGTTCTTCGTGAACATACCTAAGGGCCAGAAAACGGGCTTTTTCCTTGACCAGAGGAGGGCAAGAAGGCTCATAAGAGAGCTGGTAAAGCCCGGAGGAGAATGTCTTGACCTTTTCTGTCACACGGGCGGTTTTGCCCTCAACATGAAAAAGGCCGGGGCAGGCTCGGTAATCGCAGTGGACATATCACCTGAGGCCCTGCAGACAGGGCAGAAAAGCGCAGAGCTCAACCGCATAGAGGACATACGGTGGGTGGAGGACAACGCCTTTGACTTTCTAAGAAAGCTCCAAAACGATGGCAAGAAGTTTGACCTCATAGTCATAGACCCACCATCCTTTGCCAAGAACAGGGCAAGCATGTCCAACGCCCTGAGGGGCTACAAGGAGCTCCTCGTGAGAGCTCTGCATCTTACAAAGCCGGGGGGCTATTTAGCGGTCTACTCCTGCTCTTTTCACGTAAGTAGAGAGCACCTGCTCCAGACCCTTTTGGAGGCCTGCGCGGACACAAGAAGACAAGTGAGAGTGGTGGGGGAAAGCTTCCAAGACCTGGACCACCCTTGGGTGCTCCAGATACCCAACACCCTGTATCTCAAAGGCATATATGTGGAGGTGCTTTAGTGGAGGTAAGGCACGCCCTGATAATGGGAGCGATAGAAGGCCTTACCGAGTTCTTGCCCGTCTCTTCCACGGGACACCTGATACTCACCGCCCATGTGCTGGGACTGCCCCACGACCAGTTTACCAAGAGCTTTGAGATAGCCATACAGCTCGGTGCCATACTGGCGGTGGTCTTCCTGTACTGGCGCAGGCTGGCGGTTGATTTAGAGCTCTGGAAAAGGATAGGGGTGGCCTTCCTGCCTACTGGTCTTTTGGGCTTTAGCCTGTATAGGCTTATAAAAGACTACCTCATTGGCAACGATGTGCTCGTGGTCTTTACGCTGGTTTTGGGGGGCGTGTTTCTGCTCTTTGCGGACAGGGTCTGCGAGCGCTTCTGTCACATAGGAGACATAAGGGAGCTCAGCTACGGGAGAGCCCTAGTCATAGGGCTCTTTCAGAGTCTGGCTATCGTGCCCGGCGTTTCCCGCTCCGGAGCCACCATCGTAGGCGGTATGCTCATGGGACTGAACCGCAGGACCTCTGCGGAGTTTTCTTTCCTGCTTGCGGTGCCTACCATGCTAGTAGCCACGGGCTACGACCTTCTTAGGTCCCACGAGGAGTTCAGCCTCGCCCAGTGGCAGGTGCTTGGGGTAGGGTTCGTCAGCGCCTTTCTCTTTGCCATGCTGAGCGTCAAGGCTTTGCTGAGCTTTCTGGCAAGGCACTCCTTTTTGCCCTTCGGGGTTTACCGAATAGCGGTAGGCCTGCTTTATGCTTACTTTTTCTTGCTATAATCTCAGCGCAGGAGGTCTGAGAATGGACTACCACATAAGGGACATAGCTTTGGCTGATGTGGGCAAAAACCGCATAGAGTGGGCGGAGAGGGACATGCCCGTCCTCAGGCGCATAAGGGAGAGGTTCTCCCAAGAAAAGCCCTTCGCAGGTCTTCGCATATCCGCATGCCTGCACGTGACCACTGAGACCGCAAACTTGCTGATTACCCTAAAGGAAGGGGGCGCGGAGGTGTTTCTGACCGCCTCCAACCCCCTTTCCACGCAGGACGATGTGGCCGCATCTCTGGTAAAACACTACCAGATTCCGGTCTTTGCCATAAAGGGGGAGGACACGGACACCTACTACAGCCACCTGAGGGAAGTCATAAGGAGAGAGCCACATCTTGTGATAGACGACGGGGCGGACCTGATTTCTACGCTTCATCGGGAGTTTCCCGAGCTGGCACGCAAGGTGTACGGGGGCATGGAAGAGACCACCACGGGCGTCATAAGGCTCAAGGCTATGGCAAAGGAGGGCGTGCTCCTGTTTCCTATTGTGGCGGTCAACGACGCCTACACTAAACACATGTTTGACAACCGGTACGGCACGGGCCAGTCCACTATAGACGCCATAATGAGGGCTACCAACAGGCTCGTAGCGGGCTCCTACTTTGTGGTAGCGGGATACGGCTGGTGCGGAAAGGGCGTGGCCCAGAGGGCAAGGGGCATGGGAGCTAACGTGATAGTCTGCGAGGTGGACCCCATCAAGGCTCTCGAGGCACGCATGGACGGCTTTTTGGTCATGCCCATGAGAGAGGCCTGCAGGCTGGGCGACTTTTTCGTGACGGTCACCGGCAACACCTCCGTCATAAGAGAGGAGCACTTCATGAGCATGAAAGACGGAGCCATAGTGTCCAACGCAGGGCACTTCAACGTGGAGATAGACCTGCCTGCGCTGGAAGCGCTGAGCCTTTCCAGACGGGAGATAAGACCCTTCGTGGAGGAGTACACGCTCAGGGACGGCAGGAGAATATACCTGCTGGCCCAGGGAAGGCTCGTCAACCTTGCCAGTGCGGAAGGACACCCTGCCTCCGTCATGGACATGAGCTTTGCAAACCAAGCTCTGTCTGCGGAGTTCCTCCTGAAGAACCATCAAAGCTTGGAAAAACAGGTTTACAGGGTGCCTGAGGAGATAGACAGGCAGGTGGCAGACCTTAAACTCCGCAGTATGGGCGTGGAGATAGACGAGCTAACCGAAGAGCAGGTAGCCTACCTCTCCTCTTGGGAGTTTGGCACTTGACGTGATACAATACAGAGCCACGAGGTGTGAGATGAAGTGGGAGAATGTCTTTTCGTGGGAAGGAAAGGTGAGGATTCCGCAGGAAGGGCGGTTCATAGAGCTGGAAGAAGACAAGAGTCTGATAGTCCCCAACAACCCCATAATTCCCTACATCGAAGGTGACGGCATAGGCTCGGAGATAGCTCCCGCCATGCTCCATGTGGTCAACACCGCAGTGGAAAAAGCCTACGGTGGCCACAGACGCATCTACTGGGTGGAGCTGTTGGCAGGAGACAAGGCGGAGGAAAAAACTGGTCAGCGCATGCCAGAGGAGACCTTGGAGGTGCTAAGGCAGGCGGTGGTAGCCATAAAGGGGCCTCTCGGGACGCCCGTGGGCAAAGGTGGCAAGTCCCTGAACGCAGTCCTGCGTCAGTCTATGGACTTCTACTCCGCCATAAGACCTGTCTACTGGCTGGGTCAACCCTCGCCCATACCCGAGCCCCAGCGGGTCAACGTGGCAGTCTTTAGGGAGAACTCCGACGACGTTTACATGGCCATAGAGTACATGCCCAAGGCGGAGGACACGCAAAAGGTCAGAGAGTTTTTCATAAAGGAGATGAAGGTGTCCGAGTACGCCCTGCCAGAGGACTGCGGTATAACGGTAAAGCCCATGAGCGAGTACAAGACAAAAAGACACGTGAGAAAGGCTCTCCGCTGGGCTTTGGAAAACAAAAAGAAAGTGGTAGCGGTCGTAGGCAAGGGCAACATCATGAAGGCGACAGAGGGAGCCTTTATAAACTGGGCCTTCGAGGTGGCAAAAGAGCCAGAGTTTGAAGGAAGAGTAATAACTGAGGGAGAGCCCGCAGAGGGTCAGGTGCTCATGCTCAGGGTAATAACCGACCAGATGCTCATGCAGTTGGTCCTCAAGCCCGAGGCGTATGATGTGATAATCACCCAGAACCTCAACGGCGACTACATCTCAGACCTGGCCTCTGCGCTGGTGGGCGGTCCCGGCTTTGTGCCCAGCGGAAACATAGGCGACGGATACTCCCTCTTTGAGTCCACCCACGGCACCGCCTACGACATAGCGGGCAAAGGCATAGCCAACCCCCTGTCCCTGACCCTGTCCGGTGCCATGATGTTAGAGTACTTAGGCTGGAAGGAGTCCGCCCAGCTCATATACGAAGCGGTAAGAAGGGCCATAGAGGACAGACTGGGCACCCCCGACATAGCCCTCGGCTTTAGGAAGATGGGTGTGCAGAGCAGGGAGCTCTCCACCATGGACTTTGCAGAGGCGATTGCGGAGAGGATAGGTTAACTTATGCCCAACCTGTCCCAGAGCTGGTCTATCTTCTTCTTGACTTCGGGCGACATCTCTATCACGGAAGGCCACTTTCTCGTATAGCCCTCCTGTCGCCACTTGCTGGTGGCATCTATTATCATCTTCCCTCCGAAGCCTACCTGATTGGTGGCGTGGTCCAAAACGTCTATAGGACCCTTCAGGATTTGGACGTCCCTTGCAGGGTCCACGTTGTTGCCCCAAGCCCAGAGCACCTGTCCCAGGTCGTGAACGTCAATATCTTCGTCAAAGACAACCACGTGCTTGGTGAGGGACATAAGCCCTAGCCCCAGCAGGGCGTAGGCTACCTTGTAGGCGTGTCCAGGGTATCGCTTTTTGATTGAAACAAAGCAGAAGTTGTGGAAGCACCCTTCCGCAGGCAGGTAGTAGTCCACCACCTCTGGTAGGTTGAACTTTATCAGGGGCAGGAATATTCTCTCCGTGGCCCAGCCTATGTACTTGTCCTCCTGTGGTGGCTTGCCCACCAGGGTGCTCAGGTATATGGGGTCCCTTCGGTGGAGCACTGCAGTCACATGCATCTTAGGATAGAAGTCCACAGGCGTGTAAAAGCCCGTGTGGTCGCCAAAGGGCCCCTCGGGCACCAGCTCTTCGGAGGTGTCCACGTAGCCCTCTATCACAATCTCCGCATGGGCAGGGTATTCTATGTCCACAGTCAGACCCCTAACTAACTCCACTCCCTCTTCCCGTATGAGGCCTGCGAAAAGATACTCGTCCACCTCCGGAGGTAGCGGTGCGGAGGACACATAAGAGAGTACCGGGTCTCCCCCTATGGCTATAGCCACTTCCAGCTTCTTGCCCAGACGCTTTGCCCTCCAGTAGTGGTGGTTCCCGTCCTTGTGTATCTGCCAGTGGAGGGCAAGCTCGGTGGGCGACAGCACCTGAAGTCGGTAAAGTCCTACGTTTCTTATCCCGCTTTCTGGGTCTTTCGTAATAGTCTGCCCGAAGGTTATGTATCTTCCGCCGTCCCCCGGCCAGCACTGAAGAATGGGAAACTCCAAGAGGTCTATTTTTTCCTTTTTTACCTTTTCCCTCACGGGGCCGTCCTTCACCGTCCTGGGCAGAGCATCGTTGAGCTTTTTCAGCTCTGGTAGCTTCTTTAACTTGTCCAGAAAGGTGTTGGGAATCTCGGGGCGGAGCAGTTTGTATAGCTTCCAGCCTATGTCTTCCAACCTCTCGTATCCCAGAGCAAGTTTTACCCTCCTTTCGGAGCCCAGCAGGTTGGTAAGGACGGGAACAGAGTAGCCTACAACCTGCTCAAAGAGCAGGGCCTTGCCCCCAAGAGGCATTTTGGACACTCTGTCAGTCACTTCCGCTATCTCCAGCACAGGGGATAGGGGCTCCTTTACCCTTACCAATTCCTGCTCTTTCTCCAGCTTTTTGATGAACTCTCTAAGGTCCCTGTAGGGCATGTCTTCCTCGGTAGGTTGTAATCTCTAAAAAAAAGCTTCAGCTTGCACCGTGCTTTTGGCTTCTTGCCTGGCTTTTTTGCCTGCTTTTTAGTATAGCACTATTTAGTGAATGTGTTAGGCCTTGACAAGGGAGGGATTTTTTTATATTTTATTGATAAAGGTTAGGGGACATTAGAAACTCCCTCCCCCTCCCTCCCATAATTGTTTTGCCCCACCGCCCGGTGGGGCCTTTCTAAAAGATGAAGTTCCCTCCCCTCGTAGAGGCAAAGTTCGTAGAGAGGAAAAACCGCTTCGTGGCGCTGGTGGAGCTAAAGGGCAGACTCTACAGCGCCTACGTAAGAAACACGGGGAGGCTCACAGAGCTCCTCTACGGGGGGAACAGAGTGTACCTCGCAGAACGAGGAGGAAAGCATCCCTACGAGATAACCCTGGCCAGTTACGGCCACCATCTGGTTTGCGTCGACTCCCACCTTACGCCAAAACTTTTAGGAGAATTCCTAGGTGTCGCGGAGTTTGAACCTAAGTTTGGAGAGGTTAGGTTTGACCTTTTATGGAAGGGAAGGCCTGTGGAGGTCAAGTCCGTCAATTTAGTGCGAGGCCGGGTTGCCCTCTTCCCCGATGCTCCTACACCTCGGGGAAGAAGACACATACGGAAGCTCATAGAGCTCTCAAAGCTGGGCCACGAACCTCTCCTTGTCTTCGTGGTGCAGAGGGAGGATGGGGAGGTCTTTTCACCAAACCGCAAGGTGGACCCAGACTTTGCCCAAGCCCTTGAGGAATACCTCAGTCACGGCCTTGAGGTGCGGGCCTACCGATGCTCAGTAAGCCTCGAGGAGATTAAAATAAAAGAGCAAGTGCCCATCAGTTTGGAGGCAGTGCCATGAAGGTAAGGTTGAGCCCACAGGACGCTCTGGTGGTGGTCGACATGCAGAGAGACTTTATGCCTGGCGGAGCTCTTCCTGTGAAAGAAGGAGACACCATAGTTCCAAGACTTAACCAGTACATACAGCTCTTCTCCAGAAAGGGTCTGCCAGTATTCTTCACAAGAGACTGGCATCCACCTGACCACATATCTTTCAAAGAGCAAGGCGGGGTTTGGCCTCCCCATTGCGTTCAGGACACACCGGGCGCCCTCTTTCACCCAGACCTGTTCATTCCAGAGGACAACCGCTTTATCATTTCAAAGGGTACCAGCAGGGACTTTGACGCTTACTCCGGTTTTCAGGGGACGGTTCTTCACAGCCTTTTGCAGGAAAGGGGGATAAGAAGAGTTTTCGTAGGAGGCGTTGCCACAGACTACTGCGTGCGCAATACGGTGATAGGTGCCATAAATTTGGGTTATCAGGCGTTTTTGCTACTTGACTGCATAAAAGGTGTGGATGTAAGTCCCGGCGATTCGGAGAGAGCGGTAGAGAAGATGCTTCTTGCCGGTGCAGTAGGCGTAGATGCGGGAGACATCGGATAGAAAAGCTTCTGAGAAGTGTTCAGCTTAACGCTGTTCCTGTAGTATCTCCTGCCCTCCAGTTCACCTGTTTGAGTATGTTCTCCCCTCCACAAAGAGGCTCTCCGGAGACATCTCTTTTATGCAGTCAAAACACACCAGCCATGTGCGAGAGTTGCCAGTTCAGGCTACTCACCCTTTGCCTCCTTTAGTGCCTGCTTGATGTCCTGGTCAGCCTTTGTGAATATGTCCGCATTCTCCTTGCTCAGGCGTTTGCCGTAAAGCTTCAGGAGCAGGGGTATGTTTATGTAGCCTGTGACTATTTTGCCCTCTTTTTCAAAGAGGTAAACCCTGCAGGGTGCCAGAGTGCCGAACTGGGGTATGTCTTTGAGGATTGCCTCACCGTAGCTGAGGTTGCAAGCCAAAAAGATGGAAAACTTAGGGCTTTCTTTACGCACTTCCATGATATCCAAAATGTTCATGTTGACCCCGTCTAAAGAGGTCTTGTAAAGGGTCTTGAAGGTTTCAAAGTCCATGCCCTCCACCACCTGCTCGTAGACCAAGCTCTCTCTCATCGGTGGCACCCGCGGTATGTGCGGTCTATTGATGCTTACCTCCCTCAGGGCTCTGTGAAGTCTGTGGTATACCTTTCTTATGCTTCTTCTCTCTTCCGGTGCGAGCTGGTTCCAGTAGGCGATTAGAAAGGGCCTGTGGTTTACCACGGTGGCCTTTAGCTGTCCTCTCTCTTCGTATACCGCCACACTGCAGGGCACCAAGTTGCTCAGGGCGGGTGCCTTGAGGAGCACCCTGTCCATACCCTCAAACTCGCAACCGAAGACCACGTAGTAGTTTCTAAAACTCTGGTTCCCGCGCGCCCTTATGGCGTCTGAGATGGTCAGCGTTCTGAGTACTCTTATACCCTGAGCCTCCATGCTCTTTTTGACCTCTTCCACGCCCGCCTTGAAGTCCTTCCCCTTCAGGTCGTAGGTGATGTACATAAGACGCAAGGGGTCCACCGCCAGAGCAAGGAGAGGGAAAAGAAGAAAGAGAACAACTCTCAGCATTTTTTACCTCCAGTAGCAGTCCGTGTTGTAGGGGCTGTCCAAGACCTTCACGTTGGGCCTCCTGTCCACCTCTATGTTTCTTTTCTTCTTTATGTATTCTATCACGATATCCCTTATGTTTTTCTTCTCCGGTTGGACGCCCATGGGGGGTGGCCCTCCGTAGACTGCCACCAGATACTCCTTGTCCATCTCTATAGGCTTGCCCTTTATTCTCACGTTCCTTATGCGCTCGCCCTGCTTGGCGTTAATCTTGAGCTCGTACTCCACGCCGTATATCCGAGACATGTCTCCTCCCTGCTGATAGAGAGGGTTGGGGTTAAACACGTTGTCCGCCACATCCTCCCAGAGGGTTAGGAGCTCCCTACCCTTGCGCTTCATGAGGAAGACCTCGGGGTAGGTCATGCCCAGCACGTCGTAGACGTGCTCCACGGTTATCTTCTGTCCGGGTAAGACGGTGGTACCCCACCTAAAGCCTGGCGAAGTGCCCACGTCCAAAGACATGACCGCATCCACGCCGTGGAAGTAGTCCGCAAGGGCTTCACCTATAAGCCTGTCCCAAGTGCTAAAAACCGTATCCCTCTTGTAGAGTAGCGTTCTGGCAGTGCCTATGACGGTGTTAAACTCCTTCTCGTAGGGCTGATACCACTTTTTGACCAGCTCCTTGGCGCCTCTGTCTTCTGGTACTACTTCGGAGAGCACAGGTATGAGCTTAAACCTGTAGCCTTGAAGTTTGCCTCCTCTTACCTCCAGGTCCATCCTGCCCACAAACTTGCCGTGTGAGCCGGGAGACACGATGAGCGTGTCGCCTACCCTTACGGGTGTGGGGGTTATGTCGTGGGTGTGTCCGGATATGACTATGTCAATACCCTTTACCATCTTCATCAGGGCTATGTCCAAGGGCAAGCCGTCGTGGGAGAGGAGTACTACCAAGTCCACCTTGTGTTTTTCTCTGAGTTCTCTTACGTGCCTTTGGAGCTCCTCCGGCCTTACTCCAAAGCTCCAGCCCTCCGTGTAGACCCTAGGGTTTGCCAAGGGCGTAAAGGGGAAGGAGCTCCCTATTATACCTACCTTTACCCCACCTCTTTCCACCACGTCGTAAGGCGGAAAGACCAAGTCTCCAAAGGGCTCTTCTGTGATGTTGTAGGAGATAAACTTGGCCTTGAGTTTGTTTTTGACTATATTCAGAAACTTCTCTTTGCCTATAGTCAAATCCCAGTGTGCCACCATGTAGTCCAAACCTATGTAGTTGAGCCAGTCCACTACCGCCATGCCCTCTGTTTTGAGGGCTATGCCCGAGGTTGCCCAAGTGTCGCCGGCGTCCAAAACCAGACACCTACCCCCGTCTCTCTGACCTACTATGGTCTTTATGATTGTAGCTATCTGGGGAGCTCCCCCCGTCATCCCGTAAAGCTTGGCAAGCCTTATGAAACCCACGCAGGAACCCGTGTAGGCCTCCACGGAGCCCGGCTTTATGTTGTAGAACTTCAAAAAGTCCATTCCCGCTAAGTATCCTGGGGTCCCTCTCAGAGCCTCTGGGGCCAGAAGGTTCATGGGCTCCGCAAAGTAGAGGGGTTTTAGATGCCCGTGAAAGTCTGAGATGAATATGAGCGTGAGGTTTCCGTATGGCTTGAACTCCATAAGCTTTTCAAAGCTGACCGGCTTTCGCGCGAAGACCTCCGGAGCCAAGGCGAGGGTAGAGAGGGCAAGAACGGAGCACCCTAAGAATTCCCTCCTGCCTAGGTTCATAACTGACCTCCTTTCGTTTTTTGTCTTAAACGGGGGCAGAGCCCCCAAAGGGACTTACTTGTTTACGGGAGAGTCAGGGTGGAGAAGGTACGTGACTATGTTCATCACGTCCTCGGGGGAAAGGGCTCCGTTGTGGCCAAACCTGGGCATGGAAGAGCAAGGAAAGGCAGACCAGGAGTTGTATATGATGTTGTAAACCGCCTTCACTCTCTCTAAAGCCTCTTGGGTGTTCATGTTCTCCTTGGTGATGTTCCATCTTTTGCCGTACTGATAGAGGTTTGGTCCCATGGTGCCACCGGGCATGCCCTTCTCTATTAGGTGGCAGGCGTAGCAGTTGCCACCTTTGTCAGTGGGGCTATCGGAGAAGCCGTAGCTGGCAAACCTTCCACCTCTGGGATTTTCCACTATCTTTTTACCCTCTCTCCAGTCGCCCCAGAAGATGCCCCATTGGGGATACCTTAAGTCCGCTTGGCTTAATTGTATAACCTTCTGGATGGCTTGAGCTGGCATAGCTTCCATGCTTGGATACTGGGAACATATCCTCTGGGCTTCGTCCTGCTGGGTTTTCCAAGTAAACCTTGGGTCTGTAGAGAAGCCAGACATGAGCACCTTCATAGCTTCCTGCTGGACGGAGGTGGCTTCTTGCTTTTTGGGTTGTGCCTTTTTTTGCTTAGGCTCTGCGGTAGCAAAAAGGAGCAGTATGGCGCTGACAGTTAGGGCAATCCTTTTCATCTTCCTACCTCCCTATGCCGGGTGCTTTTATCTCCGTGCCGTTTCCTGTGGCGTAAAGGTACGTGGACAGCGCAACCGCAAGGTCGGAGTGGGGTAAAAACTCAGGCCATCTCATCTGTCTCATGCACTCCGCATACCTGTAGTGCATGGTCATGGGAAGACCCCACCTAACTAAATACTTGGGAAAGATGGCCACCGCGTTACCAGCCTCGCCGGGTCTGTCTGCGCTCCAGAGCCTTGTAGCCCTTATCCTCACCTCTTGCTTGCCCGCATGACAGGTGGCACAGTTAAAGTCCCAAGGCCCAATCCGTGCGTAGTATATCTGCTTGCCCACGTCGTACATCTTTTTTACCTTTGGGTCTTTCAGGTTTACGTTTATCTTGTGTCCGTTGGACTCCATAGTAAGGTACATGATTATGCCATCGTACTCGCTTACGCAGTTGCCCGTCTTGCCCCAGCACTGGCGGACGAACTTCAGAACTTGGTCTTGGGTCATGCCTGCGTGCTTCTGCAGACACCAGCCCACTCTGGTCTCTAAGTCCATTACCCTACCTGCGTCTGCAAAGTATCTGGGGAGCTGTGCGGCCGCGCCCTTAAAAACACCCGGACCAAGACCGAGGTCGCACTTGTCAAGGTTGTACTTCTTTATGGCATCTTTGCCCACTTCGTACCATACTTCCCCCGGGTTTATACCTTCCGCCAGCATCCTGTTGAATTCCTGCACCAGCTTGATTTCCTGCTCGGGCGTAAGCTCCTCCGTCTGTGCAAGGGCCTTGGTGGAAACAAGACCGCCGGCAACCGCACCGGCGGTAAAAATGGCTAAAAGAGCCTTCTTCCTCATGGCAGGCCTCCTCAGGTGACCTTTATCTCCGCCGTTCTGTCCCACTTTCCACCCTTGTTGTCCTCGTAGGCTATCCTGACTACACCGCTCTCTTCCACCTTTAGAGATATGGCGATAAAGGGATTGGCACTCACACCCGCACCCATGTTGAGGGTGCTCACCAGCCTGTTGTTGTAGAAGAGCTCCAGCTTGGTAAGGGTGTGAGGTGGGACTTCCTGCCCCGTGGCAGGGTCTTTCCTGGGAGGGCTCATGGGGTGAGTTATGACCATCTGCACTCTGACTACTTCTCCTTTCTTTGCCTCCTTTGGCACGCGCAGTATGCCTGTTCCTATGGCCATGTTTAACCTCCTGAGGGTTTATGTGGAGATGTTCATCCGCATCCGCCCGCAGTTACCTTCACCTCTTTGGTGGCCATTACGTAAGAGCCGTCCTTGAGCTTGATAATGGCACGCACGTTGGAGGTCTCGCCCATCTTGATTCTGGTGGAAAGGTAGACTTGTCCATTCATCGGAGTGAGTTTGAGGTCCGTCACCCAAGGGACAGGGTTTTTGTCCACGAAAATCCACAAATGTTCCACCCGGTCTACGGGTATGTCGGACTCCACCGTGATAGGCACGTTGGCACCGGACTCCGCAATGGTGGGAGCGGTTATCTTTATCTCCGCCACTTCCCTGATTTGGGCCAGCCTTACACCCAGCCTCCTCTGTAGCTCTTCCTCAAGCCTGGGCGTAGAGGCATGGGCAGGTTGAAGGGCCGGAGACAGAGCAAATCCTACGACTGCTACTGCGGACAAAGCTATGAAAGCTCTTCTGTCCATGGTTTATACCTCCTTAACAGTTTTTAACATGTTTTTATGCTGTGCCTTTTGCATAGTGAGTTTATGTAGTTGAGTACCTCCCCTCGCGGTCTGCTGCCGAAGAGCACGCCTAAAGTTTTTTCCTGCTTTGGGTCGTAGAAGACTATGGTGGGCACTCCCGGCACTCCTAAACGCCGTGCCCACCTGCTACCCTCCTCAGAGGAGATGTTCAGGGATATCACTACAAAGTTTTCCAGCTTCTTCTGGACCTCTTCTTGGTTCAGGACAAACTCCTCCATCTGAGAGCAGTAGGCACAGTAATTGCTATAGAAGTAAAAAGCCACGAGCTTGTTTTCTCTCTGGGCGGTCACCAGACCTTCCTTAGCGTTGTTGAACCACCCCGCCAAACCTACCGACGCAAACATCAAGGCGCACAACATCTTCCACATCTCGGTCCTTAAATATAAAGGACTGCCATCCCTTCCTCGATAGAAAGAACTTATGTGTCCTATAAACAAGACTTATGATAGCCTCTGGTTTGCTGTGCCCAATAAAGAGTTGAGGGAAGCCTGTTAACCTTTTCTCTGTGTGTATATTATCCATTCGATAGAGAAACTAAAAAGCTTTGAAGAGCTCTTCCAGATGAGGGTAAACCAGCCAGCGCGCTTCAGGAGCAGAAAGGCGCAAAACCCTACGCAAACCTACACTTTTTCTTTTCCTGCCCCGTTGCCGTAGCCTACCCCTTCGGCGTTGCTAAACTTACTTAACAGCCAAAGACCTGTAGGACAATACGGGACCTCGGCGGAAGCGTAGTAAGGCTAACGGCTACGGTAGGCGCTGGGGTGCCGGGCCTTTGGTTATCTTTAACGGAGCAAAGGTCTCCTCGCAGAAATAAAATAAACACTATGGAAAGGTTAAGGAACTTCTCCATCATAGCCCATGTGGACCACGGCAAGTCCACGCTGGCGGACAGGCTCTTAGAGTTCACAGGCGCGGTCTCCCGTAAGGAAATGAGAGAGCAAATCTTAGACACCTTGGAGATAGAGAGGGAAAGAGGCATAACCATAAAACTGCAGGCGGTCAGAATGTTCTACAGGGCGAAAGACGGGCAGGTATATACTCTGCACCTTATCGACACGCCAGGGCACGTGGACTTTTCTTACGAGGTTTCCAGAGCCTTAGCCGCCTGCGAGGGGGCCTTGCTTTTGGTAGATGCTACTCAGGGCATAGAGGCCCAAACTGTGGCCAACTTCTGGAAGGCGGTGGAGCAAGACCTTACCATAATCCCGGTCATAAACAAGATAGACCTGCCTGCGGCAGACCCAGAGAGGGTCAAAAAGCAGATAGAGGAGGTGCTGGGGCTATCCTCTGAAGAGGCCATTCTGGCCTCCGCCAAAGAGGGCATAGGCGTGGAGGAGATTCTGGAGGCCATCGTCAAAAAAATTCCACCGCCCAAGGGCGATAGAACGAAACCGCTGAAGGCTCTAATTTTTGACTCCTACTACGACCCCTACAGAGGTGCGGTGGCCTTTGTAAGGGTCTTTGACGGGAAAGTAAGGCCGGGGATGCGCATAAGGCTTTTTTCTACCGGCAAGGAGTTTGAGGTGACGGAGGTAGGGGCCCAGACGCCAAAGCTCACCAAGTTTGAAGAGCTCTCCGCAGGTGACGTGGGCTACGTGGCGGCCTCCATAAAGGATGTGAGAGACATAAGGGTGGGCGACACCATCACGGAGGCCAAAAGTCCCACCTCAGAGGCCGTGCCCGGCTTCAGGGCGGTCAAGCCCATGGTTTACGCAGGCATGTATCCTTCCGAGGGATACACCTACGAAGAGCTCAGAGACGCGCTGGAAAAGTACGCCATAAATGACGCGGCCCTGCAGTTTGAACCGGAGACCTCTCCCGCTCTGGGACTTGGCTTTAGGGTGGGCTTTTTAGGACTCTTGCACATGGAGATAGTGCAGGAGAGGTTAGAAAGAGAGTACGGCGTCAGCATAGTCACCACCGCCCCCAGCGTGATCTACAGGGTCAGGCTGAAAAACCGTCAGACCTTAGAGGTGAGAAACCCCTCGGAGCTCCCGGAAAACTGGGGACTGATAGAGGTCTTGGAAGAGCCTTTTGTGCTACTGACCGTTATAACTCCCAAGGACTACGTGGGAAGCATCATAAACTTGTGTCAGGAAAAAAGAGGGGAGCAGAAGAGGTTTATATACCTTGACCCTAACACGGTTCTTCTGGAGTATGAGATGCCCCTGAGCGAGGTAATCATGGACTTCCACGACAAGATAAAGGGCGTCTCCAAAGGCTACGCCTCCTACGACTACGAGTTTATAGGCTTCAGAGAGCAGGACTTGGTGAGGCTCAGCGTGTTTATAAACAACGAGCCGGTGGACGCCCTCTCTTTCATCGTCCACAGGGACAAGGCCTACAGGAGGGCAAGACAGCTGGTGGAAAAGCTCAAGGAGGTAATCCCCCGCCAGCTCTTTGAGGTGAAAGTTCAGGCGGGCATAGGCACTAAGATAATAGCCTCTGAACGCATACCGCCCTTGAGGGCAAACGTCACCGCCAAGTGCTACGGTGGAGACATAACCCGCAAGAAAAAGCTCTTAGAAAAGCAAAAAGAGGGTAAAAAAAGGCTCAAGCAGTTCGGCAAAGTGGAGCTCCCGCAGGAAGCCTTCCTAACAGTCTTGAAAGTGGACTGAGAAGACCCATCGCCCTATGACCCACCCACTACCCCAGAAAATTCACTCACCTTCTTCCAGCTTCACCAGAGGGAGGAGGTCTCTCAGGTCTATGTGGCGGTCGCAGGCGTTTACTAGCTCCTCAGCGGTAACCTCTTTTACTACCGCTGAAGACCAGCAGTCTCATGAAGCTTTCCTGCCTTGTTCGCCCCGTCAACGAACAGGCAGGCTCTTCTCTTCATTCCTGCACATACCAAACACGCACACCCACAGAGACATGACTGTTTCTCTCCCACAGCGTCTCCACGCTTACTATGCGAGGCCTGTTTAGTTTAATCCACTCGTTGACCTGCTCCTGCAGGAGCTGTTCTAAGCTCTCGTCCTTGAAGGGCGTGAGCTTGCGGTGAAAGTCCTTAAAGCGGAGCTCCATCAGCTTATCTCTTCCTCCGCGTAGGAGACCACCACGCGGGCAGGCCTCAGCACCCTCTCGTGCAAGAAGTAGCCTTTCCTCTCCACCCTGAGCACCGTGTTAGGTGGCGTCTTCTCTTCGTACTGTCTGTCTACCGCCTCCGCAAGGTAGGGGTCAAACTCCTTGCCCAAGAGCTCTATCTCTTTCACGCCGTGCTTTTCTAGAATTCTCAGGAGCTCCCCGTATATAAGCTCAAAACCCCTTTTAAAGGCTTCCAAGTCCTGGCCCTCGTACTCAAAAGCCCTCTCAAAGTTGTCCACCACCTCCAAAAGGTCCAGAGCCAACTTTTCGTGTCCGTACTTCTTGACCTCTTCCAAGTCCTTTCTGTAGCGCTCCCGCAGGTACTCAAACTCTCTCTGCAGTTCCACGTAGCGCTGGTTAACCGCTCTAGCGGTCTGTTCCAGCTTTGAGACCTTCTCCTCCAACTCTTTTATTCTCTGCTCCGCCTGGTCTAACTCTTGAGAGGTCTCCTGAGGCTTTTCCTCGGTCATAGGTCTAAATTATACACCTTCAAGCCTCAGGAGTGCCTCCTTTAGCCTTCTTATGCCTTCTCTTATAGCGTCCTCTGGCAGACAGTAGGAGAGTCTTACGTATCCCTGAGCGCCGAAGGCAGAGCCCGGCACGACCGCCACCTTGCCCTGCTCTATGAGGTAGTCCGCCAGCTTGAGGTCAGACCCCAGCCTGTCCGAGTAGTGGCGCAGGTTGGGGAAGATGTAAAAGGCTCCCTTCGGCTTTACCACGCTTAGGTGGGGCACCTCTCTGAGAAGGCCGTAGGCTACTTCTCTACGCTCTTGAAAGGCTTTTCTCATGCTCTCTACAAACTCCTTGGAGAGAGGGTTTTTCAGGGCTTCCAGCGCACCGTACTGGGCAAAGGTGGTGGCGTTGGAGATGCTCTGGCTGTTGAGGTCTGCCAGCACCTTGGCGTACCTCTGCGGGCACGCCACGTAGCCCACCCTCCAACCGGTCATGGAGTAGCTCTTGGAGAAGGCGTTCACCGTAAAGGTTATCTCTCGCACTTCCTTGGAGAAGCTGGCGGGGCTAACAAAAGTCTCGCCGTCGTAGAGGAAAGCCTCGTAGCACTCGTCGGACACCAAAAGAATGTTCCTTTCCACGCAGAGCTCTGCTATCTTTCTCTGCTCTTCTTCTGGCACCACCGCACCCGTAGGGTTGGAGGGGGAGTTAAGAATGAGCATTTTAGTCCGGGGCGTTATGTAACTTTTTAGGCTCTCCGCCCGCAGGAGGAAGCCTTCCTCTTCCTTTAGAGGCACTTCCACCACCTTGGCACCGCACAGGAGTATCTGCTCGGGGTAGGTAACCCAGTAGGGGGAGGGAAGTAGCACCTCGTCCCCCTCCTGAAGGGTAGCCATCATCACCAGAAATAGAGCCATCTTGGCACCGGCGGTCACCACTATCTCGGAGGGGCTGTACTCAACGTGGTTTTCTCTGAGGAGCTTCTCCGAGATGGCTTCTCTAAGGGGAAGTATGCCTGCGGAGGGGGCGTACTTGGTCTTGCCCTCTTTGAGGGCTCTGATGCAGGCCTCCTTTATAAAGTTTGGCGTGTCAAAGTCCGGCTCGCCAGCCCCAAAGCCTATGATGTCCTCTCCTCTTGCTTTCAGCTGGTTTACCTTGGCGGTGAGGGCTAAGGTGGGTGCGGGCTTTATGTGAGATACTCTGTCCGCAAGCATGGGGGTGTATTATAGTAGAAGGTCTTTGAGGTCCTTGAGAGCTCTGTGGTTGGTAAGGTCAAGCTGTAGAGGGGTAACCGACACGTAGCCGTGGTGGACCGCCCAGTAGTCCGTGTCCTCTTCCAAGTGCCAGTCGAACTCCTCCGCGGTTATCCAGTAAACAGGTCTGCCCGACGGGTCATTGAGCTGGAGCACCTTCTCCCTGTAGGCCCTTCTGCCCTGTCTGGTAAGCAGAAAGCCCTTTATCTGTTCTCTCTTTAGGTTAGGAATGTTCACGTTGAGGTAGGTGTCCTCTGGCATGCCCTTCTGGAGGACCTTGTGCACCAGCTCTACGGCGATTTTTGCCAGCTCCTTGAAGTCTATGTCCTCCCTGCCGAAGGCGGAGAAGGCAACAGAGGGGATGCCCAAAATCCTGCCCTCCATCGCACCGGAGACGGTGCCCGAGTAGGTAATGTCTTCTCCCAAGTTAGGTCCTTCGTTGATGCCAGAGCAGAGCAGGTCCGGCCTCTTGCCCTCCAAAAACAGGTAATACCCAAAGTGGACGCAGTCCGCGGGCGTGCCTCCAATCACCGTCCAGAAGTCCTCCTCTATCTTCCTTATGCGCAGGGGCTGGGTAAAGGTAAGGGAGTGGCCTACACCGCTGAGGTTCCTGTCTGGCGCTACTGTGATAACCCTGCCTATTTTTCTGAGCTCTTCCCTGAGTGCCCTTATGCCTTCGGAGAAGTAGCCGTCGTCGTTGGTAAGCAAAAAGGTAGGCATTACGTATATTTTAACCTATGGCGTGTCCCAAGTGCGGAGGAAGCGGTTTCATAGACAAGGGTGGGGTGATGGAGCTGTGCTCCTGCAGGTTTGAGGGGGTCAACCTCCAAAAGCACCTGAACATACCTCCGCGCTTTTTGTATGCGGAGTTTTCCAACTACACGCCCGTATCTCTTTCCCAGAGGAGAGCCTTAGAGGCCTGCCTGCACTTTGTCTACAGCTTTGACCCGGAGCAGGGCAAAGGGCTTACCCTGCTTGGCCCTCCCCAGATGGGGAAGACCCACTTGGCGGTGGCGGTGCTCAAGGAGATATACCGCAAACGGAGAATAAGGGGCTTTTTCTTTGACACCAAGGACCTCTTCTACAGGCTTCAGGTCTATACCAACTCCGAGAAGTACTACCGGCTTATGGAGTTTTTGCTGAACGTGCCCCTGCTGGTGCTGGACGACCTGGGTAGCGAAAGGCTCTCCGACTGGAGGATAGAGACTCTCTCCCACATAATCAGCCACAGGTACAACTTCCTCAAGAGCACGATTATAACCACCAACTACAACCTACTGAAGGAGGAAGAGAAAGAGGTAGCAAGAGCCTTAGAAGAGCGTCTCTCCCCTGCGGTGGTAGGCAAGATATACCAGACGAACGAAGTTCTGCACATGACGGAGCAGGGCTAAAGGAAAAGAGCCAGCAGGAGGGAGGGCATAAGGTTGAGCACTTTGAACTCTCTGAGAAGGCCCAGAATTTTTAGGCCCGTGGCCACCATAAGCCCACCGCCCACGAAGAGCGTGTTGGCCATCGCCTGCGGGCGTAGAAAATCCCCGTAGAAGTGAGCAAGCAAGGTGATAGAGCTTTGAAAGAGTAGCACGTACAGGGCTGACAGAGCAACCCCCTTGCCCAGCGAAGAGGAGAGCACCACCGAAGAAAAGCCGTCCATTAAGGCCTTAGACAGAAGGAGAGAGCTGTCTCCCTTTGAACCCTCCAGAATGCAACCCACCAGAGTCATGGGGCCTACGGTAAAGAGCAGGCTGGCGGAGACAAAACCCGCAGACAGGCTAGATTTCCCGCGCGTTAGACCCTCTAAGCTCTCTTCCAGGCGTAGCAAGCTCCCAAGAAGGGCACCTCCCAGCAGAAGAAAGAAGACCTTAAGAAGCTCTGGCTGGTTGTCCGCCATGAGTTTGACCCCCAGCATGAGAGTAAAAAGTCCTATGCTCTGAAGGATTAAGGTCCTGAGCCTCTCTGGTATGGAAGAGGAAAACCGCAGACCTATCAGGCTTCCTACCAGCACCAGCCCTGCGTTCACAAGGCTACCGAAGGTGGGGAACATCAGCCAGTGGCATTCTGCTGGGCCTGTGAGAAAATGTTTTGCAACACGCCGTAGAAGAACTCCGCCCTGTCCCGAGGCCCAAAGTTCTGCAGCACCCTCTCCCTGGCCTTTCTGCCTATCTCCCGGGCCTGCTCTAAGTTTTCAAGGTAGTAAAGTAGCTTTTCCTCTATGTCTGCCCTGTCCAAGGGGAGGTAGTCTATCACCTCACTGCCGACGGAGAAAAAGCCCGGTAGAGTGGCGCGCAGGTCAATCAATGGTGCACTCTCCATGTAAGCCACCTCCAAGGGCACAAAGCCTATGCCTGTAGGCACTGCGTGAGGAAAGCTCATCAAGGTCATGTAGGACCTTCCCAAGACCTGCAGAGCCTCCTCCCAGCTCTGCACGTTTACGTGCTCGTGTCCCTGTTTGAGAACTCCTTCAAAAAGGCCCACTATCTTCAGACTTATGCCTTCCAAAAAGCTGAGAATGTACCACCTTTTCTTCGCAGTGGCGTAAAAACTGATGTCGTTGAGCAGTCTGTAGTAGCCCTGCGGGTTTTCCTGCTTCCACTTGGTAAACTCTTCCTGAAAGCTCTGGTTGAACATGGACAGGATGTAGTCGCCGGCGTGCAGGAGGTGCACCTCTGGGTTGCGAAAGAGAAACTCCGCCACTTCGAAAAAGTAGGCCACAAAGTCCTCCTTGAGGTTGCCTACCACCTGACGGGCTACGATGTCGGGGTCTACCACAGGCCCTAAGAAGACCAGCTCTATGTCCTTGTCCTCCGAAGGCTGAGGCATCTGGGCAGGGTCCAAGAAAGGAGTTATGTAAAAGGTGCCTCTTTCGTGTCCAAGGAACTTCAAGCTCTCCGCATACTTGAGGTCCGTGACCACGGGCAAGAAGTTGTTGACCTGCCTCAGGTCCAGGAGCGTGGGGAAGTGAAACAGGGGCTCTTCAGTGAAAAGGCTCACATGAACGAACCCAAAAGCGTCTGGCAGGAACAGCCTCTCGCCCTCCCTCTCTCCGAAGAGAATGCAGGAACCGTTTATGTCCAGGGCAAAGGTGGGAGAGAAGGCAAGAAGCCTGTTGACTACCTCTTGGAGCTCTCCCTCGGAGAGGTCAAACTCCTCTACCTCCGCACCTTTTTCCCTGAGAAGACTCTTGAAAGCAAAAATGTGCCTGTTTATACCCAGGTCTTTTACCTGCTTTAGAAGGGCTATTCTCATGACTTTAAAATCATACCACAGGGTCGGTGGGTTTGTGGTTTTTTTACGGGCTGTTGTATAAATTTTTTAACACCATGAAGTACTACATAAAGACCTTTGGCTGTCAGATGAACTTCAACGACTCGGAGCGGATAAGGGGTATTCTGCAGAGCATAGGCTACGAGCCGGCCCAGAGTTGGGAAGAGGCGGACCTTATACTTCTAAACACCTGCACCATAAGGGAGAAGCCAGACCAGAAGGTCTACTCCCATCTTGGAGAGTACAAAAAGCTAAAGGAGAAAAACCCCAGGGCCCTCATAGGCGTGTGCGGATGCCTTGCCCAGAGAATGGGACAAGAACTGGTCCAGAAGGCACCCGTAGTAGACCTCATGTTTTCCAGCTACAACATGCACCAGCTTCCCGAACTCATTCAGCAGGCGCAGGCAGGCTACAAGGCAATAGCCATACTGGAAGAGCCACCGCAGGACGAGGACCAGCTCTGGGAGTATCCCACGGTTAGGGACAACCAGTTCTGCGCCTACGTGACTGTCATGAAAGGGTGCGACAAAAACTGCACCTACTGCGTGGTGCCAAAGACCAGAGGTCGTCAGCGCTCCAGAGCACTGCAGAGCGTGCTCAAAGAGGTGAAAGAGCTGGTCGCAGACGGCGTAAGAGAAATACACCTGCTGGGGCAGAACGTGACCGCCTGGGGACAGGACATAGGCCTGCCCTTTGAAGAGCTCCTGTATCGTGTGGCCGAAGTGCCAGGCGTGGAAAGGGTGCGTTTCACCACAGGCCATCCCAGAGACCTCACCGAGTCCATAGCCAAGGCCATGGGCGAGATACCGCAGGTCTGCCCGCACATCCACCTGCCCGTGCAGGCAGGCTCCAACCGCATCCTAACCCTCATGGACAGAGGCTACACCAGAGAGGAGTATCTGGAGAAGATAGACATGCTCAGATACTACGTAAAAGGAATAAGCTTTTCTACGGACGTAATCGTGGGCTTTCCTACGGAGACGGAGGAGGACTTTGAGGACACTCTTGAGGTGCTCAGAAGAGTCAGGTTTGAACAGGTCTTCTCCTTCAAGTACTCCCCAAGACCTGACACGCCTGCCTACTCCATGCAGGGGCAGGTGCCCGACGAGGTAAAGACTAGCAGGATGGCCAAACTTTTGGAGCTCCAGAAGGGCATACTGGCGGAGATAGCCCTGTCTTACCAAAACACAGAGCAGGAGGTGCTGGTGGAGAGCTCTGAGGGGGGCAAGCTGGTGGGAAGAACCCGAGGAAACCGCTGGGCGAGCTTTCCCGGCGAGGAGCACCTTTTGGGCAAGCTGGTAAAGGTCAGGGTGGTAAAGTCTAGGCCCTTCAACATGGAGTGCGAACTCCTGCAGGTTTTAGGCTAAGGCGGTTGCTACCCCCGTGGGCAAGGAGTAAATTTATAGGCGGAGGTTTGCCATGATAGAGATGGTGGTGCACGGCGTGACCCTTGACCCTGTCTCCCAGATGCCCATAGTGATACTGAAGGCCAAGGACGACGAGGAGATGCTCCTGCCCATATGGATAGGAATCTTTGAGGCGGACAGCATAGTCAGACAGCTACAGAAGGTAGAACCTCCCCGACCCATGACCTACGAGCTTGCCAAAAACATAATCCAGAGCATGGGGGCAAGGCTGGAAAAGGTAGTCATAAACGACCTCAGAGACAGCACCTACTACGCAGAACTCTACATACTCCACGGGAACGACCTCATAGTGGTAGACTCAAGGCCCAGCGACGCCATAAACTTGGCCCTAAGGTTTGAGGTGCCCGTCTTCGTAGAGGAGAAGGTCTTAGAAAAGTCCAAAGTGCCCAAGCCAGAAGAGGAAGAGGAGAAGGAGAAGCTCAAGGAGTGGTTGGAAAACATAAAGCCCGAAGACTTTGAGAAGGGCAATTAGTGGGAGACGCGTAGCACCACCTTACCGAAGTGCGGAGAGCTCTCCAAGTAGCGGTGGGCCTCCTGAGCTTGCTCTAAAGAAAAGACTCTGTCCACTACGGGCCTAAGAAGACCCCTTTCAAAGAGCTGGGCAATCTTCATAAGGTCCGCCCTGCGACCCATGTAAACGCCCAAGAGCTCTATCTCCCGCACGAAGAGCTGTCTTATGTCTATCTGGGCTTGAGAGCCTGTGGTGGTCCCAAAAAAGACCAGCCTACCGCCCCTCTTTAGACACTCCACGCTCTTCCAAAAGGTGGAAGAGCCCACGTGGTCCACCACCACGTCCACACCCTCCTTGAAGAGCTCTCTCACCCTACTTACCACATCCTCCCGGTAGTGGTCTATAACCGCATCCGCCCCGAGCTCCAGACACTTGCGCCCCTTGTCCTCAGACCCTACGGTGGCTATCACGTAGGCACCGAAGAGCTTGGCAATCTGTAGGCTTGCCACCCCCACGCCAGAGGAGCCTCCCCATACGAGCACCCTGTGGTAGGGCTTGAGCTGAGCCTTCTGGACTAAGGCGTTCCACGCGGTCAGAAAGGTCAGAGGAAAACTGCATGCCTCTTCAAAGGTCAGGTTTTGCGGCTTTCTTATCACGTTTCTGGCTGGCACTTTCACAAACTGGGCGTAGCCACCCTTGGTCTTCAGACCCAGAATGTCGTATTGCGGGCAGTGGTTGTCCTGACCTGACTGACACTGGTAGCAAAGACCGCAGGAAAGCCCAGGCGCCAGAATCACCTCCTCGCCCTCCTCTAAGCCCTTCACGAGCCTTCCCACCTTCTCCACCACACCGCTTACGTCCGAGCCCAGTATGTGCGGCAGTTCAGGCTTTACCCGCAGTGCTCCTTCCCTGACCCATATGTCAAGGTGGTTGAGTGCGACCGCCTTTACCCTTACGAGGACCTCTCCCTCTTCTACCTCGGGCTCTGGGAAGTCTTCCACATACCTGAGGTTTTCCGCTCCTCCAAAGGCCTCTAAGACTACCGCCTTCATGAGCTTTAGGGCTACTTTTTGCGGTAGAACCTAAGGAGCTTGCCGTCCTTGGCGTCTATCAGGGCAGTGCCTTCCTGTCCTCTTACTCTGTAGTAGCACTCTCCTGTCTTCTTGTTTTGGGCGAGCTGGGTGGACTGGACAGTGCCCACGTACTGCTTGGCACTGGCTATGGCCTGCTCTATGCTTACGACCGCACCGCACTCAACAGCCAAGGAAACACCTACAACACAGAGGCAAAACAGCCAACCTTTCATGACAGTCCCTCCCTTGTTAGGCCTCTCGCATCTTGCCGACTGCTTCCTGCAGTGCGGACACGAAGTCTTCCAACCTGTCTTTGAAAACCATGAGGCGGTTACGCTTGTCCTCCGTCTGCTCTGTTATCACTAGGTAAGTGCTCCCGTCCCTACCCTTCTTTACGTCAAAGAAGTAGGTTCTCCTACCTGCGCTGAGTTTTCTGGAGAACAGCCTCTCCTTCTCCACGGCTTGACCTCCTCTTAGGGGGGTGCGCCCCCCCAAACAGCCCCTACAAGAGCTCCTTTACCTTTGCCACCACCTCGTCGTAGTTAGGCTCTTGCGTTATCTCAGGCACCAGCTGGATGTAGGCAATTTTGCCCTCCCTGTCCACCACGAAGACCGCCCGGGCAAGTATGCCCTTGAGAGCTCCCTCCGCCAACACTACTCCGTACTTCTCCATGTCTCTGTAGCGGAAGTCGGAGGCCACTATCACGTTGCCTATGTTAAAGCTGTCGCAGAACCTCTTCTGGGCAAAGGGAAGGTCCATGGAGATGACGCACACTGCCACGCCTTCCATGCCTGCCATGAGCTCGTTGAACTTTTTTGTCTCCGCTTCGCACACGGGCGTGTCCAGAGAGGGCACAGTTACGATAACCTGCACTTTGTCGCTGGGACCTCCCACCTTTACCTCTTGCAGGTCCTTGGTGACCACATAGGCAACAGGTGCCACATCACCCACCTGCAGAGAAGGTCCAGAGAGGGCAACAGGGTTGCCTTTTAGGTTTACGGTCTGGGCCATGGCACAACCTCCTTGTAGTTTTTGAGCTTTATTTTAACCGTATTAGGTGGCCACAGGAGATGACCAAAGTCAAAAACCGGCAGGCTACACTTTATGCGGTGCGCGCTCATTTGAAAAGAAGGCTGGAGGCAATTCTGTGGGGGAGTTTGCTTGCGCTACTTGCCAGACTTATCCTCTGGAGGTTTGGAGGGCGTCCTCTTCTCTCTTTCACCTTTAGGGTCTACCTTGGGCTTTTGCTCAAAAGAGTTGGAGGGACTTACGAGCTGTTTTTACACCTTCTGGCCTTGGCTCTTGCCTTCCTACTCTGTAGAAAGTCTTACAATAGAAGGACCTATGCGCTTGCTCGTCGCCACCTCGAACCGCAGTAAAAGGGCGGAGCTGGAGAGGCTCTTCCAGGGCTCTGGCATAGAGCTCCTTGTGCCCCCAAGAGAGCTCTCTGTGGAGGAAAGCGGAGAGAGCTTTTTCCAGAACGCTTACCTGAAGGCAAGGGCCTACTACGAGACCTTTGGGGTGCCTGCGTTGGCGGAGGACTCGGGTCTGGTGGTGCCTGCCCTTGGAGGCTATCCCGGCATCTACTCCAGCAGGTTCTACCAACTGGAGTGGGGTGGCGTGGAGAAAGTAGAAACCTCAGAGAAGGAGGCAAACATAAAAAAGCTACTCAGGCTCATGGAGGGCGTGCACGACAGGAGGGCTTACTTTCACAGCTGTGTGGTGCTTTACATGGGAAACGCAGGTCTGTGGGCGGAGGGCAGGTGCGATGGGGAAGTGCTCGCAGAAGCGCGCGGAGAGGGGGGCTTTGGCTACGACCCTGTCTTTAGGCCGGAGGGTCACCAGAGGAGCATGGCAGAACTCTCGCCAGAGGAGAAAGACCGCATATCCCACCGGGGGAAGGCGGTCAGAAGGCTCTTGAAGGTCCTGTGCGGGAAGAGTCTTGAAATTTGACAAAACCTGACTAAAATCTTCTCACATGGCACAGTCAGCAAAGAGAGACTACTACGAAGTGCTCGGCGTTCCAAGAAACGCCAGTCAAGAGGACATAAAGAAGGCCTACCGCAGGCTTGCCCGTAAGTACCACCCAGACTTCAACAAAGAGCCAGACGCTCAAGAAAAGTTTAAAGAGATAAACGAGGCCTACCAAGTGCTCTCCGACCCAGAAAAGCGCAAGCTCTACGACCGGTACGGACATGCCGCCTTCACCGCACAGGCCGGCGGTGCCTACCAGGAGGCGGTCTACCAAAACGTGGGAGACCTGTTTGAGGAGTTCCTGCGCGGATTTGGGTTTGAGGACATCTTCCAGAGGGCCACGCGGGGCAGAAGGCGGGAAAGAAGACCCATCAAAGGGGAAGACATCCACCAAACGGTGGAGCTCACGCTGGAGGAGGCCTTCGGCGGTGCGGTGGTGAGCCTCCCTCTGGTAAGAGAAGTGACCTGCGAAGCGTGCAAAGGTTTAGGCTACGACGTGAGCAAGGGCGAGCGGGTGTGTCCCACCTGCGGAGGAAGAGGGGAGGTGGTCCAACGGCAGTTTTTCATGACCATAGCCCAGACCTGCCCCACCTGCGGTGGCGAGGGTGTTATAAGAGAACCCTGTCCAAAGTGTAGGGGCAGAGGTGCAGTCGCCCAGCGCGAAGAGGTAAAGGTGAAAATCCCCAGGGGCGTGGACACAGGAAGCAGGATAATGGTAGAAGGCAAGGGTCATGCGGGCAGGTTTGGAGGCCCTCCGGGAGACCTCATAATAACCGTAAAGGTAAAGCCCCACCCGCTCTTTGAAAGACGGGGCAACAACCTTTACTTGGACGTGAACCTAAAGCTCACCGAGGCGGTGCTGGGGACGGAGATAGAAGTGCCCAAGCTAGAAGGAGGTAAGCTCAAGGTTGAGGTGCCCCCAGGCACCCAAGAGGGTGACACGCTGCGCGTGGAAGGCCACGGCATGCCTCGTCTGATGTCAGAGGGCAGAGGAGACCTCTTCGTGAGGGTCCACATAGAAGTGCCCAAGCTGGGCTTTTTGGAGAAGCTCTTCGGCGACGGGAGAAGGCTAAAGCACCTGCTGGAAGAGCTGGACAAGCTACTTCCAGAACCCAAGCGCGTAAGAGAGAGACAGCCATGAAAAAGACCAGACTTTACACCATAGGTGTGGTGGCAAGCATGTTCAACATACACCCCCAGACCCTCAGGCTCTACGAGAAGGAAGGGCTCATAAAGCCCACCAGAAGCAGGGGTAGGACCCGCTACTACACGGAGGAAGACATCCAGAGGCTTGAGCTTATACTCATGCTCAGCAGAGAGCTCGGCGTGAACTTAGCAGGCATAGACATCATCTTGCGCATGAGAGAGCAGATTCAGGAGCTCGAGTCTCAACTCCAGAAGCTCCTTGAGTTTATCCAAAGAGAGGTGTCGGAGGCATGCCAGAAGGACGAGAGCATAAAGTCGATTGTGCTCACCGAAAGAAGGGACCTGCTTAAGAGCATAAGAAAAGGCTAAAATATCTCCATGCACATAGAGGACTTAAGGCACCCTGCCTGGCGGTACAACGAAAGGCTGAAGTTTCTCAAAGAGAGAGGGCAGGTACTGGCCCAAGAGTACGAGCCCGTAGTGAGAGAAATTATCCAGCGAGTGCGGGAAGAAGGAGACAGAGCTCTCTTGGAATACACCAAGAGGTTTGACGGCCTTGAACTCACTCCGCAGACCATAGAACTGCCCTACGAGGAGCTGGAGAGGGCCTACGAAGAGGTGGAAGAGGAAGTAAGGTCCGCCCTGGAGGTGGCCCACGACAGAATAAAGAGGTTTCACGAAAAGCAGGTGGAAAAGGGCTTTCTGGTGGAAGAGGAGGGCATACTCTTAGGTAGCAGGGTCATACCCTTGGAGAGGGTAGGTATATACGTGCCGGGCGGGAAGGCCTCCTACCCTTCCACCGTGCTCATGAACGCAGTCCCTGCGGTGGTGGCAGGCGTAGAAGAGGTGGTGATGGTCTCCCCCAGACCCAGCAAGTACACCTTAGCGGCCGCCTTCATCGCAGGCGTGAGTAGGGTCTACCAAGTGGGTGGGGCGCAGGCGGTGGCAGGTCTTGCCTTTGGCACGGAGAGCCTTCCCAAGGTGGACAAAATAGTAGGTCCGGGCAACGTGTACGTGGCCCTTGCCAAAAAGCTCCTCTACGGCGTGGTGGACATAGACATGGTGGCTGGGCCCTCCGAGATACTCGTAATCGCAGACGGCACTGTGGACCCCCACTGGTGTGCCTGCGACCTCCTGTCTCAGGCAGAGCACGACGAGCTGGCGGGCGCCTTCATGATAACCACGAGAGAAGACTACGCCAGAGAGGTGGTCCTGTGGGTAAACAGGCTCTTGGAGGAGTTTCCCAGAAGGGAGATAGCCAGGAGCTCAGTGGAGAAGTTTGGCACCATCTTTCTGGTGGAGGACCTACGCAAGGCCTGCGAGGTGGCCAACCACATAGCCCCCGAGCACCTGGAGGTGCTCACCGAAGAGCCCTTCGCCCTCCTGCCATACATAAAGCATGCAGGGGCTGTCTTTCTGGGCAAGTACGCCACCGAACCCTTAGGAGACTACCTGCTGGGACCTAACCACACCCTACCTACGGGAGGGACCGCCCGATTTTTCTCCCCGCTGGGCGTGTACCACTTCGTAAAGAGGAGCTCCGTCATGTACCTGTCCCGAGAAGGCTTTGAACGCGTAGCAGAGCCTGCGGAGCACCTGGCCAAGGCGGAGGGACTGCAAGCCCACTACTACGCGGTGAGAGTAAGGAAAGAAGCATGAAAAAGCTGGCTTGGGCGTTGCCCTTTTTGTTTTCCTGCGCACCCCTCGTCTGCCCTGAGGCGGACGCCATAAGACAGAACTACCAGCAGGCGACCGCACCCAGCTCCTACCAAGCGAGCCTGTCGATTAGATATGGTCTTATCCGAGCGCCCCTACAAGTTCAAAAAAAGGAGGGCAGGTTTACTGTGGAGAGTCAGAGCGGTGAGCTAAGTCTGGACAGGCTCTGCGTGGCAGGGGCGTGCCTTGAGGTGCCTATAAACCCCGACGGCGTACTCTTTGGCAAAGTGCTAAAAGGTGGAGAGAAGGTGCAGTGCTCTAAGGCAGGACTTGTCTTCCAGTCGGAGGAGGGCTGGCTCCGCCTCCGCCATGTTTTCAAGGAAGGAAGGCTCAATCAGGTAGAGGTTTTAGATACGAAAAACAACAGGGTTTTGCGCCTCAACTACTTGGACTGGGCAAAAGAGGGCTACGCCAGAGCGATAAAGGTGGAGACAGAGAGCTTGAGCCTTCTGCTCACGGTGGATAGCTTAAAATTTTAGCCATGTATCCCGTGCTGATAGAAGTCTTTGGGTTGAAAATATACACCTACGGGGTGATGGTGGCCATCGGTGCCCTCATAGCCTACTGGCTACTGCTCCGCTTTGCCCGGAGGGAGGGCATGAACCCAAACCACGTGGAGAACGCCCTTCTGCTGGCTCTTCTGCTGGGCATAGTGGGGGGAAGGCTATCCTATGTGGTGGAGCATCCCGAACAGTTGAGGTCTTTTAAAGACATTTTTGCCATATGGAACGGGGGTATGACCTTCTTCGGGGGTTTGATGGGTGGCATCTTGGGCGCCCTGATAGCCATGGCACGCTACCGACTGCCCTTTTGGAAGACCGCGGACATGGCGGTAGTAGCCCTGAGCATAGCCCACGCAATGGGCAGGTTAGGATGCACCTCCGCAGGCTGTTGCTACGGTAAGCCCTTCCCCGCAGAGACCTCCGCCCTGCCGGGGCTTTACCTGTCGGAGCGCTTTCCCTTCTTCTACTTGGTTTTTCCGCCGGGTGCGGTAGCACCTCCTTACATGCCCCTCTATCCCACTCAGCTCATGGAGTTCTTGGGCTTGTTGGTTATATTCTCCCTGCTCCTTCTGGCTTACAAGAAAAAGCCCTTTGACGGCTTTGTCTTTTCCCTCTACATGCTCCTGTACGGCAGTATGAGGTTTTTCTTGGAGTTCTTCAGGGGTGTGACGCCACCTTTGGAGGGCGTGGGGCTCACCTGGAACCAGCTGGTGGCCATGAGCATGGTGCTCCTGTCTGCAGTGCTTGCCTTTTGGCTCTTCAGAGAGAGCAGGCATGAGAAGGTGGCTTAGAAGGTTATTAATCGTAGGGATAGCAGTCATGGCTTTAGGTTTTGTTGGTTCTTTGCTGGCGAGGCTTCCAGTGGGGGAGCGTATAGCGGTCCTGAAGGTAAAGGGAGCTCTGATAGAGCCAGACCGCATAGTGGTAAAGGTGCAGCAGGCAAAGGAGGACAGAAGCGTCAAGGCAATGGTCCTGAGGGTGGATAGCCCGGGTGGGTCGGTGGGTGCCTCTCAGGAGATATACAGAGCTCTGGAAGACTTCAAGGCCTCCGGCAAGCCCTTGGTGGTCTCCATGGGAAACGTGGCCGCCTCTGGGGCTTACTACATCTCCGCCCCGGCGGACTATATCTTTGCCAATCCGGGCACCATAACGGGCAGTATAGGCGTGATCATCCAGCACACGGAGCTTAAAGAGCTCTTTGAAAAGCTCGGCATAAAGACTACCTCCATCAAGACGGGCAAGTTCAAGGACACCCTGTCCCCCTTTAGGGAGCTCTCCCAAGAAGAGAAGGAGTACCTGCAGGAGACCGTCCAAGACGCCTACGAGCAGTTTCTGCAGGCCATTCTCAAGTACAGGTCGAAGAAGATATCGGAGGAGGAGCTCAGAAGGGTGGCAGACGGAAGGGTGTTCACAGGCAAGGTGGCGAAGGAGCTGGGGCTGGTGGACGGGCTGGGGAACCTTCAAGATGCCATAAACAAGGCAAGGGAGCTCTCAAAGGCACCTCAGGCACGAGTCTTTTACATAGAGGAAAGAAAAGGCCTCCTGCGCCGTCTTGTGGAGGAGAACTTCCAGAGCCTGACGCACCACTACCCCCTGATGCTCTACTACCTTATGAGATAGTGCCCTTTACACTCCAGCAGGAGGTAAAGCCCGTCAAACTCCCTACCCCTCAGGAGCTCCGCACAGCCGGGAAAGCTCTCCCGATAATTTTCCTTGGTAACCACCAGACCTTGAGCCTGAGAGGGCTGTTGCAGAGTTTTTACGCACTTTCCCGAGTAGAAGACCAGAGCAGAGTCCTCCGCCCTGTAGAAGTGAGTAGGGCCTAAGTAATTTTGGACGATAGGGTAGGCTTTGGGCGTGAACCTTTGCCCTTCATACAGGTGCAGAGCAAGCAGGAGGAGAAAGAGCACTCCAACGGAGACCACCACCGTCCGGCGCAGATACCCGTCGCTGGTCACATGGGCCAAAAGGAGAGCTAGGGCAGGGTAGGCCAGTAAGATGTAGTGGTGGAGTTTGTTGCTGGCAAGACTGAAAAAGAGCAAAACAAAGAGAACCCACAGGAGTAGCGGAGTCCACTCTCTTCTAAAGCTCCTGAAAAGCTTAGGATACAGGGGCAGGTACCACAGAGTCCCCAGGGCTATCACGGGCAGGTAGTAGTAGAAAGGCGCTGGGTGGGTGGAGCGCTCCCCCGTGTACCTCATCAGGTTTTCGTAGATAAAGAACCTGTAAAAGTACTCGTAGCCGTGCTGGAGAAACATGGCCACATACCAAGAAAAGCCCACAAGCAAGAAAAGGGCTACCCCCTTGGGCTCCAAAAAGTCTAACCTCCTCCTCCACAGGGTGTATATGCCTACCGCCAGCACCACACCTACAGGTCCTTTGGTGAGAAAGGTCAGGGCAAGGGAGAGCCAGCCCAAGGTAAACCTGCCCCTTAAGAAAAGAAAAAGCCCCAGCATGGCCAAGAAGGTGTTTAACATCTCTGGCACCACCGCCCTGGACTCCACCCAAAGGTGGGGAAAGGTCATAAGAACGAGCCCGGCCTTAAAGGCCACCTCTCTGGAGAAAAGGTCTCTGGCCATAAGGTAGGTGAGTGCCACCAGTCCAGTGGCGGACAGCCCGGAGACCAACCTTGCGGAGAACTCGTTAAGACCCAGCAGGAGAGAGCTCCCGACCACTAGCCAGTAAAGCAGAGGCGGCTTTTCAAAGCGGGGCAGGCAGTTGTACTGGGGCGACACGAGGTCTCCCGTCCTTAGCATGTTCAGGACCGCCCCCATGTTCCTGCCCTCGTCCAGAGAGGTGAAGGAGAGAACCCAATTCCCAGAGAGGAAGAAAACAGCAGATAGTATCAGTAGAAGAAAGAGACCAGAAGAGAGCATAGCACACCTACGGTCCAGCCTGCCACCACATCCAGGGGAAAGTGAGCGCCCATGTAAACCCGGCCGTAGCCTATGAGAAGGGGGTAGAGCAAAAGGGCAGGCTTGAGCCAGTGCGGAGAGCCTTCAATCAAGGACAGGGCGATGGTGGTGGCCATGGCGGTGTCTCCCGAAGGAAAAGACTTCAGCCTGAGTCTTTCTAAGGCGTACACCTTTCTGAGGGTCGCAGACGGCCGCTTTGCTCTGAAGGTGTACTTCAACACTTTGACCACCAGAGCCTGAAGGAGGAGGGCAAGCGTGTACTGGACTAGTCTGGAGTCCTCTGTGAGGAGCAACAGCACGCCCAGCAGAGCTCCGAACCAGCCCTTGCCCAGGAGGTAAAAGTATCTGTAGAAGACATCAAGCACCGGGTGGCGGTGGTGGTTTACCTGGTAAAACAACCAGTAGTTGAGGCTAAACTTTTCTATGTCCATCTATAGACTATCTTGCCCCTTTGCACCTCCTCGGGCATCAGCACCACCTTCTGGTCGCTCATAAAAGAAACGAAGCCTTCAATCAGACCTGCGAAGAAGTAAATCACGGGCGAGTTGAGAAGGTCCTCCCCCACGATGGCGTTGGTAAAAACATCCTCCGACGCCACCACATTGTTGCCTTGAACACCTATAGACTGAGCAAAGCCTAAACTCTCCAAGATGGCGCACGCTCTTCTTAGCGCCTCCTCCTTGGGGAGCACCTCAGGGAAGTGACCTATCAGGCTCTCCAAGAGCTTGGGGCCTGCCTGCTTGCCTGCGTCCCGCATGACCGCCTTTGCCCCTTTGTCACCTACCAGGTTTTTCACGCCCTCCGCCATGTTTACTATGGCAAGTAGTAGCACATCCGCTTCTATCATCCGTTCACTCCCTTCCCCTATTTTAGCACACACCGCAGAGGGCTAGGTTAATGACTTCTTAGCCCCTTATAAGAAACTCTTAACCTACTGACTCGTATATTCTCCCTCTGAACTGCGCACCCAAGGAGCGGGCCAGGTCTTCGGTCCGCTTCATGTCCACTCCCTCGTAGTCCACTGCGGTGGCCACCACCCTAAAGCCCTCTCGTACCGCCTCCTTTATGAACTCCACCACGTGCTTGAAGGCCTCTTGCTGGGCGGGTTTGCACACCTGCTGATAGGTCTCTGGGTCCGGGGCGTTGAGGCTCACAGACCACACGTCCACCAACCCTTTGAGCTCTCTTAGGCTCTCCTTGGGAAGGAAGGTAAACATAAGGCCGTTGGTGTCCACCCTTACTTTACCGCCTTTTTGCTTTACCCAGCGTGCAATCTCTTTTAGCGCAGAAAACCTCAGTGTGGGCTCTCCGTAACCGCAGAAGACCACCTCCTCGTACTGTGTGGGGTCGCCTATTTCCTTTATGACTTCTTCCACCGTGGGGTCTCGGGACACCCACACCCAGTAGCCCTTCACCATGAAGTTTCTCTCCCTCTCCCTTTGGCAGAAGGTGCAGTGAAGGTTGCACTTGTTGGTCAGGTTGATGTAGAGCCTGTTGTTTATCCTGTAGGTGATGCTCTCTTTTTTCCTCTCTGAGAGGAGGTTAAAGAGCAGTTTGGCGTTTTCTGCGGTCATCCTCTCCACGTCCTGGGGCGTGCTGTTAGGCACCAGCTGGGCCAGGGCTTCTATTACGTGCCTAAGGTAGGGGGGCTTGTTGGGTTTGCCCCGCACGGGCTGAGGTGCCAAGAAGGGTGCGTCCGTCTCCACAAGGAGCCTGTAGGTGGGCGTCTTTTTGACCACTTCCCTCAGCCCTGTAGCGCTTGGGTAAGTGATTATCCCAGAGTAGGATATGTAAAAGCCCAAGTCCGCACAGGCTCTCATGAACTCGTAAGAGCCGGTAAAGCAGTGCATGACGCCACCTACTTCGTAGGCTTTCTCTTCCTTGAGTATGCGTAGAGTGTCCTGCTCCGCCTCTCGGGAGTGGACCACTATGGGGAGGCCCAGCTCCCGGGCTATGGATATCTGCCTTCGGAAGACCTCTTCCTGCCTTTTTTTGTCCGAGTAGTTCTTGTAGTAGTCCAGGCCCATCTCTCCCAGAGCCCTCACCTTTGGGTGACGGGCCACCTCTTTGAGCCACTGGAAGTCCTGCTCTCCCACCTTGTCCGCCTCGTGGGGGTGAAAGCCCACCGCACAGTACACGTGGTGATGCTCCTCTGCTAACCTTAGGGCATTGCCTATGGTCTTGCGGTCGTAGCCTACGGTTATCAGGTACTCTAAGTCCTTGTCTTGGAGCGTTTGCCTGAGCTCTTCCTCTTCCAAAAGGTCTAAGTGGCAGTGCGTGTCCACCATCGGTAGAAAAGATACCACCTAAGCAAGGCTTTTCAAGGGTTGTTTTTTACTCCTGAGGTGGTCTCTGCCTTCTCCCTTGCCCTCCAGCGAAGAAACTCCTCTATCAGGGGCTCTATCTCGCCGTCCATGACCGCTTGCACGTTGCCCACTTCCAGCCCCGTCCTGAGGTCCTTAACCATCTGGTAGGGTTGAAAGACGTAAGACCTTATCTGGTAGCCCCAGCCTATGTCGGTTTTCTCACCCTCCAAGGACTTTTTCTTCTCCTCCAGCTTCTGGAGCTCCAGCTGGTAGAGTTTGGCCTTGAGAAGTTCCAGAGCCTTGAGGCGGTTCTGGAGCTGAGACCTCTCCTGCTGACAGGAAACCACTATACCCGTAGGTTTATGCCTGAGCCTTACCGCGGTATCCGTCTTGTTCACGTACTGACCGCCCGCTCCGCTGGCTCTGAAGGTCTCCATCTCTATGTCCTCTTCCCTTATCTCTATGTTTATGGTCTCGTCTATCTGGGGTGCTACGCTCACTGAGGCAAAGGAGGTGTGCCTTCTGGCGTTGGCGTCAAAGGGGGAAATCCTGACCAGTCTGTGGACGCCGTGCTCCCCTTTGAGGTATCCGTAGGCATAAGGACCCTTTATCAGCAGGGTAGCGCTCTTTATGCCCGCCACGTCGTCGGGGTTTATGTCCACCAGCTCCACCTCGTAGCCCCTTCTCTCCGCCCAGCGCCTGTACATGCGCAGGAGCATGCTGGCCCAGTCGCAGGCCTCCGTCCCGCCCGCACCCGCCTGAACGGTAAGGTAGGCATTTTTGGCGTCCATTTCCTCCGAGAGAAAGGCCTTTACCTCCATGTCCCTCAGAGGTTTTTCTACGCCCTCTAACTCCTCCGAGAGCATCTGCACTGCCTCAAGGTCTTCCTCCGGCGTTACCTGAGTTAGCTCCTCCACGTCCTGTAAGGTTTTCTCTATGCGTTCCAACTCTTTGAGGTTCTCCTCTATCCACCTCCTTCTCTGGGTGAGGCTCTTTGCCCTTTCCGGGTCGCTCCAGAAGTCCTCAGAAGCCATCTGTCTGTCTATCTCCTGGAGCTCCCTGCTGAGAGTCTCTGGGTTAAAGGTGGACTTGACGTCCTCCAGCTTTTCCTTCAGGGTTTGCAGTTTCTCTTTTAGCTGTGCAAGCATAGGTTTTAATATAACTCATGTGCAATGTAAGGGCCATGCGGGGGGAAGACCTCCCGGAGGTGCTCAAGATAAGTCAGGAATGCTTTGGACCGGATGCTTGGAGCAGGAAGGCCTTTGAACGTGAGTTTGAGCTAAAACACTCCCACAAGTTCGTGATAGAGGAAGGGGGCAAGGTCGTGGGCTACGCGGTGGTCTGGAAGTTTTCAGAAGAGGTGAGCCTTATGTCCATAGCGGTGGGGAGAGACCACTGGGGTAAGGGATACGGCAAAAGGCTCATGACCTTCCTCGTTGAGCACTTCAGAGACCAGGCAAAGAGGTTTTTCCTCGATGTGCGAAGGTCAAACGTGAGAGCCATAAGGCTCTACCAGTCATTGGGCTTTAGGATAGTTTCCGAAAGGCGGGGCTACTACTCGGACGGCGAGAGTGCCCTACAGATGGCCCTTGAACTGCAGGAGGCGGAAGATGCACATAAAGGGACGCCCTCTCAAGCTCCTACTGTCGGAGGAGCAGATACAAAGACGCATTGAGGAGCTGGCGGAGGAGATACAAAGGCACTTCTCTGAACCCTTTCTCGTGGTAGGCCTTCTCAAGGGTGCCTTCGTGTTTACTGCGGACTTGATAAGGAGCTTCACCCTGCCCGTGCAGGTGGACTTTATGTGGGTGTCCAGCTACGGCTCCTCTCAGGAAAGTCAGGGACATATAAAGATAGTCAAAGACTTAGACCGAGACTTGGAAGGTCTGCGTCTTCTTCTGGTGGACGACATTTTGGACACGGGCTACACGCTGGCGGAGGTTTACCGCCTGCTCCAGCTAAAAGGGGCAAAGGAGATAAAGACCTGCGTCCTGCTGGACAAAAAGGAGAGGAGAAAGGCGGACTTCAGTGCGGACTTTGTGGGCTTTGAGGTGCCAAACCTCTTCTTGGTGGGCTACGGGCTGGACTGGGATGAGGAGGGAAGAAACCTCAGGAGCATCTACGCAGTTCTTTAGGTCTTTACTTTAGCGTGAGCTGGGCTATGGCCTCTATGTGGTAGGTGTTGGGGAAGTTGTCCACAAGGCGAAGGCTCTGGAGCTCGTAGCCACCTTTTGCGAGCACCTTTAGGTCTCTTGCCAGCGTGGTGGGCTCGCAGGAAACGTAGACCACCTGTCTGGGGCGGTTTTTGAGTATAAGCTGGGCCTCTCCTTGGGAGAGTCCAGACCTCGGCGGGTCAAGGAAGAGCAGGTCCACCACCTCTCCCGCGTGCCTTTTGAGAGCTCCCAAGCCGGTCTCGTAATGGAAGCTGGCGTTTGAAACCGAGTTTATCCTGGCATTGTACTCCGCATCTCTTATCGCGGAACGGTTGCTGTCGTAGGCGGTCAAAAACTCACACCTCTGAGCCAGAGAAAGGCTAAAAAAGCCTATACCGCAGTGCAGTTCAAGGGCTCTGCTAAACTTCCCCGGGGGCAGGGCGTGTCTTACGAAGTCCTCCCACAGAAGGTGGTTGACCTGAAGAAAAGAGTCCATGCTGACCCTGTAGCGGTAGGGGGCAACGCTCACGAAGGTAAAGTCCCTTCCTAAGGCGTACACCCTGCCTTGCCTGTATAGGCCTACGCCCACCACCTGCGGAGGGAGGGTATGCTCCAGCCATTTTTCGAACTTCTCCTTAGGTGGGGCCTCCTCCAAGAGGAGCTTGAGCAGGAACTCCTTCTCCTGTGGGGAGTAGAGCACGTGCACCTCTTTGAGAGTCTTCAGCTTTTTTGAGAGCTCCTTGAGGGAGGGTATCAGGTCGTTTATGGCGGGGTGCAGAAGCAGGCACTGGTCTATCTCCACGATTCTGTGACTTTTTCGCTCAAAAAAGCCTAACCTGCCCTCGGAAACCTTGAGCTGTACTCTTACTCTGTAGCCGAACTCCCCCCTGTGCAGTGGCTCTTCCATCCCCTTGGGCTTTAGCTTGCCGATTCTCTCCAAGGTTTCTAACAGTATCTCTTCTTTAGCCTTGAGCTGGGCGGGATACTCCATGTGCTGGAGCTGACAGCCTCCACAGAGTTGGTAGTAGGGGCAGGGGGCCTCCCTTCTGGCTGGGGAGGGCAGGAGCACCTTCACCGCCCTGGCAAAGGCGTGGTCTTTCTTCTCCTGATACACTTGGACCTCCACCACCTCTCCCGGGAGGGCGTACTCTACCATAAGGCTCTTGCCCTCCTTCTGAGCAAGACCGTAACCGCCGTAGAGCAGTTTTTTAACGTGGAAGGTCATTTTAGCCTGAGGAGTTTGTCAAAGTCCTCTTCGGACATGACGTCTATCTGCCAGCCGGTGAGCTTGCTGGCGAGCTTCACATTTACCCCGTGCTTACCTATGGCAAGGGAGAGCTTGTCCTTGGGCACGCCCAGCTCCGCCCTTTTGCTAGCCCTGTTTATCCTTATTTTGGAGACGGGCGCAGGCAACAGACTCCTCTTTATGAGCTCCTCCTCGTCCGGTGACCACCTGATTACGTCTATTCTCTCTCCGGAGAGCTCTTCTGAAATAGGTCCCAGACGAGTGCCTCGCACGCCTACTACCACCCCCACCGGGTCAATCTTCTGGTCCTGCGTGTCCACCAGCACCTTTGCCCTCTCGCCCGGCTCGCGAACTACCGACTTTATGACCACATCCCCGCGGGCCACCTCGGGCACCTCGTGCTCAATGAGCTTTTTAAGAAACTTGGGATGCGTCCTTGACAGGATTATCTCGTAAGTTCCCCTTTTTTTCCTGACGCTCAACACCAGGGCTCTGACCTTGGCACCGGGCTTGTAGCTCTCTTTTCTTATCTGCTCTCTCCTTGGCAAAACTCCCGTAACTTTGCCCAGGTCCACTATCAGGTCTCCCTCCTCTGTCACCTTTCTCACTATGCCGAAGGCTACCTCTCCCTCCCTCTCTAAGTACTCAAGATATCCCCTCTCCTCCTCCGCCCTCTCCAGCTCCCTGTAAAACTCCTCCTTGGCTGCGTGCGCAGCAATCCTGTTTACATCCTCTGGGGAGATGTCCAAAGGCTCTTCCCCCCTATCTCTTAGGATACAGACCTTTATGTGGTCTTCTTCCAAGTGCACCTCCACCTCTTCCCTTATTCTTCTGTCCTTTTTTATGGCTATGGCTATGGCGTTTTTGAGAGACCTCTCCACTATCCACTCTGGGAGGTTTTTATCCTTGGCCACTTGTTCAATCAGTTTTTTAAGATTCTTTACCATCTTTCTGGCTCCAGATTGGCCCGAGCGATGAGAGACAGGGGAATGTGGTACTCCTTGCCCGTCTCCTTCTCCACCAGGCCTAAGATGTTCTCCTGCACTCCCTTTATGTAGCCCTTGAGCTCTCTCCTGCCCTCTACGGTCTCTTTTAAAATCAGCCTGACCAGCCTGCCGGTGAAGAACTCGTAGTGCTCCGCCTTGGTGAGCTCTCTGGTAAGCCCCGGCGAAGAGACCTCCAGCACGTAGGACACTGGTATGATGTCTTCCACGTCCAGCAGACCGCTTATTCTCTTGCTCACCTCCTCGCAGTCACCCAAGGTTATACCTCCCTCCTTGTCCAGTATTACTCTTAGCACCCAGCCCTTCTCAGGTTTAAACTCCACGTCAAATAGCTTGTAGCCCATGCTCTTGACCAGAGGCTGTACGAGCTCTTTCACCTTCTGCGCAATCAGCTTCTCCTGCAGTTGCATAGTTTGACAATTATAGCTTAGTTGCGGTGTGGCTTATATTATATCCTTTGTGGAAGCGGTCAAGCTACAACACCTGCTACTTTTGCAAAAACTGGAGATGGAAATAAAGTCCACGGAGAGGGCAATACAAAAGGTCAAAACCCAGACGGAAGAGGTAGCTAAAACCCTGCAGGAGATGAAAGAAAGACGGGAGAGCCTACTCAAAAAGATGGAAGAGATTCAAAGGGAGATGCTAAACCACCGACGGCTCATAGAAGAGTGCAGAAAAAAGGCAAAACAGGCAGAGGAGAGGCTCAACGCAGTCAAGAAGGCTGAAGAGTACAGAGCTCTTATGAAGGAAAAGGCAAGACACGAAGACTGCGTCATAAAACTGCGCGGAAGTCTGAAGGGCTTGGAGGAAGAGCTCAAGCGCCTGCAAGAAATCAAGGAGGACAAAAGGTCTCTCAGAGAACTGCAAGAGCTGGAGGAGGAGCTCTCAGACCTTCGGTACTCTTACCTAAGGTTAGAAGACAGGCTGAAGGAGTTAGAGCACGGCTACAGGGAGCTCAGGGCGAACACAGAGCAGGTGCTGGTAGAGGAGTACGAGAGGTTAAAAAGAAAGTACGGACTGCCTTTTGCTTTACCTTTGGACTCTTTCAGTGCTTGCACCAACTGCGGCACGAGGCTCCCCTCCGCCCTTTACTCAAGGCTGGTGGGCGGTCAAGTGGTGACCTGTCCCACCTGCGGAAGGCTGGTTTACTATGAAGAAGCTCGTTAAAGACTTTCTCTCGGACTACGACCCTTTTCTTGTCTTCTCCCTTGCCCTGCTGTGCTTGATAGGTCTCGTGGGCGTCTACAGCGCCACCTACAAAGGTGGCGTCTCCACCCTTTTCTTAAAGCAGGGTCTTTACCTGCTCGTGGGCTGGTGCATCGTAGTGGCCCTTTCTAGGGTAAACTTCAGGGCGGTTTACGACTTGGCACACGTGGTGTACTTCGTGAACCTGTTTCTGCTGGCACTTGTGCCCCTCTTTGGCAAGACGGTGTACGGAGCAAAGCGGTGGCTTGACTTAGGACCCGTAAACCTACAGCCCTCGGAGTTTTTCAAGTTTTCTCTCGTCCTTTTCTGTCTTTACGTGGTAAGCCACACCAGAAGGCTGTTCAGCCAGGAGAGCCTCATACTCGGCATCGGAGTTGCCCTGCCGGCGGTGCTGACCCTCAAACAGCCAGACCTTGGCACCACCATAATGTACTTTGTAATTCTGGCGCTGACGCTCTTTCTGTGGGGCGTAAGGTGGAGATACTTTATACTTACAGCGTTTTTGCTTCTTGCTCTTTCGCCTTTGCTGTGGCACTTCTTGAGAGACTACCAGAAGGCGCGCCTGCTGGCGGTGTTGGACCCTTACGCGGACTACCACGGAAGCGGGTATCAGCTCATCCAGTCCATGATAGCGGTAGGCTCGGGCGGTCTCTTTGGTAAAGGTCTCCTGAACGGAACTCAGGCCCAGCTACTCTTTCTGCCAGAAAAACACACGGACTTTGCGTTCTCCGTGCTGGCGGAGGAGTGGGGTCTTGTGGGTGGCCTTACCCTCGTGGGGGTTGTGTTTGTGATTTTCTACAGGCTTCTTTTCTACGCCCTGCAGGTGCCCCACTCCTTGGAAAGGGTTTACTTGGGTGTTTTGGCTGGTCTTTGGCTATTCCAGAGCTCGGTGAACCTGCTTATGACCATGGGCTGGGCACCGGTGGTGGGCATACCCTTGCCCTTTGTGAGCTACGGAGGAAGTAGCGTGCTCACTTTTTCCCTCCTCTTGGGCTTGGCCTTTTCTGTGATAAGAGAACACAGAAGACGGCCCATAAAGTTTGAACATGGTTAAGGGCCTTTACTTTCATGTGCCTTTTTGCTCTTACAAGTGTCCTTACTGCGACTTTGTGTCGGTGGTGGGCCCGCAGGCAGAACACGGGCACTACATGGAGCTCCTTCTCAAAGAGCTCTCCCTCTACGAGGAGCTGGAGTTTTCCCTCCAGACCCTCTACTTCGGGGGCGGGACCCCCTCCTTGGTAAGCCCGAAGACTTACGAGGTCTTTCTCCAAGAGCTCTCCAAGCTGGTGGACCTCTCGCGGGTGGAGGAGATAACCATCGAGTGCAACCCAGAGAACTACTCGCTGGAAGAGTTCAGAGCTCTCAGGGAGCTGGGCTTTAACAGGGTAAGTCTGGGCGTGCAGAGCCTCAGAGAGGAAGGGCTCAAAGCCTTGGGCAGGAGGCACAGCCTGGAGCAAGCCCTCAGGAGCGTGCACTGGGCGGCGGAGGCCGGCTTTGAGAGGTTGAATGTAGACCTCATCTACGGGTATCAAGGCCAGACCCCGAAGGAGCTGGAAAGAGAGCTTGACCTGCTCCTGTCCCTGCCGGTGAGCCACGTGTCCCTCTACATGCTCACGCCTTATGAGGACACGCTTTTTGGACAGCTCTACCGCAAGGGCGCGCTGTCTTTGCCCGACGGCGATACCCTGGGCGACATGTTTGAGCTTGCGTGCGATAAGTTAGAGAGCGCGGGCTTTGTCCACTACGAGGTGTCCAACTTTGCCCTGCCAGGTTACGAATGCCGGCACAACCTCCTATATTGGACGCACCAAGAGTTTCTGGGACTGGGCGTCTCCGCCTGGAGCTTCGTAAAAAGTCGCCGCTTTGGCAACACCAGAAGCCTGAAGCTCTACGAAGAGAAGCTAAAAAAGGGCACAAAACCGGTGGAACAAGAAGAGAGGCTGGAAGGCAGAGAAAAGCTGTACGACTACCTTTTTGTAGCGCTCAGAACCAGGAGCGGAGTGCCGAGAGCTCTGTTGGGTAAAGCTTGGCAAGAGCTGAAGGACTTTTTTCAGGAAGAAGGAGACAGGGTCAGACTCAACAGAAAGGGCATGCTCCTTCTAAACGAGGTATTGCTGAGACTCAAGAAGCACTTACGGGACAACCTCACGCCGGATTGGGAAGCTGTTTCATAGCCCCTTGCATCGGGTGTTTATTACCCCATAGTTGCCACCTCTTTTTCTGTAAGCTATGCGTAGAGTGCCCGTCTCCACATCTACGAAGGGTAGGAAGTATATGCCTGAGTTTTGCAGTTCAAAAATGGCATCCTCTACGCTCATGGGCTTTTCTACTACCAGCTCCTCTTCCACCACTAAGGGCCTTTCTCTCTCCTCCGGAGAGAGATACTCCTCCCGTAGGAACTCTTCCTTTATTCTGTGACCCTTTCTTCTGAGTTCGAGTCTTCTTTGCTTGAGTTTTATGAGCTGTCTTTCTATCTCGTCCATGACCCTGTCTAAGGCGGAGAAGGCATCTATGTCCTCGTCCCACGCGTGCAGAGCTCCGCCTCCCCAGGTTTTCAGGTATATGTCCATGTCTACTCGGTAGAGGGTAGGCCTGCTGCCCCCTGCGTAGTCCTTTTGCTTTGCCCTGGAGGTGGACAGGGTTACTACCACCTCCACTTGGTCTTCCTCCGCCTCCTTGAGAAACCTTTGAAACCTCTCCAGCTTGCCCTCCACAAAGGCCTTCATAGAATCCGTCCACTCCACGCTCTTACCTATGAACTCTACGTTCATCTTTTCCTCCTCTCTGGCCTCGTAAAGTAGAATATCATAGCATGAATTTAGGAGTTTTGGTGTCCGGACGAGGCTCAAACCTACAAGCCATAATAGATGCGATAGAGCAAGGAAAACTCAAATGCAGGCTGTCTGTGGTGCTGGCGGACAGGGAGGGCATTCAGGCCATACAGAGGTGTCAAAGGCACCGCATACCCTACAAAGTGTTAAATCGCAGAGACTTTGAAAGCAGGCAGGAGTTTGAGGAGCGGATGGTTAGAGCTCTGCAGGAAGCGGGCGTGGAGCTGGTGGTGTTGGCCGGTTTTATGCGCGTGCTTTCTCCCTTGTTTCTAAAAGCTTTTCCAGAGAGGGTTATAAACATCCACCCTTCTTTGACACCTGCCTTTCAGGGGCTGAACGCCCAAAGGCAAGCGGTCCACTACGGCGTAAGAATTTCAGGATGCACCGTTCACTTCGTAACCGAGGAGCTGGACGACGGACCAGTCATAGCTCAAGCCTGCCTGCCGGTGCTACCTGAAGACACGGAGGAGACCCTGTCCGAGCGCCTCCTCACCTACGAGCACAGAATCTTGCCCCAAGTCATAAGCTGGATATCTCAAGGCAGAGTGAAGACCGAAGGCAGAAAAGTTTTGGTAGAAGGCGCTCAGTACGGTACGCTCCCTTTCAACCCCAACCTTGAGGACTTCTGAAGCTAAAGCTTAAAGAGCATGAGAGGTCCGTGGACTGGACCAGCTCTACCCCGTAAAGCTTTTATATCAGCCTCACTACGCCGTAAAAAAGGGCAAGGCGGGGCATGTCTGTCAGTCCAGCTTGCCTAAGTAGGCGAGAAGGGCGGTTATGGTGGCGGGGGTAATGCCGTCTATCCTGCTGGCTTGTCCCACGGTCATGGGTCTGAACTTCTTTAGCTTCTCTCTGGCTTCGTTGGTAAGCCCAGGCACTTTGTCGTAGTCTATGTCCTCGGGAAGGCTTATACCTTCTAACTTTCTTAGCCTCTCGTTGAGCTTTTGCTCTCTTTCCACGTAGGGCTC
>JANXBA010000041.1 GCA_025062075.1 Aquificaceae bacterium
GAGGCAAGAAGAAGTGGAGGGAGGCTAATGGTTATGGTAGGCGTTGGCATGTGGAGAGTTTCTTTTCATCTTTCAAGCGGTGGTTTGGAGAGTATGTGAGCAGTGTGAAGTTTGAGAATATACGTAAGGAGCTAACCTTGAAGGTTATGATAGTGAGTATGTTTTTAAGTGGTAGTGTGGGTATGTGGGTGAGTTAGATGTTATGGTAATGAGTTAGGGTATAGGTGGAGGGTGGGGGTGTGTGGGTGTACTGGAGGATAGTGAAGCTTTTATTGGACACAGCAGAAGCTACCGGCGAGTTCTAACTTTCTCCTCTTTAACTTCCACGCCCGCCCTATATTTTAACTATGAAGAGGTTTTTAGAACTTTCTGAGGAGCTCCTTCAAAAGTGCGTAAAGTGTGGTCTGTGTAAGTCTGTGTGCCCTACCTATCCATACATAGAAGAGGAGTCGGGCTTTGCGAGGGGCAGGCTTGCCCTGGCTCAAATGGTGGGGCAGGGCGAGCTCCCTCTCACTGCGGAAGTGGCCAGAGAGTGGGACCAGTGTGCCATGTGCAGGCGCTGTGAGTGGATATGCCCCAACGGTGTGGAGTACAAGGAGATAATAGCCCACACTCGGGACCTGCAAAGACGGGAGCTCGGACAGGGCATGGTCAAGGGCATGGGCTTGGTAGCCTTAGGGTTCCTTCAGAGCTCACCGGGAAGGAAGGTAGTCAAGCTTGCGGGAAAGCTCATGGAACGCTTGCCCGTGAAGGAGATAAAAACTCCCTTTCCCACAGGGGCGGTCAAGTTCATGCCAAAGCCTACCGCGGAGGCCTTCGGCCTTAGAGGCAAGGTCTTCAAGGCGGAGCAGGAGAAGGGCAGGCTTCTTTTCTTTACGGGCTGTATGATAGACGCCTTCTACGGAAAGACGGGTGAGAGCGTCATAAAGCTCATGAACAGGGCGGGTTACACGGTGGTGGTGCCGGAGGACATAAAGTGCTGTGGTGCACCCCACTACTACTCAGGAAACATGCCTGCCTTTGAAAGGCTAAAAGAGCACAACTTAAAGGAGATGGAAAAGCACCAGTTTGATGCGGTGGTGGTGGCCTGCCCTACCTGTGGAGGTGCCCTGCAGGAGGACTACAAGTTGGACAAGCCCGTCTACGACTTTGCCCAGATAGTGTTTGAGAGCTCTCTCCAGTTCAAGGGCTCTGGCAAGAGGCTTACCTTCCATGTGCCCTGCCACTCCTACGGTGCCATGAAGGTCAGCGATAAGGTCTTCTACCAGCTTATGGAGAGGGTGGAAGGAGACCAAGTAAAGAAGGCACAGAAGGACAAGTCCTGCTGCGGTTTTGCGGGGCTCTTCTCCATAACAAACCCCAAGGTCTCTGACCAGATACAGAAGGAGAAGATAGAAGACCTGAAAAAGACTGAGGCCCAAGTGGTGCTGACCACCTGTCCCGGCTGTGTGCTCAACCTAAGAGACGGGGTAAAAAAGCACGCAACCGGTCAGGAGGTGATGCACTTGGCGGACTACCTCGCGGACAGCCTGTGTTAGAATACCTCCATGCGCGTGCTTGTGACCGGAGGGGCGGGGTACATAGGCTCCCACATGGTAAAGCTTTTAGGAGAGAGGGGCTACGAGGTGCTCACCGTTGACAACCTCTCCGAGGGCAACCCCTGGGCGGTGCTCTACGGCGAGCTGAGGGTGGTGGACCTTCTCAACTACAAGGCCTTAGAGGAGGTGCTCTTGGACTTTAAACCCGAGGCGGTCATACACTTCGCCGCCAAGGTCAAGGTGCCAGAAAGCGTCAGAAAACCGCTCCTTTACTACGAGAACAACCTCCTCGGCACGGTCAACTTGCTTCAGGCGATGCAGAGAGCTCAGGTGCCTTACCTTATCTTCTCCTCCACCGCCGCCGTCTACGGCGTGCCTGAGCGCATCCCAGTGAAAGAAGAAGACCCCACAAACCCTATAAACCCCTACGGCTGGAGCAAGCTCTTTGCGGAGAGGGTGATACAGGACTTTTCTTATGCCACGGGTCTGAAGTACGTGCTGCTCAGATACTTCAACGTGGCAGGGGCAGACCCCGAAGGCAGGATAGGGCAGGTGAGCAGGGAGCCCACCCACCTCATACTCAGGGCCATAAAGACCGCAACCGGTCAGCTTCCTTACGTGGAGGTCTTTGGCACGGACTACCCCACCAAAGACGGCACGGGGGTCAGGGACTACGTGCACGTGATGGACCTTTGCGAGGCGCACCTGAGCGCCCTGCACTACCTTGTGGAGGGAGGAAAGAGCGATGTATTCAACGTAGGTTACTGTAGGGGCTACTCGGTGCTGGAGGTGATAGAGCGGGTCAAGGCAGTTTCGGGCGTGGACTTTGAGGTGCGTCTTGCGGGCAGAAGGGAAGGAGACCCACCCGCCATAGTGGCGGACAACTCTAAGATAAAATCCCTTCTCCGATGGCAACCCAAGTACGACGACTTAGACTTCATAGTCCAGACAGCCCTGAACTGGGAGAGGAAGCTGTATAATACAAAGGCATGGATTACCACGTAATAGTAATAGGTGGTGGGGCAAGCGGTCTTGCGTGCGCCCTTACGCTCGTGTCCGCCCGCAACAGAGGCTGGGAGTGGGCTGAGAACTGCAAGTATGCGCTCTTTGATACAGAGGGCTCAGATCTCAACAGAGCACTCCTCAAAAACGTGCCCGGCCTTGACCCCGTAGAAGGTAGAGAAATTCTCAAGAAAATCCGCAGGCAGATAGAGGAGTGGGGCGGTGTTGACTTCCTCCAAGAGCAGGTGACGAGGATAGAGAAAAGGGACGGGGTCTACGCAGTGGAGAGCGCCTCGGGCAGGACTTTCTTCGCCCCCTACGTGGTGTTAGCCTCTGGCTTTCACGCCTTCCAGATAGAGGGACTGCAGGTGGAGGTGGTAGAGAATCCCAAGTCTCCAAAGCCCGGCAGGGTGATGATAAAGCACAGAGACTACGAGGTGGACACGAACCTTTTCGTGGTGGGGACGCTGGCAGGGCTCTCTTCTCACTTCACCTCCTGCGCAGGCTCGGGGGTGGAGGTGGCCGTGGAGATACTCTCCCGTCTTGCGGGCAAAAGAGTGGTCATCCACGACGTACCTCAAAAAGGTTGAAAAGGTTTCTACCCTTCGTCCTTACGCTTCTTTTAATTGCCCTACTTCTCTACTTTGTCCCCTTTGGGGAGCTGCTTCGCACTCTGCAGAGTGTAGAGCTCCTTAACCTTTTGCTTGCCTTTTTTGTCTACAGTCTGAGTCAGCTCTTTAGGTCTCTGCGCTGGAGGATGCTTCTGAAGGACATAGGTTTTTTAGACTCCTTTGCCCTGAACTCCGCCAACATTATGTTTAACAACCTGCTGCCTGCCAGAACGGGTGAGCTCAGCTGGTTTTACTACACGAAGAAGATGGGTGCGGGCACGGGCACTGCCCTTTGGTCTTTCTTCTTAGGAAGGCTCTACGACCTTCTTGTCCTGATTTTGCTCTTTCTGCTGAGCCTGTCCCTGGCTTACTGGCCCGCACTCTTACCGGCCCTTCCGCTTGCACTACTTGGCCTGCTTTTGCACGAGGCTTACAGGCTCGTCCCCCCTTACGGAAGGCTCGCCCCCCTCAGGGACTTTCTCCGCAGGGAGCTCTCTTCTTCTCTTTGCGTATGGCTTTTGGCTCTTTCTCTTCTCTCTGCGTTTTCCAAGTTTCTGAGCCTTTTAATTTTGATAGAGCTCTGGAATTATCCCCTGCACAGGGTCTTTTTGGCCTTTTTAGGTGGGGAGCTGAGCTCGGTTTTGCCACTGCACAGCTTTATGGGCTTGGGCACTTACGAGTTTGCCTTTGGCCTGCCACTGAAGTTGTTAGGAGAGAACCTGACCCAGTGGCTTAGTATGGCTTTTGTCTTTCACAGCTTTTTACTGCTCTCTTCTCTCCTCTGGGGTCTTCCTTCCGTCCTGCTCCTGAGCGGAGGAAAGGTTATAATCTCTCCATGGAGAAGAGGGTAAGCACGCCCCTTACAGAGGAGACCATAAGAGACCTAAGGGCGGGCGACAAGGTGCTCCTGACCGGATACCTGTACACCGCCCGGGATGCGGCCCACAAGAGAATGGTGGAAGCCCTGCGCAGGGGTGAGGAGCTCCCCATAAACGTGAAGGGTCAGGTCATCTACTACGTGGGTCCCACGCCTCCAAAGCCCGGTCAGGTGATAGGCTCCGCCGGTCCTACCACCTCCATAAGGATGGACAAGTACGTGGAGGACCTGCTTGTGCTGGGGCTCAAGGGTATGATAGGAAAGGGCTACAGGTCTCCTCAGGTAAAGGAACTCCTCAAAAAGTACGGAGCGGTCTACTTTGCGGCGGTGGGTGGAGTGGCGGTGCTTCTTTCCAAGTGCATTAAGTCTTCTGAAGTGGTGGCCTACGAGGACCTGGGAACGGAGGCTATAAGGAGGCTCTATGTGGAGGACTTTCCCGTGATTGTGGCCAACGACGTATACGGGGGAGACGTGTTTGAAGAGGGCAGAAGGAGGTTTGCGAGAGTTGACTGATGTGGCGTGAGCTCATAGCCACTGGCCTGTACGTGGGCAGGTTCAGGTATGCCCCCGGCACGCTGGGCACATTGCTGGGCGTTCCTTTGGTTTACCTTTTAGTCCACGAGTGGTGGCTTACTCTTCTCTTTGTCCTAATACTTTACTGGCTGGCGGTCTGGTCCGCAGGCTACATGGTAGAGCTCACAGGCGAAAAAGACCCAGAGGAGGTGGTGGTGGACGAGGTGGTCGGCTACTTTGTCTCATATATTTTCCTCGAGCCCACGCTAAAGGCCCTTGTGGTGGGCTTTGTCACTTTCAGGCTTTTAGACATAGTCAAGCCCTACCCTATAGGTCTGCTTCAGAGGCTCCCCGGCGGTCACGGGGTGGTGGCGGACGACGTGGCGGCAGGCCTTGTGAACGCCTTAGTGCTTTACTTCCTGCTGGGTTGACTTAGATTTTCTTGTGCATGCGATTCCTTACGGACTTTGCGGAGACCTTCTACCAGTACTCCCTTGACATATTCCCTTACTTCCTCCTTGCGGTGATAGTGACCTCCTTTCTTCAGAGCTATGCCAAGCTCAGCTGGCTGAAAGGGCTTCTCAGACAGGAAAGAGGGGCTCCCCTTTACACGGCCCTGCTGGGCGGACTTCTGCCCCTGTGCTCCTGCTCCATGCTCCCTCTGGCAAACCTGATAAACAGCCTCTCAAGGAGCTACGCTCCAGTTCTGTCCTTTTTGGTGGTGGCGCCGGTGGTCTCGCCCGTGACCCTTCTACTCACGTACGGATACTTCGGTCTTTCTGTGACCTTCTGGAGGTTGTTTGGGACGCTCCTCTTTGCTCTGCTCTTTGCCTACGCGATGGGAGCTCTCTTTCGCAAGCCTACGGGGATACCCCTGAGCGTGGGCGGTGGAGCTCCAGGAGAGGGCCGTGTTTTAGCTTACCTGAAGTCCAATCTTGTAGGCATCGGTAAGTACCTCCTGCTGGGCATCTTTATAGCCTCCCTCATAAAAAGCCTCTTTCCGCCCAGCTTTTTCTCCCCACTGGCGGGCAGTCTTTTCTCTTACCTCTTTCTCTCTTTGACCTCCGTGCCCCTCTACATGTGCTCCGGCGAGGAGGTGCCCATAGCCAGAGCTCTTCGGGAGATGGGCTTTAGCGAGGGCAGAGCTCTCAGCTTTATGCTGGGTGGGACGGGCGTGTGCCTGCCGACCGTGCTGGCAACTCTGAAGTTCCTGCCGAAAGGGCTCGTGCTTGCCTATGTGCTTTTCTGGGTGCTGTTTTCCATAGCGATGGGTCTTTTTTACGATATACTCTTTCAATAGCTAACAGCTTTTTGTATAATGTATCAGAAGGAGGGAAGAAATGGACAGGTACGCACAGGTTTTGCAGGAGCTAATCAGAAACACCGGTCTGGAAGGTGCATTGCTCGTATCCGCAGACGGCTTGCCAATAGCTTCGGTCCTAAAACCTGGTATGGAAGAGGATAGGATAGCGGCCATGAGTGCTGCTATACTTTCCTTAGGGGAGAGGGTCTCGGAAGAGCTGGCAAAGGGGACCCTTGAACAGATAACAGTAAAGGGACATGACGGATATGTAATACTCACAGGTGTGGGGAAGGAGGCAGTTATGGTGGTACTTGCGGACAACAACGCCAAGTTGGGTTTACTACTTATGGAGATAAGGAAGTCTCAGGACAAGCTCAAGGGTATGTTTTAAGGTGGCATGGCTCTCATAGGTGATTTGAAAAGTTTTAACATAGTGGACATACTGCAGATAATCTCCAAGGACAAGAAGAGCGGTATACTCTTGGTAGAGTGGAAGGACATGACGGTAGTTTACTACATAAAGGAAGGGCAGGTCATATTTGCCCGCCCCGTAGATAGGGTCTTCAGAGTGTACGCGCAGAGAGACTTTGACCTTCTCATAGAAAAGCTAAGAATCTCAAAGGAAAATCTCTTCAGGACGGTGGAAAGGTTTCTGATTGAAAGGCTTCATATGAAGGAGGGCGTCTTTTCCTTCACCCCGGGTTTCGTAAAGTTCGGTTCAAACCACTACCGCATAGTCTACACCATGGAGAAAATAATTATGATGGCCTCCCGCACTCTCACGCCCGAGGAGGTGGAAAGGAAGATATCGGACGAGCTCCTTGTGTTTGAACCTGTAGAAGGCACGCAGGGTCTGGTAGAATCCGCAGAGCTAACGCCTCAAGAGAAAAAGGTGCTGTCTCTGGTGAACGGAGAGAGAAGCGTATTCGACATAAGAAGGGACTCAGGTTTGGACAACTTGACAGTGGACAGAAGCCTGTACGGACTGCTCGCCATAGGTGCCATACGTAGGAAGAGAAAGGAGAAAAAGCAAAACCCCTCCATAGCCTTGGACTTGCTTATGAAGATAATAGACAGAATAAGGGGGCTCTGATGAGAGTGGTAAGGAAGATAAAGATAGTTATATCTGGACCCTTTGCGGCAGGCAAGACCCAATTCATAAACACGATAAGCGAAATTCAGACAGTCAGAACCGAGCGTAAAGTCTTCAACCCGGAAGAGAGAGGCGTCAAAGAGTACACCACCGTGGCCATGGACTTTGGAAAGATAAGGATAGACGAGGAGCACGAGCTCTACCTTTTTGGCACGCCTGGACAGTCTCGCTTTGACTTCATGTGGGAGATTTTAGGAGAGGGAGCCCTGGGTATCATAGTTCTGGTGGACAGCACCGACCCTACCACCTTTCACGAGGCAAGAAAGATAGTAAACTTCTTCCAGTCCCGCTTTCCCGTGCCCATTGTGATAGGTGCTAACAAGCAGGACCTACCCAACGCCTGGTCCCCACAGGAGGTGTCCATCGCTCTGGACATAAGCGAAGAGGAGGGTATCCCGGTCTTACCGGTCAGTGCGGTCAACAAAGAGAGCGTCAAACAGGTGCTTTTGGCCCTCTTGGAGATAATAAGGCAGGAGCTAACCTCTCAAGGGTAGAGGGCGGTCTTCTCAAGGGCGGTGGTCTCCTCCAGCCCCATCATCAGGTTGAAGTTCTGAAGTGCCTGAGAGGAGGCACCTTTACCTAAGTTGTCTATGACGCTTATCACTTCAAGTATGGCGCTCCTCCTGTCGTAGTGGCAGTAAAGGTGGCAGCGGTTCGTCCCTACTACTTGCTTGGTGTGAGGTGGCTCTTCCAACACCTGCACGAAGGGCTCTCCCCCGTAGCCTTCCCTGTATAGCTCTCCGTAGTCTAACTCCTCCGCCCTTAGATAAACCTTCACCATCATGCCCCTCACCATGGGCACCACCTGAGGGGTGAACCTAAACCTTACCTCTTTCCCCAGGAAGCCCCTGATAGCCTGCTCTATCTCCGGGGCGTGTCTGTGTTTGTCTACCGAGTAGGCAAAGGCGTTACCTTCCATCTCCGGGTAGTGAAACTGCTGGCTGGTCTTTCTGCCTGCCCCAGACACGCCCGACAGGGCGTCCACCACCAACCAGTCTATCTCTACACGGTGTTTGACCAAAGGGTAAAGGGCCAGAAGGGTTGCGGTGGGATAACAGCCTGGGTTTGCCACCAGCGTGGCTCTTTTTATCTCTTCTCTGAAGAGCTCCGGAAGCCCGTAGACCGCCTCTTTCAGCAGGTGTGGGTGGGTATGCTCAAAGCGGTAGTAAGTAGGGTAAAGGGAGGGGTCTTTCAGCCTGTAGGCTCCCGAGAGGTCTATCACTTTTTTGCCTTTTTGCAGGAGCTTTGGCACCAGCTCGAGAGAGGCCTCGTGAGGAAGACAGAGAAAGGCTACCTCAAAGTCCTCTTCTGGCTCCTCCAGTAGGGGCAAGTCTCCCCAGGGTGTGGCTCTAAGGTGGGGAAAGACTTGGGCCAACCTCTTACCTGCGTGGGACTGGGAGGTGAGGGCAACCACCTTCACCTTCGGGTGGTGTGCCAAAAGCCTCAGGAGCTCCGCTCCTGTGTAGCCCGTCGCCCCGTAGAGGGCAACCTTTATCTCTTGCTCCATCTGTAGGCCTTTCTCGCCTTCATAAGGCCGTACTTCTTTCTCTCCTTCTCCCGTGCGTCTCTTTTGAGTAGCCCTGCCTTTTTTAGAGTGCTTCTGAGGTTTGCATTGTACTTGAGCAGGGCTCGGGCAACGCCGTACATTATAGCCTCCGCCTGACCGCTTATGCCCCCTCCGCTCACGGTGGCGTAGATGCCGAACCTGTCCTCCGTGCCCGTGAGCTTGAGAGGGTAAAGGGCCTTCCGGTAGAGGGTTTCTCTCTGCAGGTAGCTCTTCAGGTCGTACTCTTTACCGCTCTCTTTTACCTTGACTATCTGACGGTCTGTGCCCCTTACCAGCCACACTCTTGCCACGCTCTCCTTTCTTCTGCCGGTGCCGTAGTAGGAGTTGTCAAAGCCTATCTTGAAGTCTTTGAGCTTCAAGCTCATGCCTTTACCTCCAGAGTTCTTGGCCTTTGGGCCACGTGGGGATGCTCGGGCCCTCTGTAAACTTTTAGCCTCTTCAGCATTCGGTGTCCCAGCCGGTTTTTGGGAAGCATTCTCCTTACCGCAAGCCTGATGACCTCCTCCGGCTTGTGCTGGAGCATCCAGGAGAGGGTTCTCTCTTTTAAGCCCCCTGGATAGTTGGTGTGGAAGTAGTACTTTTTCTGTTCCAGCCTCTTGCCAGTGGTAAGCACCTTCTGGGCGTTGACCACTATCACAAAGTCTCCGCAATCCACATCAGGCTGGTAGTAGACCTTGTGCTTTCCCATGAGCACTTTTGCCACTTCGGAGGCAAGCCTGCCCAAGACCTTGCCCTGTGCATCCACCAGCCACCACTCTCTTACTACATCCTCTTTTCTAACGTGGTACGTTTTCATCCCTTTTCTCCTGAGAGTTTTTGAAGCCTGTATTATACCACAGGCTAACGCTCCGCCTGCAACTTGTAACCCCCTTCCAGCCAGCCCTCCGGGTAATACCAGTCCCTGAAGTAGCGGTAGCCCAGAGCTCTCAGCTTAGAGCCAAGTCTAGTCTCTTGGGGTGGCACGCCCCTTCTTAGCTCCTCAAGGGTCTGACTGTCCTCGTAGTACTCTACAAACACCCTCCTGAAGTGTCGGGAAACTATGCGAAGAAGCTCATCCTCTTCCTGAGAGCCGAAAAAGTGTGGCTCTACGTGAAAGAGCTCTACCCACTCCTTCCAGTGGGGCTTCCTACCGTAGAAGGCCTTTATAAAGAGCAGTCTCTTACCCTCTTTGTGCAAGATTATGTTCTCCTCCTCCAAAAACCTGCCTTGTTCTACTTTCTGCACCTGAAATCTCTCGCTGAGTTCTCGCTTGAAGCTCTCCACTGGCTCACTCCCACTCTATAGTGGCCGGCGGTTTGGAGGAGATATCATAAACCACCCTGTTTATCCCTTTTACCTCGTTTATGATGCGTCTCATCACATGGTCCAGAAACTCGTAGGGAAGTCTTGACCAGTCTGCGGTCATGCCGTCCGTGCTCTCCACCGCCCTGAGTCCTACTACCTTCTCGTAGGTTCTTGTATCACCCATGACGCCCACGCTCTTCACGGGCAAGAGCACCGCAAAGGCCTGCCACACTTTTTGATACAGCCCCCACCTCTTGAGCTCTTCCACGAAGATGTAGTCCGCCTCTCTGAGCGTCTCTAAGTCCTCTCTGTTTACCTCACCCAGTATTCTTATGGCAAGGCCCGGACCGGGGAAGGGGTGTCTCTCTAAGAGGCTCTGCGGTATGTCCAGGAGCTTGCCCAACTGACGCACCTCGTCCTTGAAGAGCTCCCGCAGAGGTTCCAAGAGCTCTAAGTTCATCTTCTGGGGCAGACCGCCCACGTTGTGGTGGGTCTTTATGACTTTGGCACCGGGTATGCCCGCGCTCTCTACCACGTCTGGGTAGAGAGTGCCCTGCAGTAGGAAGTCCGCACCTACGGACTTTGCTTCCCTCTCAAATACCTCCACAAAAGTGTGCCCTATGATTTTCCTCTTCTCCTCCGGGTCTTCTACGCCTCGGAGCCTCTCCAGAAAGAGCTCCTGAGCTTCCACCTTACGCAGGGGCAGTCCCAGCTGACGGAGGGAGCTCTCCACCTCTTGGGCTTCGCCTTTTCTCAGCAGTCCGTGGTCCACGAAAAGGCAATAAAGCCTATCGCCTACCGCCAAGTGGGTGAGCACTGCGGACACGGTAGAGTCCACGCCACCAGAAAGGGCGCACACCACCTTTCTTCCTGCTACCTTCTCTCGCACTTCCCTGACCTTTTCCTGTAGAAAGTCTCCCATGTTCCAGTTTCTCTCCGCACCAGCAACCCTGAAGAGGAAGTTGCTTAGAATTTCCTTTCCGTGCTGGGTGTGGGTCACTTCTGGGTGAAACTGCACGCCGTAGAGGGGCTTTTGTTTGTGCCTTACCACCGCAAAGGGGGAGTTCTGGGAGCTTGCCAGGGCGTCAAACTCTTCGGGCAGACGCACCACCTTGTCCGCATGACTCATCCAGACGTCAAACTCTTCGGGCAGGCCCTCAAAAAGGGAGTCTCTCTTGAGAACCCTTAGGCCCGACCTGCCGTACTCCTGCTTGTCCGCCCTGTCTACCACCCCACCCAGCTGGTGGACCATAGCCTGAAGTCCGTAGCATATACCCAACACGGGAATGCCCAAGTTGTAGACCCTAGGGTCAGGCAGGGGAGCTCCCTCCTGATAGACGGAGGCGGGCCCGCCGGAGAGAATGAGACAAAAAGGGTTTTTCTCCCTTATCTCCTCCAGCGTGATGTCGTAGCGCACTATCTCGCTGTAGACGCCCAGTTCCCGCACCCTTCTGGCTATAAGCTGGACATACTGGGAGCCGAAGTTTAGCACAAGGACGCTTTTTCTAACCACCTTTGTTCTTGATTATACAGCAATTTCTCCAGCGGCTTATAATCTACTGCGTGAAGGCACTTCTTATAACAGAGGGCTCTTCTCACATAGGCCACGGACACGTGACGAGATGCCTTTCCCTGTACCAAGCCTTTGAGACCTTGGGTTTGCAACCTCACCTGTTAGTCCACGGGGACGAGACTGTAGGAGGTGTTTTGCATGAAGTCAGCTACGAGCTCTACCCGTGGCTGGACAGCTGGAAGGACACAAGGCGGAGACTCAAGGACTTTTCCGTGGTCGTCGTTGACTCCTACCTTGCGGGAGCAGAGGTCTACGAGGATGTATCCGCGAGCGTGCCGGTGAAGCTCTTCTTAGACGACTACCGCAGGCTCCTCTACCCACATGGCTTTGTCCTAAACGGGAGCGTGTACTGGCAGGAGCTCAGCTACCCAAAGACGGAGGGCGTAACTTACCTGCTTGGGCCTGCTTACACACCCCTGAGAAGAGGCTTTTGGAAAGTCAGAAGAAGGCCACTCAGAAAAAGGCTTAGCAGAGTTTTGGTAACCTTCGGAGGCGATGACTCAAGAAACATGACTCCCACCGTAATAAGGCTCCTCAGGAAGGAGCATCCCGAGCTTGAGCTCTTCGTAGTAGTTGGTAAGGGCTTTAAAAACAAGGAGGAGATTTACAGTCTGAGAGGCGAGAAGGTGCGCCTCTTTGAAGGGCTCTCCGACGAGGGCATGAGAGAGCTCATGCGTTTGGCAGACCTTGCAGTAAGCGCCGGAGGTCAGACTACCTACGAGCTGGCAAGAATGGGAGTGCCTTCACTGCTGGTGGCAGTGGCGGACAACCAAGTACTTAACTGCAAGGGCTGGGAAAGGGTCGGCTTTGCCCTATGCGCAGGCTGGTGGGAAGACAAAGAACTCTGGAAGAAGCTCTCGGAAGGTGTGGAAAAGCTAAAGGACCATGAGCTTAGGCTCAAGATGAGCAAGGCAGGCAGAAAACTCGTAGACGGTAAGGGGGCTCTTAGAGTAGTAAGGAGTCTGATAAAGGCAGTGCAAAAAGCGTAGAAGGGCCTCAGCCATCTTTCTTTACCATGCCCATTACAATGACGTCCTTCCATCTTCCTTCCTTGAGGACAAACTCTCTGAGCCTTCCCTCTTCCACAAAACCCATGCGTTTGTAGAAGCTTATAGCTCTCTCGTTGTCTTCTATTACTTCCAGCTTCAGAGTGTGTAGCTTTGCCACTTCAAAAGCCAAAGCCATGGCGGATTTTTCTAAGACTATGCCAGCGCCGTGAGCCCTTTCCTCTGGATTTGCGTATATACCAAAGTAGGCGTTGCGGTTACGAAAGTCCACTCTGGTAAGACTGAGAACACCTATAGGCTCTCCCTTTTTGTAGACAAGGTAATAGTAGCTTTTCTTATCCCTCTTTAAGCTTTCAATAAACTCTTCATGTTCTCCCCTGCTTATCTCGTGGTCTGTGTA
>JANXBA010000058.1 GCA_025062075.1 Aquificaceae bacterium
ACATGAAGCTACCTCCCAGAGACCCCTACAAGGCACCCGTGCCACCCACAGACTGTGAAATACCGCCCGCAAGGATACAGAGAGACGCACCCGTCCAGAAGTCCAACTTCATGAGCTACCTCATACACGCGGTGTGGCAGCAGGAAGTGTGGTCCTCCAACATAAGGGCCATGAAGTACATATACAAGTACCTTGGTGGTCCCATAGAGGTGGTCAACCCAGAGGCAGAGGTCTTCATAGTAGCTTCAGGATGCGCCGCAGCGCAGGGCAGGGAGGCGGTCAGATACTCCCAGCTGGAGGGGCTCAACGTGGGCCTCGTCAAGGTCAAGTCCATAAGACCTTTCCCCGAGAAAGAGATAAGAGCTGTGCTCTCCAAAGCAAAGGCAATCATAGTGCCAGAGCACAACATAGTGGGTTGGCTCGCCAAGGAAGTAAAAGCGGTCCTACCTAACAGCGACAGCGTCATAGGTGGTCCAAGGGTCTACGGCGGTATGACCCTGCCAGTGGAGCTCATCATGGAGAAGGTCTATCAGGCCTTCGGCATAAAGAAGGAAAAGAAAGTAGTAGTATAAAAAACCAAAGGAGGTGCAAAGATGGGTCTGGAATATGTGAGAATATCCCCAGGCTTTGAGAAGTACATGCCCAAGGACTACGTGGACCTAGTCCAGTACGGGCAGTTCGGCAGGGAAGTAGACGTTCAGCAATTAGGCCAGTTCAAGGAGCTTGTGGAAGAGCACCCCATGTGTGCAGGTTGTTTCATGGCCTACTTCATAAGGGTCTTCTACGCCGCACTGCCAAAGCCCGAGGACACCATAGTCATAGGCACTGCGGGTTGTGCCAGACTTGCCCTGTCTCAGGCGGCGGTGCCTTTCATATACGGCAACTACGGAGACACCAACGCAGTGGCCTCTGGTCTAAAGAGGGCTCTCTCCATAAGGTTCCCGGACAAGGACAAGGATGTGGTGGTCATAGCTGGCGACGGTGGTCTCATAGACATAGGCTTTGGCATGACCATGCACTCCTGGTTTAGAAGGGAGAAGTTCACCACCATAATGGTGGACAACGAGGTCTACGGCAACACCGGCGGTCAGGAGAGTGGCATGTCCCCCAAGGGCGTCCAGCTCAAGATGGCACCAAAGGGCAAGCAGTTTGACAAGATAAACGCGGTAGAGCTCGCAAAAACCGCCGGATGCGTCTACGTGGCGAAGCTGGCACCCACCAACCCCAAGAGGATAGCCAAGACGGTCAGAAGAGCCATACTCGCCGCAAGGCACTTCGGACCAACCTTTATACACGCCTACACCTCTTGCAACATAGAGTACTCCATACCCACCGAGAAGGTCTTGGAAGATGCCAGAAAGAGGGAAAAGCAGGACTTTGGCTTCTACGAGTGGATGACCGAGGAGGTAAAAGAGTTCTTTGAGGAGCTTGAGAGAAAGCCTGAGGAGGTCAAGGCATGAAGAGATACAACATACGCATAGCGGGCGTCGGTGGGCAGGGGGTGGTCACCTCCGCCCACATCCTCGGTAACGCCATGTCTGCGGCGGGCAAGTACGCCACCTTGGTGCCCTTTTTTGGCTCTGAAAAGAGGATGGCCCCGGTGGAGGCCTATGTGAGAGTCTCTGACCAGCCTATTTACGAAGTGGGCGAGGTGGTCTACCCCAACGTCATAATGATTTACCACCCACAGGTGATAACCCACGGCAAGTCCTACACCATGCCCTTCTACTCTGGTCTTAAAGAAAATGGCCTGGTGATAATAAACACCGACGCGGACATCATTCCCGAGGAGGACTGGAAGATACTAAGCGACTTAAACACTAGGGTGGTCATGCTTCCTGCCACCAAGGTAGCTCTGGACATAGCGGGCACCGAGCTTGCCACCAACATGGCCATGATAGGACTCTTCTTTGGCATTACCCGCATCGTGGGCTTTGAGCACATAGAACAGGCGGTCAGAGAAAGGTTCTTAGGTAACACCTTCGTGGCCTCCGGCGGAACCACGGCTTTAGACAGTGCCATAGAGAAGAAGTTCAAGAAGAAGATGGAGCTCCTGGAGAAGAACATGCAGGTTATCCGTGAAGCCTTCAAGATAGCCGAGGAAAGGGGCTGGGTGGAAGAGGAAGCTCTCGCAGGCTAAACTAACAGAGGAGGCAAGGCAGGTATGTACTACGTGGCTGATGTAAAGGAAGCTGACTGCGCCAAGTACAACTGTAAGCAGTGCGTCCTTTTCTGTCCTGAGCCTAACACTCTTATGTACCACGACTCCAAGCACGTGGCTTGGGTCAACTACAGTAGGTGCAAGGGCTGTGCCATATGCGTTTACGTGTGCTCTGACCTGCTCAAGAGAAACTGCATACAGATGGTAATGGTAACCACGGGGGACTAATATGAGCTTGGAAGAGAAATTCAAACTGCTTGCGGAAGAGGTCAAGAAGAACATGGCAAATCCCGACATTGACGTTGAAGTGTGCTTCCCCGGGAATGTGGACGAGGGTTGTGAGCCCAAAAGCTACCCCTATCTAAGGGTAAAGTACGTGATAGAGGGGCACGACGTTTACGAGAAGGAGATAGACATAGACCCTGCACACCTTGACAGAGACATCAAGGACCTTGTCAACTTCGTAACCTTTCAGATACAACAGTTTATGGAGGAGATAGACTCTGTAGAGTACGGCGGGGAGTAGTATGCTTCCTGCTCTCGTAATAACTGGCTTTTTAGGGAGCGGGAAAACCACACTCTTGGTAAACTCCGCAAGAGAGCACTTCTCAGGGAAAAGGGTTGCGGTTATCGTGAACGAGCTGGGTCAGGTGGGCGTGGACGGAAAAGTCCTAAAAAACGCCTACTCCCAAGTTCTTGAGCTTCCAGAAGGGTGCATCTGCTGTTCTCTGAGTGCGGAGTTTGAAAAGGCAGTCAGAGAAATAATGGAAAAGTACCACCCTGAAGTGCTTCTCGTAGAAACCTCGGGGGGAGCGGAGCCCTTTCCCATCATCCTGAGCCTCCAAGCCCTTGACTGCCCAGTAGAAGGCGTCATATGTCTGGTGGACTGTGCCCACTTTGACAGATACAGGGAAGACAGCGTCGCAAAGTATCAGATAGGCGGTTCTAACATAATAGTGCTAAACAAGACAGACTTGGCTAAAGTAGAAGAGGTAGACCGCATAGAAAAGGACGTCTTAGAAACGTGGAAGCTCTACAGACCCGTCAACACCCTCACTGGCGAACCCCTCTACACGAAGGTGAAGGTCTACAGAACCTCTTACGGTCGCCTGCCTAAGGAAGTTTTTGAAGGCATCTACACGCTTCCAGAGCTGAAGGCTTTGCCACAGCATCCTCAGCACGCCCACTGGCAAAAGGTCATAAACATCTTTGAACCCTTGGACTACGAAGACTTGGAGAAGAGGCTAAAAAATCTGCCAGAGAACGTAATCAGAGCAAAGGGTATAGTGAGGCTAAAACGGTATCCGTATCCGGTGGTGGTAAACTATGCCTTTGGCCGAGTGGATACACCCATAGAGATAAAGGACTACGACGGACCTTACTTTGTAGTCCTAATAGGAAACTGAAAACCTACGGAGGGCAAGCATGGGTGCAGAGCTCCTGCTACAAAACGTATTAAACCCACCCGTGCTTATGTTTCTCTTAGGACTGGGTGCGGTTCTTCTGAAGACAGAGCTGGAAATCCCTCAGCCTCTTCCCAAGCTCTTTTCCCTGTATCTTCTCATAGCCATAGGGCTACACGGTGGGTACGAGCTCTCCAAGAGTGGTATAACTGCCGATGTCTTAAAAGTGCTTCTTCTTGCTATGCTCATGGCGATTGCGGTACCAATCTATGCTTTTTTTATACTGAGGCTGAAGCTGGATGTTTACAACGCGGTGGCCATATCCGCCACCTACGGCTCCATAAGTGCGGTCACTTTCATAACCGCAGGCTCTTTCTTAAACAGCATAGGGGTGAGTTACGGCGGGTACATGGTAGCGGCCATGACGCTCATGGAGTCGCCCGCCATAATAATAGGCCTGGTTATGCTGTGCCTTTTTGCAAAAAGAAATAGCGACCGCATCAACTGGGCGGAAGTGTTCAGAGAAGCCTTTCTTAACCCCTCCGTCTACATACTCATGGGGACGCTGATAATAGGGTTTTTGACCGGTGAGAAGGGCTGGAAGGCCATGGACCCGCTCTTTGGCGTGCTCTTTAAGGGCATGCTGGCCTTTTTCTTGTTGGACATGGGTATACTGGCAGGTAGAAGAATAGGGGAGATAAGAAAGGTAGGCGTATTCCTGATAGCCTTTGGCATACTCCTTCCCATCTTCAATGCAATGGTAGCCATCTTGCTCGCCAAGACCTTTGCACTGGCAAAGGGGGACGCCTTCATGTTCTCCGTGCTCTGTGCTAGTGCCTCCTACATAGCGGTTCCTGCGGCCATGAGGCTCTCAGTGCCAGAGGCGAACCCAAGCCTGTACGTGACCCTGTCTCTTGCGGTTACTTTCCCCTTCAACATAGCGGTAGGCATACCCTTGTACTACTCTGTGACGAATACCCTGTGGGGGTAGTGCTATGAAACGTATGAAGAAGGTAGAGATAGTGGTGGACAGCGTGTACCTCAGCAGAGCCTTAGAAATACTGGAGAAGAGTCAGGTGTCTGGCTACACTGTAGTGAGGGACGTTCTGGGTAAAGGAGAGCGAGGGCTGATGCGGGGGGACGAGTTGGCGGACGTGTTCAAAAACAGCTACCTCTTTACCGTGTGCGATGAGGAGACCGCCCTCAAGATAGCGGAGGAGATAAAACCCCTGCTAAAGAAGGCAGGTGGCATATGCCTGCTCTCCGATGTGGTGTGGGTGCCCCACTGATGAAAAGAGCAGTCTATCCAGGCACCTTTGACCCCCCTCACTTGGGCCACTTGGACATAGTGAACAGAGCCCTAAAGGTCTTTGATAGCATAGTGGTGGCGGTGGCAAAGAGCTCCCGCAAAAACCTGCTCTTTGACGCAGAAGAACGGGTGGACATGTTTAGAAAAATGTTGGAAAGGCTTGATGGAGTGGAAGTGAGGAGCTTTGACGGGCTTCTCGTGAACTACATGAAAGCTGAAGGCCTTGAAGTGATACTGCGGGGCGTGAGGCTCTTTACCGACTTTGAGTACGAACTGCAGATAGCTCTCAACAACTACAAACTGGCAAAGGTGGAGACCGTGTTTATGATGCCCTCCCAAGACTACATACACATAAGCTCCACAATCGTAAAGGACATAGCCTCCCACTGCGGATGTTTGAAGGGTCTGGTGCATCCTTACGTAGAGGCCAAGCTCAGGGAAAGGTTTGGCTGTCCTACTTAGGACTTCCGTCTATCTTTACTTTCTGGAGGAGCACATGGCCATAAAGGACTACTACCGCATACTTCAGGTGGAGCGGACTGCCACCAAGGAGGAGATAAAAAAGGCATACAGAAGGCTTGCCAGAGAATGGCACCCTGACGTAAACCCGGACCCCAGCGCAAAAGAGCGCTTCCGGGAGATAAACGAAGCATATCACATACTCTCCGACGACGCCAGACGACAGGAGTACGACCGCATCCTCCAGAGCGGTGACGAGAAAAAGTACAGGGACTTTATGGAGTACATCCAGGAGTTTTTAGAGGGCATATGGCAGGGCATGAGGAGAGCTCCCAAACCCCGGAGGGGTCAGGACATCAGGCTCAGGGTGGAGCTCACGCTGGAGGAGGCCGCCTTCGGCACGGAGAAGGAGGTAGAGTACGAGCGGTGGATAGACTGTCCTCACTGTAGAGGTTTGGGCCATGTAGGTGAGCCAGAAAAGGTGGTCTGCCACGCCTGTGGGGGCACTGGCAGGAGGGTGAGCGGTATCTTTAACTTCCCAAGACCTTGCTCTCTCTGCAAGGGCAGAGGGTATTTGATAAAGAACCTGTGCCCTACCTGTGGCGGTAGGGGAAGGGTGGCCAAAAAGAGCAAGGTCAAGGTGAGTATACCCCCGGGCACCGACGAGGGCGAAGTGCTAAAGGTTGCGGGCTTTGGCCACACGGGAGAAAGGGGCGGAGAGGCGGGAGACCTCTACCTGCGCGTCAGCTTAAAACCCCACCACGTCTTCCGCAAGGTGGGCAGAGACCTACACGTGGAGCACTTCATTTCCTTTCCTATGGCTGTCCTCGGAGGGACGCTAAAAATAAAGGGCTTGGGTGGGGAGGAGATAGAGGTTTTCCTCCAGCCGGGGACGGAGTGCGGTTCTACTAAAACACTGCCGGGAAAAGGCTTTCCCTCCTCCGTAGGTGCGGGTAATCTGGTAGTCACCTTTCGCATTCAAGTGCCTAAGGAAGTCAGCTCAAGGCTGAGAGGTCTTTTGGAAAAGTTGGCCAAGGAGTTGGGGGACGAGGGCGTAGAAGTAAGGGCTGGGCTGGTAGAAAAGCTAAAGAGCCTAATTCCCCTTTGAGAGCTTTTTTACCTCAAGGTATTCCCCTATGCCCAGCCGGTTCCACAGTATGCGCAGGAGCTCCAAAAAGACCAAGGCGGTGGTCTGGGCATCGTCCGTGGCCCTGTGGACCCTTCCGTACTCTATACCCAAGTAGTCCGCTAAGTCTTTCAGAGTGTACTTTTTGAGGTTTGGCAGAACGTTGCGTGCCAAGTGGAAAGTGCATATGTGAGGAGGTCGAAACCTTTTACCGTAAAGTCTCCTGTAGTACTTGTCTATAAAGGCTATGTCTTTTTCTACTCTGTGTGCCACCAGCACGCTGTCCCCCACAAAACGCAAAAACTTGGGAAGCACCTCTTCCATAGAGGGCTTTCCTACCAGCATGGCGTTGGTGATGCCCGTCAGCTCCGTTATCCTGGCAGGAAGCGTATAGCCAGGGTTTACAAGGGTGGAGAAGCGTTCAGTGATGATGCCCCCTTCCACCCTGACGCAGGCAATCTCAATGATGTCAGACTTGCTTGGGTCAACCCCCGTGGCCTCCACATCAAAGCTGACGAAGGTGCTCTCAAGAAGAAGCTCTCTCATCAGGGTATCTCCCTTATGCGAGGTCTTTCTTCTTTCCTAAGATACTTTGGGTCTACTACGCCTTCGAGCTCCTCTCTCTGCTCCTGCTCGGGGGTAGAAGCCTCTCCAAAGCATACCTCCTCAGTGCCTGCCACGAAGAGCATAGGTCTTGGACAGTTTACCATTATCACTCCTTCGGGCATGGGAAAGTCGCTTTCTGGAAACATAAAGCTTGCGACGGACATGTAGTCTATCCATATGGGAAGGGCGACTTTAGAGCCTGCCATCCCCTTACCCATGCTCCTCTTGGTGTCAAAGCCTACCCAGACCCCTGCCACTATGTCGGGAGAAAAGCCTACAAACCACGCATCCATGAAGTCGTTGGTGGTGCCGGTTTTGCCTGCAAGCACTCTACCCAAGGAGCTGGCGGAGGCACCCGTCCCTTCCAAGACCACCGCCCTGAGCATGTCCACCAGCACCCGGGTCTCTTGGGGCGGAAGCACTTGCTGACAGCGCGGTGCGTTCTCCTCCAAAATAGAGCCGTCCTGGGCCACTATCTTCCTTATGTAGTAAGGCTCGCAGTAGACCCCCATGTTGGCAAAGGCCTGAAAGGCGGAGGTGAGCTCCAAGGGAGTAGTCTCTATACTGCCCAAAGCCATAGAGTAGTAAGGCTTTAGCTCCAAGTGGAGCAGTCTTCCCACCTCCATGGGCAGGTCAAAACCTATGTCCGCCAGCAGGTTGACGGTGGCGGTGTTCACGCTCTTGGCGAGGGCGGTTCTCAGGCTTATCTGTCCGTACTCCGCACCCTCGTAGTTGTCGGGGGTCCAGTCCTTGCCAGTGGAAGGGTCGTAGAAACTCCTGGGCGTGGCGTCTATAAGGTTTGCCTGCGTGTAGCCCTTCATTAGAGCTGCCATGTATATGATGGGCTTGATGGCGGAGCCGGGTTGACGCTTTGCGTAAACTGCCCTGTTGTAGGGACTGCGCAGGTAGGAGTAGCCCCCCACCATAGCCTTTATGGCCCCGGTCTTGACCTCTATGCTCACCAGGGCTCCCTGAAGGTCAGGAAGCACCTCCGGCTTGAGCTCTCCACCTTTTCTTTCCTGATAGAACCTCACCATCACAAAGTCGCCCTTCTCTAAGGGCACTCCCTTGAAGTCAGCTTCCAGTTGTCTGTCCCGGAGTTCTAAGAGCAGTTTGTCCTTCCTAACTTCCAGCACCTTCGCTATGTATACTCTGCCGGGTTTTTCTTCTACTTTCTGCTCTTGGTATCTCTTGGCCAGCTCGTATGGGTCTTCCGGTAGAAAGGGTATGCCGTTGCTCTTGGCTACCCTATCCACCCCGCGCTTGAGAGCTCTCTGGGCGTGTTCTTGCAGGTCTTTGTCCACGGTAGTGTAGACCTTGTAGCCCCCAGCCAGAATTATCTCGCCGTACTTTTCAACGAGTTTCTCCTTGAGAAAGTCCAGAAAGTAATCCATTCCGAAGTATCTGTTCTCCAGCCTTACCTGAACAGGTCTCTGTACGAGTTTGATGTAGTCCTCCTCGCCTATGTAGCCGTCCTCGCGCATGCGGGCAAGCACGTAGTCCCTCCTCTCCTTCACTCTGTCTGGGTTTCTGAAAGGGTTGTAGCGGGTAGGGGCTTTGGGCAGGCCTGCCAGAAGGGCTGCCTCCTCTATGGTGAGGTCTTTCACAGACTTGCCAAAGTATACCCTTGAAGCGGCTTCCACGCCGTAGGTACCTTGCCCTAGATATATGTAGTTGAGGTACATCTCCAGTATCTGGTCCTTGGTGTAGTGCCTCTCTATGCTGAAGGCCAAAAGGGCTTCCCTTATCTTTCTTTGGAAGCTCTTGTCAGGACTCAGGAAAAGGTTTCTTGCCAACTGCTGCGTTATGGTAGAAGCACCCTGCTTTATGCGCCCGTGCCTTATGTTGACTGCGGTGGCCCGCAAGATGGCCAAGAAGTCCACGCCAGAGTGCCTGTAGAAGTTCTTGTCCTCTGCGGATACAAAGGCCTGTCTCACGTGGAGAGGAATGTCCTTAATCTCCACGTAGTACCTTCTCTGTAGGGCAACGTCTCCAAAGGGTCTGTCCTTGGCGTCGTAAACTACGGTGGCGACGGGAGGTTTCCAGCTTTTCAGGGTTTCCACGGGAGGTAAGTTCAAAGACAGCACAAAGAGCGACAGCAGGGACAGGAGAAGTAGTAAACCTCCCGCTACGGAGGTCAGGAGGACAAGCCTACGCACCCACATAGTTACAAGAAGCCTATCCTAAGCCGGCGGTGGGATTTGAACCCACGGCCTAGGCATTACGAGTGCCTCGCTCTGCCCCTGAGCTACGCCGGCTTTTTTATACCCATGTTGGTAAGCTTCGCTCTACCCTGCTCGTCAATCTCAATCACTTTAACCAAGAGCTCGTCTCCCACGCTGAACTTGGCCCGCACGTCTTTTATGTAGCCTTCCATCTTGCTCACGTGCAAGAGCCCTACCTTGCCCGGCAACACCTCCACGAACACACCGTAAGGCTCTACTCGGGTTATCTTTCCTCTGTAAACTTTACCCACTTCCAGCTCCGCTATTAGGTTCTGTATGGCTTTTTTTACCTCCTGAATGGCCTCCCGAGAGTGAGAGGTGAGGGAGACTCTTCCACCTTCGTGAACCCACACGGACACGCCCATCTTTTCTCTGAAATCTCTCACGTTCCGTCCGCCAGGGCCAATAACCGTCAGGGCCTTGTCTTCGGGTATGGTTATGATTTCTATCTTTGGTGCGTAGGGGGAGACCTCCTGCCTGGGTGCGGGCATGGCCTCCCGCATCTTTTGTAGTATGTAAAGCCTTCCCTCCCTTGCCTGATGCAGGGCGGACCTCATGAGCTCTTTTTTAAGACCCTTTATCTTTATGTCCATCTGCACGCTGGTTACGCCCACCTCCGTGCCTGCCACTTTGAAGTCCATGTCTCCAAGTTGGTCCTCGTCTCCCAAGATGTCGGAGAGAATCACGTGTTTGTCCCCTTCCACTATCAGGCCCATGGCTATGCCTGCCACGTGTCTGGGTAGTGGCACTCCTGCATCAAAAAGAGCCAACGATGCGGCACAGACTGTAGCCATGGAGGTAGAGCCGTTGGACTCAAGTATGTTGGAGACTACTCTTATTATGTAAGGAAACTCCGTCTCTGGAGGTACGAGGGGCTCTATGGCCCTCTCCGCAAGCGCTCCGTGGCCTATCTCCCTTCTTCTCGGCGGTCCCCAGGGTTTGGCCTCTCCGGTGGAGAATGGGGGAAAGTTGTAGTGGAGCATGAACCTCTTGAAGGTTTCTCCCTCATAGATGCTCTCCACCTGCTGGGCTTCTTCTGGAGGGCCGAGAGTGACGGTGGCAAAGGCCTGCGTCTGTCCTCGGGTGAAGACCGCACTCCCATGAGGTCTGTCAAAAGGGTGCACCTCTATGCTTATGGGTCTTATGTCCTTCGGCGTGCGCCCGTCAATACGGATTCCCTCCTCCAAGACCCTTTTTCTCATAAGTTTGCTGATAAGCTTTTTGTAGTTGTAGGCCACCTTAAAGTGGAGCTCTTCGGGTATTTGGTAGTTTTGGACGAATTCCTTGAGCAGGTTGGACTGGGCGGTCTTTCTTTCCCTCTTGTCCTGGAGCGAGAAAGACTGCAGGATAGGTTGGGTGCAAAACTCCTCCAGCTTCTCCTGCAAGTCCACCGGCAGAGACATGCTCTCAAAGCTCACCTTAGGCTTGCCGAGCTTTTCTCTTAGCTCTTCTTGAGCCCTGAGAAGGTCCTGCAGAGACTCCAGACCGAAGAAGAGAGCGTCCGCCAAGGTGTCCTCTTCCACCTCCTTTGCACCGCCCTCCACCATCACTATGGCGTCTTTGCTTCCTGCCATGAGGAGCTCCATGTCCGCCCTCTGACGCTCTTCGTAGGTGGGGTTTATCACGAATCTGCCTTCCACTCTGCAGACCCTTACGCCTGCGATGGGACCGTCGAAGGGTATGCTGGACAGGTGTAGAGCTGCCGAGGCACCGGTAATGGCAAGCACATCAGGGTCGTGCTTGTCGTCCGCAGACAGCGTCAGGGCGGTTATGACCACTTCGTGGAAAAAACCCTCCGGGAGCATGGGTCTTATAGGTCTGTCAATGACGCGGGAGACCAGAATCTCCCTGTCGGTGGGCTTGCCCTCTCTTTTTACGAAGCCTCCTGGTATTTTACCCCAGGCGGAGGGTTGCTCCCTGTAGTCCACCGAGAGGGGAACGAAGTCTATGCCCTGCACGGGCTCTTCTGACATGACTGCGGTCACCAGCACCGCCGTGTCCCCTTGCCTGACCACTACCGCACCGTCCGCCAGCTTGGCGTAGTGCCCTGCCTCTATGACTATCTCAGACTCTCCTACCTTTGCAGTCAGCCTCTCCATCATCTCACTTTCAGCCCGAGCTTCTCCACCACCTGTAAGTACTTCCTGTAGTCCCTGTCCCTGAGATACTCTAAGTGTCTTCTTCTGGCGTGGATTAGGGCTATAAGGCCACGCCTTGAGTGTACGTCCTTGCGGTGCTTTTTCAGGTGCTCAGTGAGCCTGTTTATCCTCTCGGTAAGTATGGCTATCTGCACCTCCGGCGAACCCGTGTCGCTTTCGTGTCTCTGGAAGTTTCTAATTATCTCTTCCTTCAAAGCCTTGGGTAGTGCCATGCTTTTCCTCCTTCAAAAGTTAATAATATAACCTAACCTCCGCCGTACTGGCTTTGGTCAATCTCCATGAGGAACTCCTCCGCCATGTCTTTTATGAGCTTTACCGTCTCCTCCACGGGAGACTCCAGATAGTATTCAAAAAGTTCTATTTTGCGCTCGTAGGTGTGATTTTCGTCCGCATAGTATCTCAGCCGCACGTAGGGCAAGCTGAGAGAAGGGTCAAAGTCCCCCTCGCCGGGTATTAGCAAGTCGTATTCCAAATCAAGACCGCTCAGGACCTGCTCTAATGCCCTTTTAAGCTCTTCAATTCTATGCAGGTGTTTTTTCCAATCTTTCATGCTTTAATATTCTACAATGGAAGGGGTAAACCTGGAGGAGTCAGTCCTCGCACTGCTCGAAAAGAGCAGAAAACCCCTCACCTTTGAAGAGATAGCCCTCAGGCTCAACTTAGACAAGCGGGACAGGAAGGCGTTAAAAAAGGCACTAAAGCATCTGAAAAAAGCAGGCAGGCTCACCTTTGAAAAAGGGAAGTACATACTGGCAGAGGAGACCCTGGTAAGTGGCAAGGTTATCCCCTACCCTGCGGGGTTCGGTTTCCTAGAGATAGGCGGGGGGGTAAAGGACGTGTACATACCGCCCTTTGAGATGGTAAGGCTCTTTGCAGGAGACTTAGTTCGGGCAAAGGTGGTCCAGTACAAGGGCAAGAAGGAGATAAGGGTTCTCAAAGTCCTCAAAAGGGCTAAAAAACAAATCCTGTGCAGGATTCAGAGAAAGAAAAAAGAGTGTTTAGGCATACCTGTAGACGAAAATCAGCACCAGACCATCCACTTAGAAGGCTGTGAAGACCTCAGAGAGGGGACTCTGGTAGTGGTAGAAATAAAGAAGTTTCCCACAAGAGAGCACCCGGCAACCGGCAGAGTAAAAGAAGTATTAGGACATCCTCAGGAGAAAAACCTCACCATAGAGGTGCTAATTAGAAAGTACGACCTACCCACCTCCTACCCGCAGGAGGTGCTCAAGGAGGTCAAAAGCCTGTCTCTTGACGTAGAGAAAGAAATAGTCCGCAGAAGAGACCTCCGTCAGCAGAATTGCTTCACCATAGACCCGGAGCGCGCCAAAGACTTTGACGACGCAGTGGCCATAGAGGAGGTGGCAGAAGGCTACAGGCTCTGGGTGCACATAGCGGACGTATCTCACTTCGTAAAAGAGGGCTCTGCCACCGACAGAGAGGCCTACAGGAGAGGTTTTACCTTTTACCTGCCCGACAGGGCACTTCACATGCTTCCGGAGGAGCTCTCCGCAGAGCTCTGCAGTTTAAAGCCCGGGGAGGACAGGCTTGCCTTTACCTGCGAGATGCTTTTTGACCGAAGGGGGAGGCTTTTACACTACGACCTTTACGAGAGCGTTATAAGAAGCAAGGCGAGGCTCACCTACGAGGAGGCACTCAGGCTAATCGTGGGAGACCCGGCCCTTGAGGCCAGATATGGCGAGCTGGTAGAACCCTTAAGACAGATGGAAAACCTCTACAGGATACTGGCACGGGTGCGTTGGGAGAAGGGGAGCATTGACTTTGACCTGCCGGAGGCAGAGCTCATCGTGGACGAGTACGGAGAGCCCGTAGCGGTCGTGCCCTACGAGAGGCACGTGGCACACCGCATCATCGAGCAGTTTATGGTCTCCGCCAACGAGACGGTCGCCATGCACTTGGAAAGAGTTGGCTATCCCTGTCTCTACAGGGTGCACGAAAGACCAGACCCGGCGAAGGTAGAAAACCTGCTGGAGATACTGGCAGGCTTTGGCTACAGCGTAAAGAGACCAAGCCTGAACTCCAAGTTTTTTCAGAAGATTATTGAAGACTTCGAAGGCAGGCCCGAGGAACACTTGGTAAGGTTTCTCACCCTCCGCTCCATGAAAAGAGCTCACTACTCCCCCCACAACATGGGACACTTCGGGCTTGCCTCGGAGCACTACGCCCACTTTACCTCCCCCATCCGCAGGTATGCGGACATCATAGTCCACAGACTTCTCAAGAAGTCCCTAAGGGGCGAAGAGGTGGACTACGAGAAGACATTAAACTACCTTGAGATGGCGGGTCTTCACCTCTCCCAGCAGGAGAGGCTCGCAGAGGAGGTAGAGCGAGAGGCCATAGACAGGCTGAAAGCACGCTTCATGAAGTCGCACTTGGGCGAGGAGTTTGACGGCATAATAACAGGCGTAGTGGCCTTTGGCCTTTTTGTGGAAATTCAAGAGCACTTAGTGGAAGGGCTGGTCAGCATAAACACCTTAAAGGAAGACCAGTACGTTTACGACGAGCCAGCACACAGACTCGTAGGAGTAAGCAGCGGTAAGGTTCTCCGGCTTGGCGACAAGGTGCGGGTTAAGGTGGTGGGAGTGGACGAGGAAAGAGCCAGACTTGAACTGATACTCGTTCAGAGCTGATATAACATCGCGGGGAGAAGGGTGTTTGTATGGATTCACGGCGGTATTAGGAATAAAAGCCCAGTAGAAGAGGGGCTATGAGCAGGGACCTTGAAGAATTCTATGAAATTTACCGAACATAGGCACCACACTGCGCAATAACTAACAGGTGGCACGAGGGCATAACCCTACTTGCCTATCTCTACCGCTACGCCAGCCACAATGCTGTGGGTAATTCTTCGTGTATCAGGCCAGTATAATATATCCTGATGGCTAAAAAGTTGATAGTACTCTCTTCCAAGGAGCTAGTTCTCTCATTTTTGATAAATCAGGATGCTGTCTACAAGGTGCGCGTGGATAAGAGGGGTGCGAGTAGGCTGGTGGATACTATCTTCAAGGGTAAGGTGAAGAGGTTGGCCAAAGGGATGGAAGGCATATTCGTGGACATAGGTCTTGAGCGTGATGCTTTTTTGCCTCTGAAAGGAGAGAACTACAAGGTGGGGGAAGGTTTAATAGTCCAACTCGTGCGAGAGCCGGAGAAGGAGAAAGGAGCCAAACTCACCACCAACGTGAAGCTGGTAGGGAAGTACCTGGTCTACTTCCCCAGAGGAAGGGAGGTAAAGTGCTCTAGCAAGGTGACAGCAGAAGAGCGAGAAAAGCTGTGTTCCCTGATAGAAAACGAGCTCAAGGAGGAGGGCGTTATACTCAGGAGCTCCGCCTGCGGGACAGAACCGGAGCTGATAAAGCAGGAGCTCCAAAAGCTCAGAGAGCTATGGCAATGGGTTCAGAAAAGGGCGAAGGTTCTGAAAAAGCCCCAACCCATCTTAGAGGAGTATCCCAGCTACATAAGACTTATAAGGGACAACTGGCGGGACTTGGAAGAAATCGTGTGCGACGATGCCATACTTTGGAACTACATTACCTCCTTCCTTGAGGAGTTTGAACCGAGTATGCTCAGAAAAAACCTCTACATAAAGGACCTTGCTCATTACATCCACAGGTATAGGCTCTACGAGAGTTTGAGGAGCATATTCAGTAAAGTGGTATGGTTAAGAAGCGGTGGATACATAGTGATAGAGGAGGCGGAGGCTTGCACCGTCATAGACGTAAACAGCGGAGACCCTACCGGCTCTTGTCATGAGGAGAACGCCCTGAAGACGAACTTAGAGGCGGTAGAGGAGATAGCTAAGCAGATAATCCTTAGAGACATAGGGGGCATAATCCTGGTGGATTTTATTGACATGAAAAAGCAGGAGAGTAAAAATTGCGTGATAAACGCCCTGCAGTCTGCCTTTGGAGAAGAAGCCTGCGGAATAACCATATACGGCTTTACCCGGTTGGGTATTTTGGAAATGGTCCGCAAGAAAACGGGTAAAAGCATAAGCAGAAGCCTTTCAGAAGAATGCCCCATCTGCTCCGGTAGAGGGTATATGAAGAGCAACGCCATGTTGCTTCTTGAGATAGAAAAAGAGCTCATCAACTCGGGGCACAGGGTGGCTGAAGTGTGCGTGCACCCGTTACGCTACGAACGGATGAGGGAGGCCCTACCCACCTCTCTTCAAGTGAGAGAAAGTTATGAGGTAAGCGTCAATGACTACAGTATAAGCTATGCGTAAGCTGGTGCTTCTTTTTCTCCTGTTTCTGGCGAGCTGTGGGAAGGTTACTGAAGGGAAGAGGGCGGAGCTTGCCAGAGAGAACTACCTACAAGGTATGTCTGCCTACGCCAGAAAGGACTACGGAGGGGCCATAAACAGGCTTACAGAAGCGCTCAAATACGTAGAAAATCTCTCTCCTGAAGAGATAAAGTCCGCCAAGTATGCCCTCGGGGAGAGCTACTACATGCGCAGAGACTACGTAAACGCCATAGTGTACCTGGAAGACTTTCTCTTTTACTACCCTGAGAGCTCTGAGGCGGAGAGGGTTTACTTCATGGTGGTTGAAAGCTACATGAAGGTGGCACCTGACGCTTACAGAGACCAGAGCTACACTTTCAGAGCCATAGACAGGGCCAGAGAGTTTTTAAACAGGTATCCCAACAGCTCCTACAGGGACAAGGTGGTAGAGCTCATAGAAGAGGCAGAGAGAAAAATAGCAAGACACGAGTATCTGGTCGCAAGGTTCTACGAAGACTTGGGCTACCACTACTCCGCTTCCTTGCGATACCGGTACTTGCTTACCAACCACGCAGGTCAGGTCTCTGAGACGGAGGTGCTCTACCGATACCTCAAGTCCCTTCTCTTGGTAAGAGAGCAGGCAAAGAGACAGGAGGCCAAGTACCGCCAGTGGATAGAGTCCGCCAAAAAAGAACTGGCCAAGGCAGTGAGCGAAGAGGAAAAAAGGGCAGTCCAGAAGAGGGTGGAGTTTTTCCAGAAGGAGATAGACAGGTGGAACAGGCTTGCGGAGGAGAGCTACAGGGAAGGCCTGAAGGGTATGAAAACCTACAGGGAAGTGTATGGAGAGAACGCCTACTACAAGGAGCTTACCAAGTATGCCAGATAGCTTGGAGCTCCTCCAGACCCTCAAGGGTCTTCTTGAGGAGAAAAAGGCGGAGAACGTGGTGGTGCTTGACGTTTCAAAACACACCAACATAGCAGACTACTTTCTCATAGCCACCGCCAACTCGTCGGTGCACGCCCAAGCCCTCGTCAAACACCTTTTGGAGGAGCTCCAGAAGAGGAGCATAAAGCCAGATCATATAGAAGGCAAGGGAGATAGCGGTTGGATACTCATAGACTTTATAGATATAATAGTACACATATTCCTAAAAGAGTGGAGGGAATACTATGACCTTGAGTGGCTCTACTCCAACGCAGAGAGGTTAAACCTATGAACCTGCTAAAACTCCTTCTAATTGTGTCTCTTCTGTTAGCATTCTTGCTCTTCATAGCTCAGAATGCCAGCTACGTGGAGATAAGTCTCTTCTACGCCATTTACAGCGTGCCTCTCTTTGTGCTACTTCTCACCTCCTTTGGGCTGGGCTTTGTCCTGGCATCTCTCTACTTTCTTCTGCGTGAAGTGGCTCTGGTGAGAAGACTTAAACTTTTAGAGGGTGGGTTGAGAGAGTGGTCCAGAGGTTACCCAAGCAGGGCGGAGCGACTGCTTTCCCCTCTCAGGCAGGAGAAGGGTGTGAGAACTCTTCTGGCAGAGCTCTTGCAGGAGCAGGGAAGAGGGGAAGAGGCCATACAGCTGGAGCCCTCAGTGGCGAAAGAGAAGACCGATTACGAGCAGGCGGTAGAAGGGCTAAGTAGAGAACTCTCACAGGACAGAGAAAATCTGAGAGCTCTCAAAGTCATGAGAAACCTACACGCAGTCAGGGGAGAATGGGAAACTGCCCTGGAGTATCAGAGCAGGATTTTAGAGCTTTCCGAGAGGTGGGAAAAAGAGGCACAGAGAAGAATAAAGGCGGAGATAATGGCACAAGTTTACCTGCAGAGGGGTTCGGAAAAACACATAGAAAGGGCCGTGGAGCTCTCCGCCACCCCTTTTGTGTACGGACTTTACCTGAAGCACCTACTCTCCCAAGAGAAGACGAAGGAGGCAAAAAAGCACTGGGAAAAAATATGCTCCCTGAACTACCAAGAAGAGGTGCTGTGGCACCTTATGGAGGAGCAGGAGACCTTAAGCCGGCTCCTTGACCTGGTAGAGTCCAGAAGAGACTCCCTCTCTGCGGACACGGTGGCCATGGTATACATAAGGCTAAACTTGCTCACAAGAGCAAAAGAGCTTGAGGACGAGCTCTCACCCGTCGTAAAAGCCCTTCTGCACAGTGCCCAGTCCCACAGAGAACAGGACAGGCTCTGCGAAGTGGCTATAAGGAGTCTGCTTCGGCCCTTTATCTGCTCCTGCGGAAGAAATTATATTAATTATAGGCCCCTCTGCGAGGGCTGTTGGAAGTGGGGACAAGTAAGTGTGAGGAGGAGTGCCTATGTTAGTTGACGTACACAAAAAAGTGGTTAAGCTAAAGGTAGTTTACTACGGCGTTGCCCGGTCCGGCAAGACCACCAACTTAGAAAAGCTCTCCCAGCTGGAAGGGCTGGACCTTCTTAAGTTAGACACTCAGGAGGAGAAGACCCTGGTCTTCGACTTTGCAACCAAAAAGGTCAGGGTTGGGGACATGACGGTCTCTTTCAGCCTTTACACCATCCCAGGTCAAGACATATACAGGGACATCAGGCTAACGGTGCTGAGAGGGGTGGACGGTCTTGTCTTCGTGGTGGACGCTCAGAGAGAGAGGTTTGAAGAAAACCTTAACTTTTACAGCCTTCTCAAGGCAGACCTGCTACGCATAGGCAAGAAGTTAGAGGACACGCCGGTAGTCTTCCAGTACAACAAGATGGACCTACCGCAAGCCATGAGCTACGAAGAGCTGGAAAGGGGTATAAACCTTGACAGACACGTCTCCGTGCGTGCGAGCGCCGTAAATGGCGAGGGCGTCTTAGAAACCTTTAGGTCGCTCGAAGAGCTCCTTATCAGAAAGCTGGAAAGGATGCTGGCATGATATCAGGGTATCTCTCTTCTCAGCAAGACCTGGTGGACCTTCTGAACGGATGCCTGTTTAACAAGGTGGGCATACTGGACCTTTTTCTCGGTCCGGAGAAGGTCTCTCTGTACGTGGAGAGAGGTTTAATACTGGGCTTTGCACTCACGGTAGAAGAGCAGGTCAACCAAAAGAACTCCAAATCCCTTCTGCTGTACCACCTGTCAGAGCTCATGGACAATCCTAATGTCTTCTTCACTTTCAACCAGCTGGAGAACAAGGACACAATCCAGCTGGAGGAACCCATCTCGGTGGAAGAGCTGGTCTTACAACTACAACTGGTGCACAGTGAACTAAAGGCCCTCATGGACAGGGTCATAACGCCCATGGCGGTGGTGAAGGTGGTAAAAAACTTTGAGGAGGAGAGCTCCTACGAAGGTAAGAGCATATACCATATCCTCACCTCCACCTCTAAAAGTCTGGTAGAGGAGATAAGAAAGCTCCGTGCTCTTTTCTCTCGTGGCTACTTGGACATATACCAGTTTCACGGTCCTGAGAACAACGGTCAAGGTATAGAAATTGAGTACATAATGAAAGGAGTAGAAGTAGGCAAGATAAACCTGATAAACCTGCTGGATAACCTTCAATTGGGTAAATTTTACGGGCTGGTGGAGATAAAAGGGGACAACGTAGACTTTAACCTATACTACAAGGGAGGCAAGCTCTTTGCGGTCTACCCTCAGAGCATAGACCTACTCGACTTTCTGCTAAATCCTCGACCGAGCTCCCAGGTGAGCGTGATAGGGATGAACCAGGGCGCGCTGGAAATTTTCACTCTTAGACACTCAGAGAACAAGGCTATAGACGGGTTGAACGTGAGTTTTTTAGAAGTGGGGAAGGCACTTACTGGTTTAGCACTGGAGAAAAAAACAGGTATGATTACCCTGTACTCGGAAGGTTTGAGAAGTTACATAATCTTTGCCAAAGGCTCTTTTTGGGGCGTAGTCAGAGAAGAGAATGGTGAGCTAAAGGTCTCCAAAAAGATACCTGAGGCCAAAAGTGGTTGGATAGAGTTGGTCTTTTACCAACCAATGGATAATGTAAAGTACTTGGTCTATCAGCATCTTTTCAACATACTATACAGCGCTCTTTTAAGACACGCAGGTCACCTCAACGATCTTATACTCTCTCAGCTCTCTTTTTCCGAAACTTTGAAGTATCACGAAGGGAGCATAGTTTACAGGAAAAGGCCTTTGGATGAGACAGAAGCTTTGGGTTTTTTAAACTTCTTGCTGGACCTGAGTTACAACATACTCGGGCGAAAAAAGCTAGAGCGAGAGCTTGAGACGGTGCTGGAACCTTACAGGGAAGTAATAAGAATTCTGGACATAAAGGAATACTTCACCTTTCCTGAGGCATGAAGGTGCTTCTGGTGGAGGACGACCTGAGCTTGGGGCAGATGCTCTCAGACTGGCTCAAACACGAAGGCTTTGCGGTAGACTGGGTGCAGGACGGCTACTCGGCCCTAAACCGCTTGATGAACCAGGACTACAGCTTGGTCCTTTTAGACCTGATGATTCCCAAGGTGGACGGCCTTAAGGTGTGTAAGAAGGTAAGAGAGTCCAAAGACATTCCCGTGATAGTCATTACCGCAAAGGACCAGGTAGAGGACAAGGTGGAAGGTCTCTCCGCAGGTGCGGACGACTACATAACAAAGCCCTTCTCCCTCAAAGAACTACTGGCAAGGATAAGGGCGGTTCTGAGAAGGTACAAAAAAGAAACGGTAGAGCTCCTGAAGGTAGGACAGTTGGAGCTAAAGCCCAGGTCTTTGGAGGTTTACTACAGGGGGGAGAAGGTCCCCACCACTCAGAAGGAGTTTCAGCTTCTGAGACTGCTCATGGAGAGGGCAGGGTCTGCGGTAAGCAGGGAAGAGATATACTCCAAGGTCTGGGGACAGCACTACGAGGAGAGCTCCAATGTGGTGGATGTTTACATAAAAAACCTCAGGAACAAGCTAGGAGACAAGGAGCACAGGCTCATAAAGACCGTGAGAGGTTACGGCTACATGTTGAGCTCAGAGGATGTCAGTCAGGCTTAAGGCTCTTTCCCTTTTTATTGGGCTCTACGTGGGGAGCGTGGCTGTCCTGTCTTTTTTTAGCCTTCTGGCCATAAGGTCAACCCTGCATCAGTACGTGCTCAACTACATGGAGTATCAGGTGGAACCGCTGGTGGAGTTCTACCAAAACTACTACAAGAACCCTAACCACTACGCACCCATGTTGGCGGAGGAGGTAATTTCCCGGGAGATAGCCAGCCTCTTGATAAAGAGGGGTAAGTTAGTAGGCGTGGAGGGCTTTTTAGAGGGCGAGGTGCCCAGCTTGCAAGAAGAGGAGATAAAGAAAATGCTGAGCGCAAGAAGGGGCATAGGAAAAGAGTACGCCTTTATGGTCAAGCGCGTGGGGGACTACCAGCTCGTGCTCCTAGGCAAGTTGGAAAGCATAAAGAAGGTAGAGAGGCGCATCCTCCTCTTTGCAGGAGGGCTGGTCCTGTTGGTTTGCCTCCCCGTCTCCCTCTTTGCCTTTTTTCTTATAAACAGGCTTTTAAGACCCCTCTCTTACCTGAGGGAGATATCTGAGTCCATATCCAGGGGTGAGCTAAACGTTGAGATAAAGAGAAGCGGTCGCAAGGACGAGTTTGGCATGCTGGAGGAGGCCTACGGCAACATGGTGGAGGAGCTCAAAGGTATCATCCTCTGGCAGAGGGAGTTCATCAGAAACATAACCCACGCCCTCAAGACGCCCCTGACTTACATAAGAGGGCAGGCGGAGCTCCTGCAGATGGGAGCCTACGGGGAGGAGAAGTTCAAGGAGGTCTGCCACCACATACAGCTCCAGTCAGAAAAGATGGAGCGTCTCATATCTCAGCTCACCACCATCATGAGGCTGGAGTCCCAAATGCCCCTGAAGGTAGAGAGGGTGAGCCTAAACCAGCTCTTTGCAGAGTTGGAGGAGGAGTACGAGTTTATGAAAAACGACAGAAAGTTTCTGGTAGAGTACTTGGAGGAAGACCAGGAGCTGGAAGTGGACAAGGAGTACTTCAAGATGGCTCTGAGAAACCTAGTTGAAAACGCATACAAATATACCCGGAAGGGAGACAGGATAAGGCTTTACTCTAAAGAGGGGTGCATATGGGTGGAAGACACGGGCATAGGGATGGAGCACCCGGAGAGGGCAGGAGAGCTCTTCTACAGAGAGGCCACTCACAAGGAGGGCTCGGGCTTGGGCCTTCACATCGTCAAGCTCATAGCTCAGAAAAGCGGAATGAGTCTGAAGATAGAGAGCCAGAAAGGGGTTGGCACTACCGTCCGCCTCTGCTATAATTTAAACTTATGAAGCTTTTAGTCGTGCTTATGACTCTTCTGCTCTTTTCCTGCGAGAAAAAGTACGAGTTTTACGGTCACTACTTTGACC
>JANXBA010000044.1 GCA_025062075.1 Aquificaceae bacterium
TCACTTAGCTCACTTTCTATCTTTTTGCTTCTGTCCTCAAAAGGTCTTATCATAGTTCTCCTATCCCAGAGGGCAAAACCTATGGTAACGCCAGTTATTCCTACAAAAGAACTAGCAAGTATCCACATGAAGGTGATAAGGTCGTCTATCCTCTTCTCCACCTGCTCAAACCTCTTGTCTACTTGCTCAAACCTCTTCTCTATTTGTTGGAAACCTATATCCACCTTAGTTTCCAGCCTAATGAGCCTTTCTCTATCTTCTTGGGTAAAAGACACCTCTTTAGAAGGGGAAATGCCTACTAAGAAAAGGGCAAGCATGAAACCTACAAATTTCATAACAGCTCTATTCTATACTCTATGGGCGCTACCTTGTTTATCATGTATGCTATAGAACAGGTGCCGGGGTCATAAATGGTTTTATCCAACGCTTTTTTAACATCTTCTTGACTTACATCGCCTTTAACTTTTACGTACAGGTAAATCTTTGTGAAAACCTTCGGATAGCCTTCGGTTATCCTTTCTGCGTCAGTTTCTATCTCTATGTGCTCTGTGTGTTTACCTTCTTTGTGAAGGGCTTCATACAGGTGAATACCTACGCAGCCAGCTATGGAATGAAACAGTAGCTCAGGTGGTCTTATGCCTCTGCCCTTTCCACCTACGTAACCTGCAGCGTCTATGGGCACTTCTTTTCCGGACTCACCGGTGCCTACAAAATGGAAGTCTTCCTTCTGAGTCACTCTGACCTTCATGCTTTCCTCCGTTTCAAAGAGATAGGGTAAAGATTATAAAGCAGGTGGGTGGGTTTAGTGTGGGTCTGTTAAAGGGTAAAAGGGGCCGAAAGGCCCTAGGGAGTGGGCAAGGCTTATGCGAAAATGTCCCTTCCGTCCCTTCTCCAAACTGCTATTACGGAAGGTCTGGGAACTGGTAGGTTGTTAGGGTCGTTGGGGTTGTTGGGATTGTCATAGGGCCACCTGCTTGAGGGCGTGTTGGAACCCCCATCCTCGGCCTCTCCAGGATGCTGTATGGCACAGAAGAAGGTCTTCCAGTCGTTAGAGAATTCAGGACCGCATATTTCACAGCCGGGGACGCCGGAGAGAAACATCTTGAAATCTCTGGTGTTGGGATTGAGGACGTATACCCCGTCGTTAAGCCTTAACCTGTTAGGATTTGGGTTTCCGTCAGTGGCTATCCATACGTTGCCGAGTCTGTCTATTGCGAAGTTATCCGGTGCGGAGATAGCGGGTGCGTCGGCCTTCGCCGGCTCGTTGTAGATAACTAGCATCCTATTATCCGCTGTTGCCCTTGGGTCACCGCAGAGCATGGGTATTCTCCACCTGAAGGTTAAGGATGCGGGCTCTCCGTTGTCCTCCATTATCTCAAGGATGTGTCCCATGAAGTTTTCCTGTCTGGGGTTTGCCCTGTCTACTCTCTGGTTCTGAGAAGTTATGTAGTTGTGGGGTATGGGGTTGTTGTTTGTGTCGGTGGTAACAGGGTTGGCCCTCCATCTTCTGGCTGTTACTTCGCTTCTTCCTCTCCCTTCGTTAAAGGTAAGGGCCACCCAGGCACTCTTGGTGATGGGGTTCCACTCAACGTCTTCTGGTCTGTCCATCATGGTAGCACCCAGAAGGTCTGCCGCACCTCTGGTGTTTATAAAGCAAAGGGCTGGGTCGCTTTTAAAGGGCTCTGGAAGAGCAGGATTTGGCGTTATTCTGTAGCTACCATCTGGGTTTCTTTCGCAAGAGGCTATCAGTATCCACTGACCGGTAAGGTCATCGTTAAACCTTGCCACGTAGAGGGAGCCCTCGTCTAAAAGGTCCATATTTGCCTGTCTGTTATTGGGATTGTACCTGCCCTTCGTTATAAACTTGTAAACGTACTCAAACCTCTCGTCGTCGCCCATGTATATCACAACCCTTCCGTCGCCGGCTATTGCGTAAACAGCAGCCTCGTGTTTAAACCTGCCAAGAGCAGTCCTCTTCTTGGGCACGCTGTTGGGGTCTTGTGGGTCAATTTCCACTACCCAGCCAAACCTGAAGGCCTCGTTAGGCTCGCCTAGGAGCTCTCCAGATGATATATTCTCATTATCTATGAAAAACCTACGGCGACCTTGGTGGACTACATGTCTCATAAAGCCGTAGTAAGGTGCAAAACTCCCCGGCACGCCGTATCTATCATGAATTGACCTTATTAGCCCAGTTTCTGCGTTGTTCT
>JANXBA010000045.1 GCA_025062075.1 Aquificaceae bacterium
AGCCAAAAGGCAAGAGAGTTTTATGAAACCATAATAAGAGACTATCCTCTGTCTGAGGAAGCAAGTCTTGCAAAGGCAAAGCTGGGCAGATGATATGAAGGTGCCGAAACACCTGGCGGTAATCATGGACGGGAACGGCAGGTGGGCAAAGAAAAGGGGCTTGCCCAGAATAGCAGGCCACTATGAAGGCGTAAAGAGGGCGGAGGAACTGGTAGAAGCCTGCATAGACCTCGGCATAAGATGGCTGACGCTGTTTGTCTTCTCCACGGAGAACTGGAAAAGGCCTGAGAGCGAGGTAAGAGCTCTCATGAGGCTGATGGAGGGGTACCTGAAAGAAAACTCCCACAAGCTCAAACAGAAGGGCATAAGGTTGTCCTTCATAGGCAGACGGGACAGGCTTCCAGACAGCTTAGTGGAGGAGATGGAAAAGGCAGAGAGGATAAGGTCCAGCGTGGAGAGGCTTCATGTGCTTCTTGCGGTGGACTACGGCGGTAGGGACGAGATTATAAGAACCCTTAAGCGCATGCTGGCCCACAACGCACTTCCCGAGGAGGAGAACTTCAGGCTCTTTTCAGACTTAAAAGATGTGCCAGACCCAGACCTCCTAATCAGGACCGGGGGCGAGAAGAGAATTTCCAACTTTCTCCTCTGGCACTTAGCCTACACGGAGCTCTACTTCACAGACACCTACTGGCCGGACTTTTGCAAGGAGGAGCTCTACAGGGCGCTGGAAGACTTTTCCAGAAGGGAGAGAAAGTTCGGTGCGGTTCTTTAGAGGAAGGGTTGGAGTGGGCCTGTTGGTAGGTCTGGCATCCGCCCTCCTGAGCCTCTCACCCTATCCCGTTCTCTACGGAGCCCTGTTGTTGATGTCTCTGCTCATGGGCGTAGAGCTCTCAAGGGCGGTAGGGGCAAGCTTCTACTTTGGTGCGCCTCTTGCCTTTGTGGCTGGCTCGGTTAGCGTGGAGTTGGGACTGGTTTTTGCGACGCTTTTGGCTTTCTATGTTGGTTGGAAGAGTTGGTCTTTGGAGAGCTCTCTGAAAGGTCTTTTGGTGTTTCTCTACGCAGGCCTTTTTCCCTCTTTCCTGCTGGAGCTGAAAGAGGTAGAACCCTACGCCCTGCTTGAGCTTTTGCTCTTCGTGTGGGCGGTGGATGTCTTTTCCTACTACGGCGGGAAGCACTTCGGCAAAAGACCCATGGCACCAAGACTTTCCCCTCACAAGACCTGGGAGGGGCTTCTCAGCGGTGCGCTGGCAGGAGCTCTTAGTCTGTTTCTTCTCCAAGGGATGCAAGGACTTGTGTGGGCTCTCCTTTTACTGCCCTGCGCAGTGCTGGGAGACCTCTTCAAGAGCTTCGTAAAACGGCAGGTGGGCATAAAGGACTTTTCTAATCTGCTGGGGGAGCACGGAGGACTTATTGACAGGTTTGACTCCTTGCTGATGACTGCTCCGGTTTATCTTTTTCTCTTAGGATGATGCCATGGAAAAGTTAAAAAGGTGGGTGGAAGAGGCCATAGGCCCGGGCTACGAGTACGAAGTCTACGCGGAGAGAAGGAGAAAAACCACAGTAGAGACCTCCGAAGAGAGGCTGGAAAACCTCATAAGGTCGGAGGAGGTGAGCGTAGGCGTGAGGGTGTTCAAGGACAGAAGGATGGGCTTTTCCTACACCACGGACTTGAGCGAGAGCTCGCTAAAAGAGTGCGTGCGGGTTGCCATGCAGGCGTGCGACATAACGCCTCAAGACGAAGGCTTTGCCTTGGGGAGTTGTGAAAACTGGGGAGAGCTCAAGACCTACTACGACGGGGAAGGCATAGCCAGACCGCTGGAAGAGAAGGTGGAGCTGGTAGTGGGCTTAGAAAAGATGGCAAAGAGCTTAGACCGGCGGGTGAAGGGCGTAAGAAAGACCTCCCTAAGAGAGGAGGAAGTGGAAGTCTTGTGTTTCAACTCCTGCGGTCTTTTCTACACCTACGCAAGCACTTGGTACTCCTCTGCGATGGCGGTGCTCGCCGAGGAGTCGGGAGACCAGTCCATCTCTTACGATTTTGTGGGTGCAAGAAGCCTTAACCTGCTTCCCCTGCAGAGCATGGTGGAGGAGGCGGTCTTCAAAGCTACCGCCACATTAAACCCTTCTCACTTTGAGACCAGAAGAATGCCGGTTGTTTTCTACAGGGATGCCTCCGCCATGATGCTGGAAGCTTTCAGCCCCATCTTTCTGGGAGACAGTCTGGTCAAGGGCAAGTCCTTCTTAAAGGACATGGAGGGAAAACCCATCTTCTCACCCAAGCTCACCATCGTAGAGGACGGCACCTTGGAGGGAGGCTTTCTGAGCCTGCCTGTGGACGCAGAGGGACACCCCACCAGCAGAAAAAAGATAGTAGAAGAGGGCACCTTTAAGGGCTTCCTGCACAGCACCTACACCGCCCTCAAGTGTGGTGCAAAGCCCACGGGCAACTCCCTTAGGGAGAGCTCTAAGAGCCTGCCTACCTCCGGCATAACAAACCTCTACATACTGCCCGGGGAGGCATCCCTGGAGGACCTACTTCAAGAGGAGGTCTTTCTAATCACGGACCTGATGGGTTTGCACACCGCGGACCCAGTATCTGGAGACTTTTCTCTGGGTGCCTCTGGTATAATATACAGGAAGGGCAAAAAAGAGAAGAGCCTGCGAGGAGTGGTTATAGGAGGTAACATAAGGGAGATGTGGAGTTCAGTGGCGGAGGTGTGTAAGGACCTGAGGTTCTACGGCAACATAGGTTCACCTTCCCTGTACGTGGAGACCCTGACGGTGGGAGGTTAAGATGTTAAAGTACTTAGGAGCTATTCTTGTGGTGGTTGGGCTTGCGGTTTCACTCTTTGGTCAATGGGTAGCCTTTGAGATATACTCCAACCAGAAGCTTTACAGAATAGCCCAGAATACCGCCTTTTTCATACACGGAGTGAGCTCAGGGCAAAGCCTCGTAAGTTTGCCTGCACCCTTGGAGAGCGTCTTCTTCGTAAGAGAAGGAGAGGGTAAGACCATAGCCACGAGCAACTCTCAAAGAACTCTCAGGATAGAAGACTACGCCGCAGTCAGCCACGGCGGGGGAGGAACTCAAGTCTTTGCTTACCACAGGAGGTTTAGTCTGCAAGAGTACTTGCAGGTGCTCTTTGCAAAACCCTTCGCCGCAGGCGTATTCCTCTCCGGACTAGTCCTTTCTCTTACGGGTGTGTTAACCCTCCTGTGGGCGGGTAAACTCCACGCACCTAAGGAGGAGCGGCAGGAAATACTCAAAAGCATGAAGGTGCTACGTGAGGTGTTCGCCTTAGGTGGTCTTGTACCGCAAGAAAGTCTAAAAGAGGCAAAAACCGTCGTAGAAGATATAATCAAAAAAATGGAGGGAAGAACGTGAAAGTGCTTATCATTTCCTTTGACAAGAGTCTGGTAAACAGTTTGAAAGAGGTGCTCAAAGACTACACGGTTATGGAGGCAAGGAACGGGGAAGAGGCGATAAACACCATCTCCTCCTTGGTGGATGTGGTCATCTACGATGCGTTGGCAGGTTCAATTTCGGAGGAGGAGATAAACGACCTCTACCGCCAGAAGTTTAAAGATGCAAAGTATGTAGTGCTGGTCGACATATTACCAGTGGACATGGACAACATCGTAGCTCCTAACAAAGTAAAGCTAATGAGAGAGCAGGCAGTGGAGAAGATAAGGGAGGCTATTGCGGCTCCTCCCGGAGAGGTTTCAATCGGAGAGGAAGACCTATCCATTCTGGAAGGGATTATGCCTACAGAAGAGCCAGAACTCAGCCTGGAGAAGTTGTTTTTTGAGACGGAGACCGCGGAGAGCCTTCCGCCCCAGGAACCTGACCTTCAGGAAGTTTTGCCGAAGTTGGAAAGCGTAGTTAACCCAGGAGGCAAAAAGAGGTTACTGCTAGTCTCCTTTGATAACACCCTTGTTGATAGAGTAAAAGAGGTATTTTCTGAGAAGACGGAGTTCATGGAGGCCAGAAATATGAGGGAGGTTAATGATAAGGCGAGGGAGGCGGACATAATAGTGTTTGACACCATAATGGGCATGCTGGCTCGGAAGACTCTCTTGGAGATGGCCAAGGACGAACTCCTCAGTAAAAAGCCCTACGTACTGCTCATAGACGAACTATTCACCATAGAGACGGAAGACATACCCCTTCAGAAAAAGTACTCCTTTGCCAGAGAGGCGGAGCTGGACAAGGCCATCCAGAAGGTAAGAGAGCTTGTGGAGGAAACAGCTCCTGCGGTGCGGGAAGAGGTTGTGGAGGTCTCACCGCAGCAGGAAGTGGGCGTTATGGAGCTTTTGGAAAACATACTGAATAAGAAGCAGGAAGAGTTTACCGCTAC
>JANXBA010000016.1 GCA_025062075.1 Aquificaceae bacterium
ACAAGGTGCTGGGCAATCTCAGGCTCCACATAGGCAAAAAGTACAACCTCATAGACACAAAAAAGTTTGACGTCTTTTGGGTTGTGGACTTTCCGCTTTTAGAGTGGGACGAAGAAGAAAACAGGTTTGTCTCCCTCCATCACCCTTTTACTTCACCGAGGGAAGAAGACATTTTACTTTTGCAAGAAGCCCTGCTGGTGCAGGACTTAGAAGAAAAAAAGAAGCTGATTCAGTCAGTAAGAGCCAGAGCCTACGACCTTGTTATAAACGGCTACGAAGTAGGTGGGGGTTCTATAAGGATTCACAGAAGAGAGCTTCAGGAGCTGGTCTTTAAACTTCTTCAGATTTCCGAGCTGGAGGCTCAAGAAAAGTTTGGCTTTCTTTTGGAAGCTCTCAGGTTTGGTGCTCCTCCTCACGGTGGTCTTGCCTTTGGCTTTGACCGGCTTGTGGCAATAATGAGAGGTCTTGACTCCATAAGGGATGTTATAGCCTTTCCCAAGACCCAAAAGGGCATATGTCCGCTCACTGGAGCACCAGACTACGTAGAACCAAAACAGCTCAAAGAGGTGCACATAAAGCTGTTAGGGTGATGGAGCAGAGGCCAAGACTTGGTTAAAAATTAACCCCTAACATGAAAAAGGGACCTCGTACCTTTATGTCTGCGAATATGTCGCTTATATCCTTGATTTTTAGCTTCTCATACCTGTATCCAGCGGATAGGTAAACTGGGACTGTCCTCGTGGGCTTCACTCTACCTTCCAAAGACCAATCGTAGTAGCTCGCCTTTGACAAGGATATACCTCTGACTTCTCCTCTGAAAGACACAGGGACGGCCGGAAGGTTTACGCCGAGGGCACCGTAAAGCATAGGTATGGGTACGGTTGCAGACTTAGACTCTGTTCTTACCTGGTTGGTCAAAAACTCTTGACCCGTAATAGACCCCTTAAAGCTCACTATCCTCGTGTTTACACCTATCTCTGGGTCCAAACCAAAAAGCGGTATCCCGTAGTACAGTCCTACGTCAAACCTATCCAGCTCAACCTTGGAGTCTAACCTTACATTCACATCGTAGGTTACGTTACCGTATCTTATTCTTCTGTTTATGTTACCACTTCCGAAGAACTCCATAGGCATATACTGGAGGTACACATCTGGAATAAGGGGCAAGGGGTGTTCAAGCTTTAACCTTCCAAATACCTTGGATTCATCCCCGATTCCCAGGTCTCTTTTCGCGTCTATCCTGTCGCCATTTGGAACTGGGTGCTGAATCAAACCGCTGGGTTTGTGGTTTATCACGCCAACAGACACATCCACGTTCAAACCGAAGGATTCCCCGATTAGAGCCAATCCGGCCAAGAGAGCTAATCTCTTCATCGTTCACCTCCCTGTGGATTTATTTTAGCACGGGGACGGGCGTGCTGTCAACCACGCGTCTTTGAACTCTCTTAGAGAGGTTGCTCATGAGCTCGTAAGGAATCGTCCCTGCCAGTCTGGCAAGGTCTGTAAAGCTCTGACGCTCTCCCACTATCTCCACCCAGTCGCCCACCTGCGCCTGCGTACCTGTGAGGTCCACCATGGTCATGTCCATGGTGATGTTCCCAAGGATTCTGACAGGCTTGTCCTGATACCACAGGCTCGCCTTGTTGGAAAGGCTCTTCATCAACCCGTCCGCATACCCAAAGGCAACCACCCCTACTCTACTGGCCTTTTGCGTTATGTAGCTTTTAGAGTAAGAGACAGGAAAGCCTGCAGGCAGGGTTTTTATGGAAATTATCCTTGCCCTCAGGTTTAGGACTCTCCTGATTTCCACGGGGTAGGTCGGACAGGGCTTTTCCCCGTAAAGGGCAAGGCCTACCCTTATGTGAGTGGTAAAAGCTACGCGATACAGGAGCCCTGCGGAGCTCTCCACGTGCACGTAGGGCAGTTTTCCGTAGGCTTCTACCAGCCTTCTGAACTTTTCTATCTGCTGTAAAGAGTAGGACTCATCAAGGGGGCTGGAAAGGTGGCTGAGCACTCCTTCAATTCTTGGGTCCTGTAGCGTCCCTTCTAAAAAGCCAAGCCTTCCCATGCCAGTGTCGTACTTTACCTGTATGGGTATGGGCAGGCCTTCTACAGCTCTCAGGTGCTCCCTGTGAGAGACCACGGGAGTGAGCCGGTATTCAACCAGAGCCTTTTCCTCGCCCTTCAAGACTCCTCCCAACACTAAGATTTTTTTTGCTATGCCTGCCTTTCGGAGCTCTATGCCCTCTTCCACGCAGGCAACCGCCAACGCAGAGACCTCCTTCCTCTCTTCGAGAACAGAAGCCACGAGGGGAGCTCCAAGGCCATAGGCATCTGCCTTTACCACCGCTATAAGAGGTTTCCCTGAAAAGCTGTAGAGTAGTTCCACGTTCCGGAGAAGGTTCTCTTTACTTATACAGAGTTCCGCTCTTGGCATGGTGGAATATTCTACTGCCACCAGCATAAACAAGCCCTGTGGTATAATCAACCTCAATGGAAGAACCTTTTTATACGCCCGACGTAACCCAGTCTCAGGTGTACTTTGTCCAGCACATCCCCCTTCCCTGCAAAACAGGCGGGAGAGGTGGACCTTGAAGGTGAGGGTAGGTATAGTAGGCTGTGGTGTGGTGGGCACAGGCGTGGTCGAACTGCTCCTGAAAAATGGAGACACCATAAAGAAAAAAACAGGCATAGAACTTGTGCTCACAAGAGTGGCAGACAGAGACTGGCAAAAATCCAGAGCCTTCCAGGTGCCTTACCAGCTCAGAACCACCGACTACAGGGAGGTGATAGAGCAGTCTGACGTAGTGGTAGAGCTGGTGGGGGGAAAGGGCTTTGCTTTCGAGCTGATCGAAGAGACTTTTCAAAAAGGCAAACCTGTGGTCACCGCCAACAAGCACCTGCTGGCAGAGGAAGGCCAGGAGCTCTTCAGAAGAGCTCAGGAGAGAGGTGTCTGGATAGGTTTTGAGGCCTCTGTAGGAGGGGGAATACCCATAATAAAGGCTATTAGAGAATCTCTCGTAGCAAACCAGATAGAAGCTATCTACGGCATTCTCAACGGGACGACCAACTACATTCTCACGCGCATGCTGGAAGAAGGCGTGGATTTTGAGAGAGCTCTCGGAGAAGCTCAGGAAAAGGGTTACGCAGAGGCAGACCCAAGTCTGGACATAGACGGCTGGGACAGCGCTCACAAGATAACCCTCCTGTCCTTTATAGCCTTTGGCGGTTTTTTCCGCTTCTCTCAGGTATACGTGGAGGGCATAAGAGAGGTGGACCTTCTGGACGTGGAGCTGGGTAGAGAGCTCGGTTACACTCTCAAACTCCTTGCCATAGCCAAAAGGAGAGGAGAAGAGCTTGAAGTAAGGGTGCATCCTACCTTTCTACCCGAGGAAGACCCTCTGGCCAAGGTTTCGGACGTGTTCAACGCCATCATGGTGCAAGGCGACTTTGTGGGCAAAACCATGTTCTACGGAAGGGGTGCAGGAGCTCACCCTACCGCCTCGGCGGTAGTGTCAGATTTGGTAGACACTGCCAGGTGTTTGATGCATCCCGCAAACTGCAGGAGCAGGCTAGACTGGCAGGAGAAGAATCTAACTCTCAGCGACGATTTCTACAGCAGGTACTACTTGCGCTTTGACGTGCCGGACAAACCTGGCATCCTGGCAAGCATTTCCCGGGTGCTGGCGGACCACCAGATAAGCATAGCCAGCGTGCTACAAAAGGAGAAAGTCTGCAAGCTGGCAGGCAGGGAAGGAGAGCCGGTAGTTCCTCTGGTGGTGCTGACCCACAAGGCTTACGAGAGGAGCATGCGCAGGGCTCTGGAGGAGATAAGAGCTCTGCCGGTGGTGCTGGGAAAGCCCGTGCTCATTAGAGTTGAGGAGGAGGCGGAATGAAGCTCTTGGCCCCTTCCATACTCTCGGCGGACTTCTGGCGCTTAGGAGAGCAAATCCAGGCCTGCGTGGAAGGGGGTGCGGACCTTATACACTTTGACGTCATGGACGGGCACTTCGTGCCTAACATAACCTTCGGGCCTGTCCTGTTGGAGAGCATAAAAAAGCACTGCCCCTTGCCTTTAGATGCCCACCTGATGATAGAGCGCCCAGAGCGCTACATTCCTGACTTTGTAAAGGCGGGGGCGGACATGGTGAGCGTTCACGTGGAGAACAGCCCTCACCTACACAGAACTTTGGAGTTAATCAAAAGTCTTGGAGCAAAGGCAGGTGTGGTCCTAAACCCCGGCACGCCCCTGTCCGCACTGGAAGAGGCTCTTCACTACGCAGACTTTGTGCTACTCATGTCGGTAAACCCGGGCTTTGGTGGCCAGAAGTTCATAGAGAGGTCTCTTGAGCGTCTTAGAAGACTCAGAGCTCTGGTGGACAGCGTAAAGCCCCAGATACTCATAGAGGTGGACGGTGGCGTGAAAGAGCACAACCTCTTAGAAGTGGCCCGGGCGGGGGCAGACATACTGGTGGTAGGTTCTGGCATTTTCTCCGCAGAGGACATAAAAGGTCAGACAAGAAGGCTCAAAGAGCTCCTTACCTCCTCAGAGGCGCTGTAAACCTCTGCAAGTCAAAGACGTTAAAGACGAGGAAGGCCTCTCTTATGTATCTGTTGCTGGTCCCATCGTAGGTGTCCCGTGCCATGACTCCTACGCTCCAGCAGGCTCCTCTGTAGTCAAGGTTTACATGCCTCTGCAGGTCTCTCTCCATGCGTTTGTCTCTGACTGAGCTGAACTTAAACTTCAGCGCCCGGTAGCTGAGGGAGGCAGAGAGGCTCTGCTGGTCGTTTATGATGCGCCCGTCGTATCGCTTCTCAACTACCTTGCCCAAAGTTATGCCATTTGTGGCCCAGCCCAGACTTACAGAGCCAACCAGCTTGAGAAGGCGTCCACTCTCTGGACTGTAGTTGCCGTCTGCGTCCATCTTTAGCCACTCTGTAGGTTGGAAGGAGAACGCCAACCTTACGGGCAAGAGTCTGTCCCTTACCTGCTGATTCAGGTAGTTGAACTTGCCCGCATAGCTGTATCCGCCTTCCAAGAGAAATGAATACATAAACCTTCCGCCCTGGTATCCAGAGCTGTGGAGAGTGTACCTCAACAGGTTCTCCTCCTCTATCTGGTCCATAGGGTCAAACCTGGGATTTTGGTAGCCCCTGGGGCGGTAGGAATAGGAGACCTCCAAAAAGCTCCTGCTTTGGAAGCTTCCCCTCTGCAGGAAGAAGGGGACCGCCATGCTTTCCTTGTAGCGAAGAGAGCCCAGCACCTGCTTGTTACGAGAGGTGACCGCACTAGTATTCAAGTAAAGCAGGTTTTCAAGCCTAAGCTGGGACAGAAAGTTAACACCAAGCACTTTCTTAGGCAAGGAAATTTCTGGGAATAGCATGAGACGGTGAGCTCGTGGTCCTTCTTCACGGTAGAAGTTAACATAAGAGATGCTAGTATTGAAGTAAAAAAGGTCAAAAAGCCTGCGCTTTTTCAGGTAAAGCCCCACCTCTGGAAGCCTCTGAAGAGTTTGCCGGTTCGTAGGAGAGGTAGTGTCGTAAAATCTTCTCACCTCTACGGTAAAAAAGGAGCTCTCCGTCTCCTTTCTGTAGCTCAGGTAAGAACTCAGGTAGGGCACGGTCCTCTCCTGAGTGGTAAAGTAAATATCCTGCATAAAGTAGGGGTCGGAGACAAGGTCTAGGGCAAGTTTTAGGCTTCTAAGGTTTAGGTTTGCTCTCAGTCTGTAGCGATTCTCCCGAAAGGTGGCCATGTCCCTGCCCTGCCACCACCTGCCTGGAGGTGAGGGCTCTCTGTATAGAGAGACACTGCCGGTGAGGTCCAAGGGTTTGTCTATAGACTGGCGGTATTCTACCGCTACGCCCTTTGCCTGTTTGTCTCTGAAGTCCAGCGTCAGCGTGGCGTCCTTGTCCTTTGATATGACCCAGTATATGGGTTGCTGGTATATGAGGTTGTTGTAGGTGTTGGTGCCGAGCATGGGCTGTAGCAGTCCTGACCTCCTCTCCCCGACAGGAAAGACTACAAGCGGTAGGTAGGCAATGGGCACACTGAAAAGTCTGAGGCTGTTGTCTTGACTGAAGATGTACTTCTGAGAGATGGTAGCCTTAGAAAAGCACAGGGTCATCTCCCTGTCCTCCCTGGGGCAGGTGCTTACAGCGCCCTTTTCTACCCTGTAGAGCTCCCCTTCCTTTTCTACCCTCTCCGCGGTGAAGTTAAACTGCTTGAACTTACCCTCCGCACTTAGAAAGTAGCCTCTGTCCCGCTCCAAGTCCACAAAGGCTTCTTGCCCCCACACTTTAAAGTCGCCCGCTAAAGACTTCACGTAAACGTTACCTACCGCGTAGACGGTTCTGTTTACTGGGTCGTAAGTTATGCTGTCCGCCTTTATGTAGTAGCTTTTGTGGTAAACCTCCACCTCCCCCTGCGCCTTGAAGCTCCCGTCGGGCAACCTTTCCAAGCTCTGGGAGTATATCTCCAGAGAAAAGCTCAGAAAAAGGGGAAAAAGCAGGAGAGAGAGAGAAAGCATAGGGGTATTCTATAGCCCGCGCCCTACTGCGTATTTACGGCCGTTTCAGGAGACTTAGCTCTTTGAAGTATTTTGACCACCACCCACCGTTTAGTCTTGGAGAGAGGTCTGGTTTCCCTTATGACCACCAAGTCCCCTACCTTACACTCGTTGTTCGGGTCGTGGGCGTGGTACTTCTTGCTCTTTATGATGTGCTTCTTGTATAGGGGGTGGGCCTCCCTTCTGTCCACCTTTACCACCACCGTCTTGTCCATCTTGTCGCTCACCACAAGACCCACCAGCTCTTTTCTTCTCAAGTGCCAAGGTCTCTCTGTCATGTCTGACCTCCCCTCTCTTTTTCTCTTATAAGGGTTAAAACCCTTGCCAGTTCTCTTTTTGTGTTGCGTATCTGCATAGGGTTGGGCAGGCCTTCCACTTTTTTCTTTACCCTGAGCCTAAAGAGCTCTCGTCTCAGTTCCTGCTCTTTTTTGCGCAGGTCCTCAAGGCTGAGATTTCTCAGCTCCTTTGCCTTCATGCCCTTACACCTCCTGCCTTGACCAGCCGAGTCTTTATGGGGAGCTTGGCGTCCACCAACTTGTGTGCCTCCTCTGCCACCTCCTCCGGCACGCCGGAGAACTCGTAGAGTATCTTTCCGGGCCTTACCACTGCCACGAAGCCCTCTGGGTCACCCTTTCCGCCACCCATTCTTACCTCGTTGGGTTTTTTGGTGTAGGGTTTGTCGGGGAAGACCTGTATCCACACCTTGGCACCTTTTCTCAGAGCCCGCACCAGTGCTATCCTGCCTGCTTCTATCTGCCTCTGGGTGAGCCAGCAGGACTCAAGGGCCTGTATGCCGTATTCACCAAAAGAGACTTTGTTGCCTCTCTGGGCTTTACCTTTGAGAGTCCTACGCTGGCTTTTTCTGAACTTGGTCTTTTTGGGGGAGAGAAAAGACATTTTTACACCTCCTTCTCGGCCTTCTTGAGGTCTTCTTCTATCTTCTTAACTATCTCCTCTTTACCGCCCTTTAGCATGTCTCCCTTGTATATCCAGACCTTTATGCCCAGCACGCCGTACTTGGTCTGGGCCACCGCATACCCGTAGTCTATGTCCGCCCGAAGTGTCTGTAGGGGCATCCTACCTACCAGAAACCACTCCGCCCTGGCGAGCTCCGCACCGCCTATGCGACCTTTCACCTGCACCTTGACGCCCTTGGCACCTGCCTTGAAGGCGTTGTCAATGGCCCTTTTCATGGCCCTTCTGTGGGAGACCCTTCTCTCTATCTGCAGGGCTATCTCCTCCGCCACCAGCTGGGCGTCCAGTTCAGGCACGCGCACCTCGTCCACGGTGATGACCACGTTCTTACCGCTCGTTATGTACTCTATGTCCTTTTTGAGCTGTTCTACCTCCGCACCCTTTCTTCCTATGATGATACCGGGCCTTGCGGAGAAAACCCTCACCTTTACCTTGTCTGCCATGCGCTCTACCACGACGCGGGATATGCCGGCGGAGGCGTACCTCTTCCTTATGTACTCCTTTATCCTCAGGTCTTCGTGCAGTAGCTGTGTGTATTCTCTCTTTCCTGCAAACCACTTGGAGTGCCAGTCTTTTATCACTCCGAGCCTAAAGCCTATGGGGTGAGTCTTCTGACCCATCAGCTCTCCTCCTTCTCTTCCAGAACAAGGGTTATGTGGGAAGTCCTCTTTCTGAGCATGGTGGCCCGTCCGTGAGCCCTCGGGAGCCACTTTTTGTACATGGGTCCTTCGTCAGCCATCGCCTTGACTATGTAGAGCTTGTCCAAGTCCATACCCTTCTGCTCTGCGTTGGCAAGGGCGCTCTTTAGCACGCCCTCCACTATGCGGGCGGACTTTTTGTGCACGAAGCGTAGCTGGTAGAGGGCATCCCCTGCCTTCATGCCCTTTATCACGCGAAGCACCTGTCTTGCCTTGGTGGGGGAAACCTTTGCGTATCTTAGAATGGCTCTTGCCTGCATGGCCTGCACCTCACTTCTTCTTGGTGGCCTTTGCGGACTTATCTGGGTGTCCTTTGAAGGTTCTGGTGGGGGCAAACTCGCCCAGCTTGTGTCCCACCATCTCCGAGGTTATGTACACAGGTACGAAGGTTTTGCCGTTGTGAACTGCTATGGTGTGTCCTACGAACTCGGGTATTATGGTGGTGTCCCTGCTGTAGGTCTTTACCACCTTGCGCTCTCCGCTCTGGTTCATCTTCCTCACAGTTGCCCAGAGCTTGGGGTCCACCCAGGCCTTCTTGTCAACCACCTTTCTGTACTCTTCCCAGACCTTCTGGTACCTCTCTAAAGCTTTCTTGTAGAGCTCTGGCGTGTGCTGGACCGCCCTTACCTTTTTGTAAGCCTTTTGCGTTTTCTTGTAGAGCTCTAAGAACTTGTCCAAGTCCTCCACGAGCTTGTTTCTTTTGTTCCAAGCGCCCTTAAAGCCCATTACCCAGCACCTCCTTTGAGGGGCTTGCCCTTACGGGACACCAGTATGAACTTGTCCGAGTACTTTCTTCCCCTTCTGGTCTTGTAGCCCTTGGTCTTCCAGCCCCAGGGGGATTCGGGATGCTTTCCTTTGGTCTTGCCCTCACCGCCTCCGTGGGGATGGTCCACGGGGTTCATGGCGGTTCCGCGCGTGATGGGTCTCCAGCCCAGCCACCTGCGCCTACCTGCCTTTCCGTGTTTTACCAGCTCGTGCTCCGCAAGACCCACCGCACCAACGGTGGCCATGCACCTTTGGTGGACGAGCCTAATCTCTCCGGAGGGCATACGAAGCTGGACATAGTCCCCCACCTTGCCCAGTATCTGGGCGGACATGCCCGCAGCTCTGGCTATCTGACCGCCCTTCCCCGGATGGAGCTCCACGTTGTGAACTACCGTGCCGACGGGTATGTACTTAAGGGGTAGGGCGTTGCCCACCTTTATCTCTGGGAGCTCTTTGCCCTTCTCCGCATCTTCGTAGGATATGGAAAGAACCACATCTCCTACCTTGAGCCCCTCCGGCCAGAGGATGTATCTTTTCTCGCCGTCCGCATAGTGCAGTAGAGCTATGCGGGCTGACCTGTTGGGGTCGTACTCTACGGCGGCCACCTTTGCGGGCACGAGGCTTTTGTCCCTTTTGAAGTCTACAAGCCTGTAGCGTCTTTTGTTTCCTCCTCCTCTGCCTTTGGAGGTTATCTTACCCTGCTGGCGAGACCTGCCCTTTGCCCTGTGGTGGTGGACTATGAGAGACTTCTCCGGCTCGCTCTTGGTCACCTCCGAGTAGTCGTATAAAACTGCGTGCCTTTGACCGTTGGTTACCGGCTTTAACTTTCTCACACCCATGCTTAGACTCCTGTAAGGTCTATTTCTTTGTCCGCGGGAATAGTTACTATGGCCTTCTTGTAGGCTCTCGTGTAGCCGTAGCGTCTGAACTTCCCTATCACCCTCTTTTTCCTCGGCTTGACGATTAAGGTGTTAACCTTCAGCACTTTTACGCCAAAGAGCTTCTCCACCGCGTGCTTTATTTCGTGCTTGGTGGCGTCCATAGCCACCTCAAAGGTGTACTTTTTGTGGTCTTCCATGAGCCTGTTGCTCTTTTCGGTGATAATCGGTCTTATGAGCACCTCTTCCGGTCTTTTCATGACGCCAACCTCTCGTAGACTTTCTCTAAGGCTCCTGCAGTAAGGACCACCCTGTCCGCCCACAGAAGGTCGTAGACGTTAAGCCCCTCTACGGGCAGGACTCTCACGTTGGGCAGGTTTCTGAAGGACTTGTAGAGAACCTCCTCTTTCTGGGGGAGGACTACCAGCACCCTCTGGTCTTCCACCTTTAGGCTCTTGAGTATCTCAAGGGCCTTCTTGGTCTTGGGCACTTCTCCTACGGACAGCTGGTCTAACACTATGAGGGCGTTTTCCTCCTTTTTGAGGCTGAGGGCCATCTTAAGAGCCAGCCTGCGCACCTTTTTGGGAAGGCTGTAGGAGTAGTCTCTGGGCTTGGGGCCGTGGGCTACGCCACCTCCTACGAAGATGTTGGCACCCCTGTCGCCGTGCCTTGCGTTGCCCGTACCCTTCTGTGGGAGGAGCTTCCTACCGCTGTAGGAGACCTCACCTCTGGTCTTGGTGCTGTGGGTGCCCTGTCTTTTGCTTGCCAGTTGCCACTTTACCACCTCCCACAGCACATGCTTTTTCACCTCTATCCCGAAGACCTCGGGCTTTAAGTCAACTTCAAGCACCTTCATCTTCCCTTACCTCTTTCAACAACTTCTCCACCATGGGTTTTTCCCTGTTTAGTTTGAGCCTCTGACTTCTCCTGTTTGCTATCTTGCTCTTCTCTACGAAGAGGATACCACCGTTTGGTCCCGGCACGGAGCCCTTTAGTACCAGAAGGTTGTACTGCGGGACCACGTCCAGCACGAGTAGGGACTGCACCCTTATGGGTTCGTTGCCCCAGTGGCCCGCCATCCTCTTGCTCTTCCAGACCCTACCCGGGTCGGAGCGGTTTCCTATAGAACCCACCGCCCTGTGGTAGCGGTGTCCGTGAGACTGGGGAAAACCTCCAAAGTCCCACCTTTTCATCGTACCCGCAAAACCTCTTCCCTTGCTCCTTCCTACCACGTCCACCAGCTCGCCGGGCTGGAAGACCTCCTCCACCCTCAGCTCCTGACCCACTTGGTAGCCCTCTACGGACTCTACCCTAAACTCCCTGAGCTTCCTCAGGATTCTGCCTGCCTTTTTAAGGTGTCCTATCTGGGGCTTTGTAAGGTGCTTTTCCTTGTCTTCAAAGGCACCCACCTGCACTGCGGTGTAGCCGTCCGTGTCGGGCGTTTTGAGTGCGGTAACGTAGTTGGGCTTTACCTCCACGAGAGTGGCGGGCAGGGAGGTGCCGTCCTTGAGAAAGACGCGGGTCATTCCAACTTTCTTGCCTATGAGCCCTATAGCCATGGTTATCTCCCTATGATGAGCTCTACGTCAACTCCTGCGGGCAACGTGAGGTCTCGCAGAGACTCTATGGTTTGGGAAGTAGCTCTGGTTATGTCCAGCACCCTTCTGTGTTCCCTTATCTCAAAGTGCTCTCTGGACTGGTCAAACTTGTGGGGAGACCTTAGGACTACCCACCTTTTTCTGCGCACGGGCAAAGGGATTGGCCCCTTTACCATGCCGCCGGTTCTTTTTACCGTGTCTATTATCTGCTTCACATACTGGTCCAGTAGCCTGTGGTCGTAAGACCTGAGCTTTATCCTTATGAGCTCCTGCTCCATTCTCTGCACCTCACTCTATTATTTTTGTGACCACGCCCGCACCTACGGTCTTGCCACCTTCACGGATGGCAAACCTAAGCTGTTCTTCCATGGCCACCGGCTTGACCAGCTCCACTTCCAGCTCCACGTTGTCTCCAGGCATCACCA
>JANXBA010000019.1 GCA_025062075.1 Aquificaceae bacterium
GGAGGATATTTGAGCTCTTTTTGAGGTTGAGAGAAGAAAGGGGAGTTAGCTTGCTTGTAGCAACGCACAACGAGGAGCTCAAGGTCTACTTTGACCGCATATACAGGCTAAGGGATGGAAAACTGGATGTATAATATTAACGATGTATTACCTGCTTCTTACGATTTTTATTCTTGTGGCTCTTATGCTTGTGGTGGTGGTGCTCCTGCAAAGGAGCAGAGGAGATGTAGGTAGTGCCTTCGGCGGTATGGGGCAGGGAGTCTTCGGCCCCGGCGGCGTGGACACCATTCTCACCAAAGCCACATACTGGCTCGGCTTTAGCCTTATGGGTATGGCCCTTCTTCTGGCCCTTTTGCACCCCTCCAGGAAGGGCTCTCTCATAGAGGATGAAGCTCAGGGAACTCCTGCTAAAACCCAGCAGAGTGCCCCTCAGGGACAGGGCTCTTCTTCTAGCACACCTGCTCAAACTAAGCCATAAAGAGCTCTACCTTATGGAAGGTCTAGAGGTCCCTCCTTGCACGGTGCAGACCTTCTTAGAAGAACTCACAAAGCTTGAGCAGGGCTATCCTCTCCAGTACATCCTGGGAGAGTGGGACTTCTACGGTAAGACCTTTCGGGTACGAGAGGGAGTGCTCATTCCAAGGCCTGAGACGGAGCTCTTGGTGGAGGAGACGCTCCGCAGGCTACCTCAAGGGCGAGAACTGGTAGGCCTTGAGCTGGGCGTAGGCACTGGATGCGTAAGCATAAGCCTTCTGCTCCACAGGGAAGGGCTCAAGATGGTGGCGGGAGACATAAACCCAAGAGCTCTCAAGCTGGCTAAGGAGAACGCCCACTTGCACGGGGTCTCCGACCGCCTTCTTCTCTTTGGGGGCGACCTTTTCAGAGCTCTCAAACCCCAGGGTTTTGATTTTGTGGTTTCCAACCCTCCTTACGTGCCCGCAGACAGGTGGGAGACCCTGCCGGAAGGGGTTAAGCTGGAAGGTTATAATACTCTCGTAGGAGGAGTCAAAGGCTGGGAGTTCTACGAGAAGATAAGCCAGCACATAAGTGCATACCTGAAAGAGGCGGGCTTCTTCGCCTTTGAGATAGGACACGACCAGGGCAGGGTGGTGAGAGAGCTCTTTGAAAAGGTAGGCTACTGCACGGAGGTTTTGAAAGACTTTGCAGGACAGGACAGGGTGGTCATAGGATGGAGGTGTTAGGCTTTCTCCTGGGGACTTTCTTCTTTGTTTTGTTGGAAGCCTTCTTTGCAGGTTCGGAGATAGCTCTGGTGAGCGTGGACAGGGGCAAGGTGCTAAGTCTTTACGAAAGGACGGGTCAAGACTGTCTGAAGGACTTTTACGAAAACCCCGAGGAGTACATAACCCTGACCATGCTGGGATACACCCTTAGCATAGTCTTTGCCTCCACCTTCTACACGCTGGCAGTTATGGAGCTCTCCGAGCACCTGACCTTTTTGAAGGGCTTTGAAGTTGCTCTCTCCGCTACGCTGGTGGTATTCACCCTACTGCTGGGAGAGCTCATACCCAAGAGCCTTTTTCAGAGGCACGCGGAGAGGCTTCTCTTTCCCTCTCTTTTCGTGCTCAGCAGGCTAAAGACCTTCACCAGACCACTGCTCGTGCTCTCCAGACAGATGAGCAGGTCAGTTACCAAATTGCTCAAAAAAGGCTTCCAAGAAAAACTGCAGAAGGAAGACCTCCTCAGGCTCATGGAGCAGGCGAGCAACCAAGAGGAGAGTCTTCGCATCGCCCTAAACCTCCTGACTCTGAAAGAGCTCTTCATAACGGAGAAGATAAAGCCTCTTCAGGAGGTGGTCATGGTGGAGGAGAGCGCAAGCGGGGAGCAGGTGATGGCCCTCATGAAGGAGAGTCAGTATCGCAGACTTCCCGTGTACAGCAAGCGAGTGGACCAGATAGTGGGATACGTGGACTTTTTTGACCTAATACAGAGCAAACACCCTAAGCTGGTCAAGGAGCACATAAGGTCGGTGCACTACTTCTCCGAATTCACCACCCTAGAGAAAGCCTTTGAAGTCTTCAAGAAGAGCAAGGAGCAGATGGGTGTAGTGGTGGACGAGAGAGGCAACCTCCTGGGCATAGTCACGTGGGACGACCTGCAGAGCTACATCGTAGGGAGCTCTTCGGAGGGTGAAAAAAGCCAGGAAGAGGAAGTGCTGGAGATAGAGAGGGGAAGGTGGATAATGCAGGGTAGCGTAGAGAAGGAGAAAGTGGAGAGAGTGCTCGGGGTAGAACTCCCGGCAGGGCCGTACACCACGCTGGGTGGTTTCCTGTGCTTTTACAATAGAGGGATTCCAGAGCGCAGTCAGGTGATAAGCTACGGAGGTTACCTCTTCAAGGTGGTCAAGAGGGACGAAAAGAGACTGATAAAGGTGATGGTGGAGAAAAATGTACCGCAGAAGTAGAAACTTAAAAGAGATGCCCCATGAGCTAAAGCCCAGAGAAAAGCTCCTGCGTCTTGGTGCGGAGAAGCTCACAGAGGAGGAGCTCCTGGCCCTGCTTCTGGGCTCTGGCACCAAGGATATGGACGTTCTGACCCTCTCTCGCACACTTCTGGAGGTGGGCTGGCAGGAACTCCAGAGGCTCTCCCCTCAGGAGCTGATGGAAAAGTTCAAAGGCATAGGCGAAGCCCGCGCCTGTCAGATAAAGGCCCTGCTGGAGCTCTCCCGCAGGATGTGCGACCCATACGAGGGTCTTTTCATAAACGGTCCTGAGGAGGTCTACCAATTTGTGAAGGAGAAGGTGGACGACCGGAGAGAGCACCTACTGGCCCTATATCTGAGCCCCACTAACCGACTGCTTGCCTACGAGGTCATAGCCATAGGCAGGATGAACGCCCTACACGCAGAACCCAAGGAGATACTCTACCACGCCATAAACACCGCCTGCTACGGCATCATATTAGCCCACAACCACCCCAAGGGCAGTCTGAAACCTTCGCCCGAGGACATGAACTTCACCCGTAGGGTCAAGGAGGCTTGTGCGCTTATGGGCTTTGAGCTTTTGGACCATCTGGTGATAAACAGCAAGGGCTACCTGTCCATGAAAAAGGAGGGCTACCTATGATAGGTCTACTACAAGCATCAGGCCTTGCCCAAAGCTCCTGCAGAGCCTGCGGCAGAGCCTTTAGAGGGAAAGACCAGGGACTTATCTGCGAGCTGTGCTTGGAGGGGCTACGACCCTACCACCCCATGGACTACTCCCAGAAGATTGATTATGTGTCCTCCTACAGGGTCTTCGGTCTTTACGAGGGCGTGCTAAAGGAGGTGCTCCACAGTATTAAGTTCTACAACTCCAAAACTCTTGCCCTCAGGCTGGGCAGAGCTCTGAGAGACCACCTGTGGGAGTACGTAGACCAAGTCCAGCCAGATGTGGTCACCTTTCCCGCCCTAAACCTCAGAAGGTTCTGGAGCAGAGGCTTCAACCACGTGGAGCACATCCTCAAGGGGGCAGGCCTTCCCTCGGTAAAGCTCTTTAGGAGGGTAGACCTGAGCCCTCCCTTTGCACTGCTGAGCAAGGAAGAGAGGCAGAGAGCGGTCACTGGACACAGGCTCAGGGAGGACCTTCTGGACTTGGTAGAGAACAAAAGGGTTCTGGTGGTGGACGACCTTCTCACCACAGGTTCTACCCTGAAGCGGCTTGCCTATCTGCTCCTGTCGGTAGGTGCTTCAGAGGTGCACGCCTACATCGTGGCCAGAGGGTAGGCTCTACACCCTCTGGGCAAACTTCTCCAAGGCCCTCTTTATGCCCCTGACCGCCTGACGGATGCGTTGCTCGTTCTCTACCAGCGCAAACCTCACGTAGCCCTCGCCGTACTCCCCAAAGCCTATGCCCGGCGAGACCGCCACCTTTGCCTCTTCCAGAAGAAAAAGGGCAAACTCCAGAGAGTTCATGCCCACCCACTGAGGGACCTTCGCCCAGAGAAACATGCTACCCTTTGGCTTCTCTACGTGCCAGCCCACCCGGTTAAGACCTTCCACCAGCACGTCCCTTCTTCTCTGGTATATCTCTCTTTTTTCTCTCAATATCTCGTAGGGACTCTCCAGGGCTACGATGGAGGCCACCTGTATGGGCGTGAATATCCCGTAGTCCAAGTAGCTCTTCAGATGGGCCAGGTTCTTTATGAGCACTTCGTTGCCCACCACAAAGGCCACCCTCCAACCCGCCATGGAAAAGCCCTTGGACATGGAGTATATCTCCACCGCCACCTCCTTAGCCCCCTCTACTTGCAGAATGCTCGGAGGTTCATATCCGTCAAAGCCCAAGTCCGCATAGGCAAAATCGTGAACAAGCCATATCTCTTCGCGCCTTGCCAGGTTTACCACTTCCTTGAAAAACTCTATCTGAACGCAAAGAGTGGTAGGATTATGGGGAAAGCTGAGCACGAGAGCTCTGGGCTTGCGGAAGGAGGCCTTCAGCGCATCGTGTATTTTTTTCAGAAAGCTCTCCTCAAAGTCCTGGCCCTCCTCGGGAAGTATGGGAACGGATATGGCGTCGCCTCCTGCTATGATGGGAGCGTAGTAGTGTATGGGGTAAGTGGGGTTGGAGACCAGCACCGTGTCTCCGGGTTCTAACATGGCAAGCATCAGGTGTGAATAGCCTTCCTTGGCCCCTATGGTGAGGATGGCTTCTCTTTCAGGGTCCAGCTCCACGCCAAACCGCCTTTCGTAAAAGTCGCAGATGGCCTTCCTAAGTCTGGGAATACCCTTTGAGGCGGAGTAGCCGTGCACGTTGTCCCTGCGGGCCACCTCGCAGAGCTTTTCTATGATGTGAGGTGCGGGAGGCGTGTCTGGGTTGCCCATGCCCAAGTCCACGATGTCTTGACCCTCTTTCCTGAGCTTGTACTTGAGCTCGTTGACCATGGCAAAGATGTACTTGGGTAGCCTGCTCACTCTGGGAAACATCCAGCTCTCAGCCATACTCTCCTTCCTCTCGCAAGTCGTCTGTGCACATGCTGGTGCGCAGTTTTATAATTATAAAAAAAGCAAGGAGTCTCTGTTTTGGCACTGAAGGCCTACGTGCTGGGCAAGCTGGACCAGATGCTCTCTACCACGCTTTTTCATGCCATAGCGGAGCTCGGACAGAGGGCTCTTATTCTGTGCGAGCCTGCGGACACCTACCTGAGCTTAGGCTACTTTGACAAAGCGCAAGAGCTTGTAGACTTAGAAAGGTGCAAGAAGTTGGGCATAGGGGTCATAAGAAGACGCATAGGCGGTGGTGCGGTGCTTCTTGGCCCAGGTCAGGTCTTTTACCAGCTTCTGCTGTCTAAAAGAGAGGTGCCCTTTCGGGTGGAAGAGGCCTACCGCAAGCTCTCCCTTCCCGTCATTAGAGCCTACGCAAGGCTTGGACTGGAAGTAGAATACAGGCCCGTCAACGACCTTTTGGTGAAGAAAAACCAAAGAAAAATCAGCGGGCAGGGTGCAGGTGACATAGGCAACCTCTTTGTCTTCGTGGGAAATGTGCTCTTGCGCTTTGACCCTGACATGATGGCAGAGCTCTTCGCCCTTCCCGATGCGCAACTGAGAGAAGAGGTCCGGCAGAGCCTCTGGGAGAACATAGGCTGGCTGGAGAGAGAACTCTCGGAGAGCCTTGACTCCTGGCAGGTGATGGAGACGCTCCTTGAAGAGTTTCGCAAGGAATGGGAGCTGGAGGTCCACTTTTGCCCTCCGTCAGAGGCAGTGGAGCGCGCTCACGCACTCAGAGAGGAGATGACCTCTCTTGAGCAACTCCTGGAAGACACTGGCAGAAGCCACACGAGCATAAAGATAAGAGAAGGCGTCTACGTGCGGAAAACCCAGAGCTCTAAGCACTTGACCTGAGAGCTCTCAACCTACTTGCCAGCACCAGCGGGAACAGAAGCATCCACAAGAGTGCGTCGGTGAAAGCCCCACCACCCATCGCACAGCCACCACCCTTTCTGTAATCCTCCGGTATGACCGCATAGACAAAGTTCTTTGTCCTTATCTGGCCGTTTACCTGACCGTCTCCATCCAGCACGCCCCCGTCTTCAATCCTCACGCTCACGGAGTTCCTGCTTACGTCTATGCTCGCAAGGTTGGTTATGTCGGTGCAACCCATGGAAGTGTAGGCAAAGACTCTTGCCCTTGGGTTTAGCGGCATCGAGTAGCTTATGGTCAGCGTGGTGGCAAACCTGCTCTGCGGTCTGAGAGAGCTCTCCGTGCCCCCCGCAGGCACTATGCTGTAGCTGACGCCACCAAACTGAGGGACGAAGACAGAAGGCGTGGGACACCGCTCTGGTGGCGTGTACTCTGCACTGGCTATTCTTGCTTCACTTCTGGGCACTTCGCCTCTGATGAGGACTCTCTCTCCCGTGGTGGTGGTGCCAGCAACTTCTCTGACTGCAGGGTTCTCCGCAGGTGGTGGAGGAGGTTGTGGTGGAGGTGGAGGAGGAGTCTCTGGCTCCGTTGGAGGAGATGGAGGAGGTGGAGGTGGAGGTGGACCACCACCGGAGACTAAGTTAAAAGTAGCGGTGCAAGTTCTGTTGGCAGTCATGGTGAATGTGCACTGAGGGTTGCTGCTACAGTTTGCACAGTCACCACCCCATCCTGCAAAGACTGAGCCCTGAGCAGGGCTTGCGGAGAGAGTCACTTGGGTGTTTGCAGGAAAGCTGGCAGAGCAGGTCTGACCGCAGTTTATGCCCTGCGGGTCTGAAGTCACAGTGCCAGAGCCTGTGCCTTGTTTGTTTACGGTGAGAGTGTAAGTAACGGGCGCAGAGGTAAAGGTGGCAGTTATGGTCTTGTCGGAGTTTAGGTTGTTGAAGGTGCATCTTATCTCCGTAGGACTTACCACCTGTTCAGCACCACCTGCAGCGGTGCACGTGCCGTTCCAGCTCACCGTAGAGCCTAAGTTGGCAGTGGCGGTGAT